>NEUQ01000042.1 GCA_002288445.1 Verrucomicrobiia bacterium Tous-C2TDCM | reverse complement strand
CTTGTCGGCCATGAGGAGGTGCTGAAAAGCCTCGGCCTTCTCGCGGATCAGACGCTCGCGCTCGCGCTCCAGACAGAAATGCCCGAGCGCCTTTGAGAGGCGGTGCTCGAGATCATCCGGATCCCAAGGCTTGGTCAGATAGGAATAAAGCAGCCCGTCGTTTAACGCGTCGACGGCCGCATCCAGATCGGAAAAAGCCGTGACGAGGAACCGGAGCGGATTCGGATTCACGGCGCGAATGCGTTTCAGCAGGTCGATCCCCGACTCACCCGGCATCTTTTTGTCGCTCATGACCACGCCGATGCGCTCGTGATGCTCCGCAAAGAGCGCAAAGCCCTCCTCCGGACTGTTGGCGATGTAGATCGGTGCGAGGTTGTCGAAGATCGCCTCGAAATATTTCAACGACTTCATCTCATCGTCGATGTAGAGGATGCCGTATTCAGGAAACTGGGTTTTCATGGAGCAAAGGGTCGGTTGGTCTGGAAGAGGTATCGGGAGGAATCGGGAGTGAAGGACCATGGTGGGCGGCGGCTTCGATCGTCTCCGCATTCTCGGAAGGATCGCGTGGAGTCGGCAAGACGACCCGAAACTCCGTGTAAGTAGCACCGTCCGAAAAGACCTGAATCGTGCCGCGGTGAGCCTCGATGATGCGGAGGCAGATGCTCAAGCCGAGGCCGGTGCCCTCACCGGCGTCCTTGGTAGTGAAGAAGGGATCGAAGATCTCCGACCGGATCCCGTCGGGAATCCCGGGACCGTTGTCGTGCACGGAGACCTCCACCCGATCGTCCGTTTTTGTCAGCGAAACGAGGATTTGGTTGCGGCGGCCGGTTTCAAACTGACCCATCGCCTGCACGGCATTGTGCAGCAAGTTGATGAAGACCTGAGCCAACTGGTTCTTGACTCCCCGCACCTGAACAGCCGGATCGACTCGGACCTCGACCGAGACGACGTGATCATCGATTTCCTTCCCGAGCATCCGCACCGCGACATCGATGGAGTCCTTGAGAGGAAACTCGCCGAGAACCTCGCTGCGCTTGTGAGAGAACTCGCGGAGTTCCCGCACGATTTCCTTCATCCGGTCGACGCTGTCCTGAATATCCTCGACCGCCTCGCGGATCATGTCGTCTTCCGGAAACTGCCGGAGCCGGCGGCGAAGAAGGAAGAGGGCCTGATTGGAATGGTTCAGGGGATTACCGATCTCGTGGATGACGCCGGCACTGAGTTGGCCGAGCGAGGCCATCTTTCCGGACTGGATGAGCCGGCCCTCGGTCTTTCGCAGCTCATCCAGTGTCACCTGAAGTTTTCTGGCGTTCTGACGCAAAACGATCTTTTGCTGCCGCAGCCGCTCACGGCCTCGAAACTCCTCCACCCGGAGCTGCTGGTGAGCGAAGCTGCCGGCGACGACCACGACCCCGGTGGTGACAAGGAAGACGAGATTGCTGAACAGCCCCGCGCCATCCTTCGCGGTCAATCCGTTCGCGATCGCCGGAGAACAAGCGATCAAGTAAAAAATCAGAACCAACCCGGAGACCGCAAAAGCCTCCCGATAGGTCCAGTGGAAAAGAAATCCAATCGCCACGATGCAAAGGCTGAGTCCTGCGTAGTAAATCGAAGCCGGATCCTGAGTGACGAAAATCGTGATCGACACGAAGAACGCCGGCACCAGCGGCAGGATGACCGTGAAGAACTTGAAAAAGCGCTTACCCATCCGAGAACGGACCAATACCAGCAGGACCATGATGATCGCGGCACAGGTCCAGCGCAGCGATGCAAAAAGCGCCTGATACTCGGGATAGGCGAAATGATCGAGAATCGCGTAGAGCGACACCATCCCCGCCGCCATGACCGCGATCAGCTTGAGATTCCTTAACGCAAATCGCCTGTCTTCGGCCTGCATGAGCTGCCAACCGAACTTCGACAGGCCCGCAGGAGCCCGTGATGCCTCGACCGCTTCTCTGGGTGGCTTTGCTTGAATCATTCCGTGACAAGCTTGCCATAAAATCTCATCATTGCTATCAAATATTGCTTTTATGAAATTTATTATCTATTTCATCATCAACCTTCCCTTGGGGGGGGGCGAAGCGCACCGGGAGCCTCCCAAAAACAGCCCTCACAACGCCTTAAGCTGGTCGAAAACCCCTCCAGCGGATCAATTTAAGCTTGCCGAAGGTCCGGAGACCGTGATACCTTCCAAGCGTTAGTTATCTCGAGATTTTTGAGATTTTAGCGTTGGTTTCTGATTCCTGTTTTCATTCCCAAAACTTGGTTTTCGTCAAGCAGACGCCCTTCCCGCTCCCTCGGGGAGGGCGTTCTGTTTTTCGGGTGGGAGTGCAGGATCGGCCTCGCCTTTCAAGGTGCCGCCAGTCGCCTAGCCTTGGCCGCGCTCTCCTCGTCGAGAGAAGTCAGGGGAACCACGTAGCTTTTTCCATTCCGCAGCAGGAGTTTGGCGGAATTCCCCTCCAACCCGAGGAGCTTCGCCTCGATTGCCCTCCCCTCCTGATTCTTCCACAGCTGGAACATGGGATCGGCAGACGTGCCTGCCGCCGGATCGGGAGCAGTCGATTTCATCTCTGCCAATCGTTTGGCCTCCTCTTCGGTAGGTTTCTTCGCATCGACGATGGCTCCTGACTGGATCCACGCTTCGATTTTCTCGATTTCGGGCTTGGGCAGGGCCTTGCCTTTCCGGGGCATGAAGTCGTTGTGGGTTTCGTCGAGCTTGAGCCTTTCGACAAAGCCGCTCTCGGCGGCGTTCCCGGGCCGGATGATGTTGTAGGTCCCGATTTGGTCGAAAAGCACCTCGGGATCGAGGGCCACGTTGCCCTTCACCTCTGTTTCATTGCTGTGACAGTCCCAGCAATACGTCTTCATGATGGGAAGGACCTCGGTGAGATAATCGGACGCGCCGGAGCGCGGGGTTGCGCCGACAAGGAAGATCGAGCCAAGAAGAAAAAAACGGATCATCGCGAAGAATAACGGATCATTCCGCTTCCGTTACGAGGGCCTCGATCGCCTCCTCGAGGAAAAGCCCATCGAGGGCTTCCCGGGCCCAATCCTGGTCCTTTGCAAGGCGCTTCAGCAGGCGAACCGCCACGACCTGGACCATCGGATTTTCGCTCCAAGCCTGTCCAGACAGAAAACGCCACTGCTCGCCGACCCGGAGTCGACGCGGGTCACCGGCCTGATCGCCGCAGTCCGCGCAGAGGAGCAGGCAACGCCCGAAATCCGGTTCACGCGGCACCGGTGGCACCTCAAAGATGGCGAGTTTTTCCCCTCCGCGTTCGCAGAGTTCGCACTTCGACTTAGCGCGACGCGCGAGGTCCTTCCCCAACGCGCCCAAGGCGGCAACGCGCGCCTCATGTTCTTCCCTGCCCTTGGCCATGTGCCGAGCATACCTCCTGTCTCGGACATCGCAAGGCGCTGTCGTCGTGACGACGCTTGCATCCTCACGGACCCGTCCGACACTATTCCATGCTCGAGTTTTCCGATGCCTCTTACCGCTTCTTTCCCGCCGAGCCGTCGCGCCTTCTCATCCGTCTCGGCCGGACGATGAACCGGCATCTCATTCTCCCGGGAAAGAACCACCGCGTTACCGAGTTGAGGCTCGAGGGAGACACCGAGGCGATCCGCGAGGCTCGAAATCAAGGCGACCGTCTCGTCTTTGTGATCAATCATCCGAGTCACAGCGATCCCCAAATCGTGACCGAGATCCAGCACCGGCTGGGTATCGCCTCGTCCTTCATGGCGGCCTACGATGTCTTCCTCCGAGGCCGCCTCATCGCCTGGGGTATGCAAAAACTGGGACATTTCTCAATCGACCGTGAGGCCGCCGACCGAAAGGCGATGGCTGCCGCGATCAGCACGGTCACGACCGGAGAATACGCCCTGAATATCTTCCCGGAAGGGAATGTTTACCTCACGAACGATCGCGTCACGCCCTTCCTCGACGGCACCGCCTTCATTGCACTGAAAGCCCAGGAGTCGATCTTCGGGACTCCGGTGAAGATCGTCCCGGTGAGCTTGAAGTTCACCCACCTCACCACGCCAAGAGAGGCGGTGACGCGGCGACTCATCGATCTCGGTCGCGACGCCGGGCACGCCTACGCGCCGGGTTCGTCCGAAAATCCGCTCGCCGCCGTGATGGGCTTGGGACGTCATCTCGTTGGCGCCCATCTTCAGCGCCACGGATTTCTCCCCGCCCACGCCGGCGACGACGCCTCACTGTTCGAGATGCTCAAGGATTTTGCATCCAACCTTGCTACCGAGGTCGAGGCATCACTCGGGATTCATCCCCCCAAGGGGGGCGGCCTCGTCGAGCGAATCCGCAAGGTGCGATCGACGATCCACCAGATCCGCACTGACGCCTCGGGTCGGGGCGAGAAGACCGGGAAAACAACGCCCGAAATCGACGGACTGGCTGAAAAAGCAATCCTTGCCTTCCGGGTCCAAGGCTACCTCACCCCCTACCTCACCGAGCATCCCACCATTGACCGCTACGACGAGACCGTCGAGCGGCTCGCCGAAGACTTTTACTCGGCGCCGATGTCCCGGACCGGACCGCGGAGGGCGATTGCCCGACTCCACCCGCCGATCGATATCAGCACCGTTCTCTCTGAGGCAGGAAGCCTGCGCCAGGCTGTCACCCACCTGACCCGGACGATGGAGCAAGCCGTGCAAACCGGAATCGACGCGATCAACGCCAGCAATGACGCCCCCGGGGCCGCTTTCGTGCCGGGAATCTGAGCCCGCCACCGATCATTTCACCTCTCTCATCAGATACGCAAAAAGATTACGCAAGTCTTTCTCATTCAGATCATTAATCAAACCAGTGGGCATCGTTGAGATCGGCGAGGCTTCGAGGCGCTCGATGGCGGATCGGTCGAGGAGCGAGACTTGTCCGGCGAGGTCCTTGAGCCTGACCGTGCGGGGAGTTTGCTCGACCATCAATCCGCTCACCTTGCGGCCATCTCTCATTGACGCGATGTAGTTCAAGTATCCCTCCCGCAATTCCAAGCTGGGATTAAGGATGGCAGGGAGCCAGAAATCCGGGTTCTGACGTTCGTAGCCGGTCAGGTCGGGACCGATCGAGGCGCCTTCTCCGAAGAGCTGGTGACAGTTGGCACAGCGCGCCGCAAACGTCGCCTTTCCGGCGCTGGCGTCTCCTTTTCCAGCCGCAAGGATGGCCTTGAGCCGGGCGGTCTCGGCCATGAGATCGATTCCACCCGCCCCGGCAACGATGCCGGGCCAGTGTTTCGTGAGGCGGGCGTTCAGCAAGTCATCACGATGCTCCATCATCAGCTGAACAATATCTGGGTCGAGGTCGCGCGATTTGATGGCCGCCCTGTCGACTTCGTCCATCATCAGCATCGACCAAGGCAGGCGGCTCGCGAGAACCCGTTCGGCAGTCGAGCGCACTCCATGCTCGGCCGACAAGGTTGAGCCATAGCGGCCGATGATGCCCTTGGCGATCGCCTCGTCCTCAAAACGGGCCAGGGTCTGCAGGGCCACTCGCTTGAGCGCGAATTCCTGATCGAGTCCCAAAATCTTCAGCAGCGGATCGATCCCCGTGGCATCTCCGTTCTCCCCAAGGAGGCGCACCAGCTCTGTCCTCACGCCCACGGGCAGCGTGGTATCGACGACGGCCTTTTTCGCCTCTTCGAGGGACCCCGCCTCGCCGCCGCGGAGCCGCAGGACGAGACCACTGTCGCCGAGCGATCGGGAATACTCTCGAAGCGCCGTCGAGAGTGCTTCAGGCAGAGCTGGCATCGGCACCCCCTCGAAAGAGGCTTGGAGAGCCTCGAGAAGTTTGGCCCTTGCCTCCGGGCTCGGGGCCCTATCGAGAAGCCCGGCGGCGCTGTCGAGATTTTCCACCCCACCGGCAATCGCGTAGCGCTTCATGAGTCGCTCGAGGAGTCGCTCGCGGACGATCGCACAAGACCAAACCTCCGGTTCAGAGAGCCACTGGGCGATTCGGTCGCGACCACCCTCGGCATGAGCCTCCAGCGCCCACCAAATCATCAGCGGCTGGTGTGGATCCCCAAGGTCTTCCTCGTGCAGCACGAGCCCCGCGAGGATTTCCAGCGCGACCGCGGTGGGAAGACGTTTAGCCGATGCGGCGAGCTGCACCCGCACCTGCACGTCGGTCTCGCTGATGGCGAGATCAGCAAGACCGGCAGCGAGTCCCCCTTCGGCGTTCCCGCGGTCGCCGACCAGTCGCACGACCCAACGCCGCACATCTGCCTCCGGATGGGTGAGCCATTTGTTCGCCAGTTCATCGCTCAGACCATCGAGCAAATGCAGCGCCCAGAGCGCCTCGAGCGACTCCTGTCCCGATCCCTCGTCGACGAGCGCCACGAGCTGCGGCACGATCGCCCTGTCTCCCCGCCACCCCAACTCCAACATCGCCCGACGCCGGACGAGCCGGTTCTCATGGGAAAAAAGGGAGATCAGCTCTTCTTGGGGACGTTTGCTCAGGTCGCCTTCACCGTAGACCGGCTGGCTCCCGACCGGTTGGAGCCGGTAGATGCGCCCACTCGTCTTGTGCCAATCATCGACCGGACGAACGTGACTGAGGCGACTGTCATACCAGTCAGCGAAATAGATCGCTCCGTCGGGACCCATCCCCGCGTAGACTGGCCGGAACCACCGGTCTGGCGATTCGACAGGGTTAGCCTCGTCCACCGTGCGATAAGTCGACCCATCCCGCTCGATCCGGCTCGACCAGACGAGATTGTGCAGGGAGTTCGCGGTGACAATGCGACCCTCCAGCTCCGGGCCAAAGAGACCGCCCTCACAAATGGTGAACGCTTGGGGAAACCGGCGCTCGTCGCCCTCGTGTTTCAGGTGCTCGAAATAACCGAAAGCATACGGATTCGTGAGCGGTCCGTGTTTGCCCCACGACTTCGAGCCGTAGCTGCCCTGCGGATAAAACATCCCGCGGGTCTTGCCGCTGTTCGTACCGGAAAATACTTGTCCCTTGGCATCGATTTCGAGACTGAAGGTGTTTCCCCCGCCTTCCGCGTGGATCTCGAATCGCTCCGTCGGCGGATGAAAACGCCAGACCATCTGCCCCTGCCACTCGACCGTCTTTCCCGACGCCGGATCGACGACCTGGCCGGTCGTGGTGCTGCCGTTGACGCCGTAGAGCCAGCCGTCCGGACCCCAAGTGAGGCTGTTCATGACCGAGTGAGTGTCCTCGATCCCAAAACCCGAAAGCTTTACGACCGGATCGGAGTCCGGCACATCGTCTCCGTTCGCATCGGGGTAGAAGAGCAGGTAAGGTGGATTCGCCACCCAGATCCCGCCAGCTCCGATCGCGACCGAGGTGGCAAGATTGAGTCCCGTGATGACATCCCGGTGCGATTCGAATTTTCCGTCACCATCGGCATCCTCGAAGACCCGAATGAGGTCTTCCCCCTTTTCACCATGCGGCGGAGGTAGCGGAACCTTGTCAAAGCGGGCCCGGAGATGGTTGTCGTATTCGACGATCTTCAACCCGGCCGGAAATTGATATTGGCGATAGAGCACCGCCCAGAGACGCCCCTTCGCATCCCACGCCAGCGATAGGGGCTGCTCCACGTCCGGC
The DNA here is from genome assembly GCA_002288445.1 of Verrucomicrobiia bacterium Tous-C2TDCM. GTDB lineage: Bacteria > Verrucomicrobiota > Verrucomicrobiia > Verrucomicrobiales > DEV007 > Arctic95D-9. The sequence goes on along the minus strand of NEUQ01000042.1, from coordinate 9,599 downwards.
TCGGCTGCGATGAGTTCCAGCTGGAATCCCTCGCGCAATCGGAAGGTCTTCAGCGCCTCAGCCGCAGGGGTCGGCTGCGAACCGTCGGCGAGCGCCCCCCGGCCCGGGAAACGGCGAATCACCTCAAGCGCTTGATCTGAGCCGGCCACGGCAGTGGGCCCCGAGGACGGCTCCTGCCCCTGCAGCACGACGGGGTTCGCGAACATCACGACCACTGGCGCGATCACCTTCACCACGGTCTGCCGAAACAAAAAGAAAGGCTGCTTCATCACCCCCCAACTTGCCCAAAAGCCCGGTTCCTGAATACAAAAAAACCCGGCGCGAACAGGGACGCACCGGGCTTTGCAGGTTCCGAAACACTTCGGTAGCGATCAGAAAGGAACCCGGAACCCGGCGCGCATGAGAGTGAAATCGGGCAGTCCCTGATCGACCCAATTGTAGGACGCGTCGCCGAAAAGACCAACGCAGCCCCATGATTCGAAGCGGACATCAAGACCAACGCCGACGTTCCAAAGCATCTCGGAGCTTCCGGATGAAATCATGCCCGGACCGCCGAAGAAGTAAGGTGCAATCGTGCTGCAGCACTCGCCACCGAGCGGCAGGCGGTAGACAGCATTAAAGGTGGCCACCTGATTGTCACTGCCGTCGGCGGTGCCCGATCCGGTGATCGTGTAGCTGCCCTCGAGGCCGAAATTGTGGCCGAAGAAGTAAGCGATGGCGATCCCTCCCCCGATGGCTTCTTCCAAACGGGAATCTTCGGGCCAGAGGCCGGTGACGAATCCGCTGAACTCGAAACCCGCATCATAGCAGTGGCTCGGCTCGGTGATGCGCTGCTCGACGCCAGACTTGGCGCTGTGGTAAGCTTCCTTGTTCCAGTTCCAACCGGCCTGAGAGACGGAGCAGAGGAGCAGGGAGAGTCCTGAAATGAGAGTGATCGATTTCATGGGATTGCGAGTGTGTGAAGATGAAGACCGGAAGATGCTACAAAGAACTTTCGGTTCGACAAACCTTTTTTCTCCGAATCCCGCCATTCAGCGAACCGACCCATCCTCATTTGAACTGGCGGCAGACGGAACCCGGGCGGGCGAACCAGCGGAAAAAGGGTCCACCGCAGAATCCGACACTAGCCCGACAGGAAACAACTCGGAAGTCACGGAAGCTTCTGGTCGGGACGTGGGAAGGTCCGCCGCTTTCACGAAACGGGTCGTGCCCCAATCGGTTGACTCGTCAACCGCCGCCGTTCCGGGGCGGCTGACCGCGGTAAACTGGATCTGGGAACCGAGCCAATCGAGACTCGACTCGAGCCGCGCGTATTGGGACGCGACCGCTTCGCGAAACGCCTCGGGCTTTGTTTCAATCAGCTCGTCGAGGACAGCCTTCGCCATTGCGAGCGTGGTATAGGCCGCGTCGTATTCGTTTGCGTAACGTTGACCCTCGCCGAGTTCGAGCGACTCGATGAAATCGAGATACTTCATCATCACCTCGTGTTCGTCGATCGTCAGCCTCGCCTCGGTCTCGGAAATGGTGGTGACGAGAAGGCCGCGTCGATAAGTCACCATTTCGGGCTCGAAGTCGGGATGGGTTTCCGCCAAGTCCTTGATCTGGCGGTCTGCCTCAAGATAACTGCCGAGAGCGAGAGGCCACTGCCCGGCGGCGGCAAGGCGTTCGGCGGTCTGGATCCATCCGTAGACCGTCAGCCACCTAGCAGAGGGATCAGACTCCCCGGCCGGGGCCGCAAGCGCGAACGCCAGGAGAAGGGTGGTCGCAACTGAGCGTGATGAACTCATTCCGGATCAAGACAAGCGGGGTTCAATCCACCCCTCCCCGGATCAAAACCTCGACCTTACGCAAGACCACCGCCGCGTCTCCGTCACCGACGAGGTAGCCGGGACGGACCACCTCGATGACCTCACCCGGTTGAAACGGAGTCTTGGAATAGAGGCGCGTGCCCCATCCCTTGCGACTCAGTACCTGCACCTCACGACGATGTCTCGGCGATAAAATGGTCCCCAGCTCAAGGCGGAACGGCCTCACTCCCCCGTCCTCGAGCAGGCTGGCGAGATGATTCCGGAAGGCGGTCAACTCTTGGACGATTTCTCTCAGCCTCCGCAAGTTCCGGTGATTCCCAAGGAGCAGGTCGAGCTCCTCGAGCCGCTCAATGAGGGCACGGTAGATTTCCTGCTCGCGATCTTTCGGGATCAGCATTGCTTCAAACCGCTCCGGGATCTCGATTTCGATGCCCTTCCGGCTCAATCCCTGGGCACGACGCAGCTCCGCATCCAGCGTTTTCCGGAACTGCTCGAGATCCGACTCGACTGCCTCGAGATCTCGACGGCGTCGGACGATTTCGCTCTCGACCTCGGCGAGCTCGGAGCGGTGCTCCAAGGTCTGCCTCGCCAGCTCCGCCTGGACTCCCTCGCCGAACTGATGCCAGATCGGCTCGATTAGATCGAGTTGTCCGCGAATCGCCGCGGCGGTGGCCTCAAGTCGATCGAAGAGCGCAAAGGTATCGCCAGGGTCCTCTTCCTGGCGGGAATTCTCGGAAATCCAGCCTTGCCAATCCCGCAGGAGGCTGGCTCCGAGCTGGCTCAAGCGCGCCTGCAGCTCGGACGAAAAATGCTCCGCCCTGGTCCTTGCCAAGACCTCCGCTTCGTATCGTGCCAAAAGGTCGCCCCATTCCGCCTGCCGCTCCAACTCCGCGGCCGCTTGGGCGTTACAGATGCGTTGAAGCTCCGCCCGCTGTTCGTCGAGCAGGCGGAGTTGTCCTTCCCTCGATCCGATCTCGTAGCGCAGCCCGGCGATGATGCCCTCGCGATCGAGCACTTCGCGGCGGGCTTCGTTGAGGCTCTTCTGGAGCCTCTGATCGCGCGCCGTCGCCTCCGCGAGATCGCGCGCCAACCGATGGAGTTGCTCTTCGCTTTGTTCCCTGTCCCGCTCCGACTCTCCGGCCTCGGTCCCGGGTTCGACCTTGACTGCCTCGTTTTGATCCATCGCCGTCCCGGGCCTCTCGGCTGCGTCTTCAATCGTCACCGCAGAGCCCCCCCCAAGCCCCTCCGCGACGAGGAACTCAGCATTGGCGAATCGGAGAAAATCTCCGGCTTTCAGCGTGCAACGCTCGACGCGGATCCCGTTGACAAAGGTGCCGTTGCTCGAGCCACAATCGACCACCTCGAAGACCCGCTCTCCCACGGCCTCGATTCTAGCGTGCCGTGTCGAGACCGAAGCGTCAGCGACGCAAAGGTCACTGGCGTGGTCCCGGCCGACAGAAAGGGCCCGGTCCCCGCTTTGGATCGGGAACTCGCCCGGAGGATAGTGGGCGGGTTGGAGAGGTCGGAGGAGAAGGGCCATCCGTCGGCAGGAGAAATCAACGGCTCTTTGTCGCACCGCTTAACCAGTCCATCAATGGCATTTTTGCCGCTTGCCACCCGCAACGACGCCGGTTCGCGGCGCAAAGGAACATTGACGAAAACCGACCCTCCTGCCACAATCCTACCATGACGGAATCCGAAAACACCCCTCTCACGACCCGACGCTCCGCCCTCAAAACAGTGGCCAGTGCCTCGGTCCTCGCCGGTATCTCCCTGCCCCACGTCCATGCCCAGGAAAACTCCGAGGTCAAACTCGCCCTCGTCGGTTGCGGCGGCCGCGGCACCGGCGCGGTGAAGAACGCCCTCAGCGTCTCCGGCTCGCTCGGCCCGCTGAAGCTGCACGCCATGGCCGACGTCTTCTCGGAGAATCTCAAGCGCAGCCATCAAACCCTCTCCAAAGATCCCCAGGTCGGCGACAAGGTGGACGTTTCCCCCGAGCGCCAGTTCATCGGTTTCGACGGCTACAAGAATGCAATGGACTCGATGAAGGCGGGCGACATCGTCATCCTCACCACTCCCGTCGCCTTCCGCTGGCCGATGTTTCAATACGCGGTCGAGAAGGGACTGCACGTCTTCATGGAGAAGCCCGTCACCACCGACGGATTTACTGCTCGAAAGCTTCTCGAGATCAACAAGATGGCGGTCGAGAAGAATCTCAAGGTCGGCGTCGGCCTGATGTGCCGTCACTGCAAGGCCCGCAACGAACTGAAAAAGCGCATCGATGACGGAGCCATCGGCGACATCACCTTCCTCCGGAGCTACCGGATGCAGGGTCCCGTTGCGACCTGCTTCACTCCGAAGAATGACACCGACATGAGCGAACTCATGTATCAGATCAAGAACTTCCACAGTTTCCTCTGGCTCAGCGGCGGCTCCTTCAGCGACTTTTTCATCCACGGAATCGACGAGATGTGCATGATCAAGAACGACTTCCCGATCGAGGCCAAGGCCGTTGGCGGGCGCCATTACAAAACCATGGAGCGCAACGGCAAGGTCCTCGTCGCGGTGGATCAGAACTTCGACAGCTACGGCGTCGAATACACCTTCAAGGACGGCACCAAGGCGCTCTACGAGGGCCGCAACATGACTGGCTGTCATCAGGAGTTCGCCGCCTATGCCCACGGCACGAAGGGATCCGCCGTCATTTCCTCGGCGAGCCACACTCCCGCGAAGTCCCGCCTCTACAAGGATCACAATATCAGCATGAGCTCCCGCGGCACGCCGGCGAACCTCCTCTGGGCCTTCCCGACGGGAGATCGTGGTGCCAACCTCGAGGGCAACCCCTACGACATCGAGTGGGAAGAGCTCATCAACGCGATCCGGGAGGACAAGCCCTACAACGAAGTCGAACGGGGCGTCGCGGCGAGCAACGTCACCTCCATGGGCCGAATGGCGGCCCACACCGGTCAGGTCATCACCTACGACCAGATGCTCAACAGTGAGTTTGTCATGGCCCCGAATGTCGCCGAGCTGACGATGGACTCCGACTCCCCGCTGATGCCGGACGCCGAGGGTAGATACGCCATCCCCGAGCCGGGTATCATGAAGGACCGCGAATACTGATCGCCGTCTCCCGATAGGGCGAATCACCATCGCCGTTCTCCAAGCACTTATGGGGAACGGCGATTTTCGTTTAAGACCCTCCCACCTCCCACTTCGTATCCCTCCTTGAAAACCGCTCCCCCACCGATGAGATCTCTCTGCCTCGCCCTCTTGTTTTGCTGCTCCGCCCTCCTCCATGCGCAGGATTCCCCCACTGGTGGTGACCTGAGGGACGTCCAATCCAAACGACTCCGGCTCGCCGATCGTTTGCAGGAGCAGGGCGACGAGACAGGTGCCCTCGAAGTGCTTGAAGGGCTTTTGAAAAAAGACGGCGACAACGCCGAGCTAATCCGACGGGTCGTGGGACTCCAACTCCGCAACGAGCGGGTCGCGGACGCCATCCCCCTGCTCAAGAAACTCCTTGAAATCGAGAAAGGCGGCGAGTCAGAGCATGCGGCCGTGGCCCGGCTCATGATCGAGAGCGAACAGGTCGAGGCGGCCAATTCCTTCCTTGAAGAAGCGGCGAAGAAGTTCCCCGATTCTGCCGAGTTCCCCTACCTTCTCACCTTTTCACTCGCTCGTGCCGAGCGCTGGCCTGATGCCATCGGGCAGTTTGAAAAGACGATCCGCCTCGCCAAGGATGATGACGAGCTCCTCAACGAAGCCTTCTACTTCCGCTATGCCTCCGCCCACGAGCGGGCCGGGCAGTTCGACAAAGCCGAGCCCCTTTTCCGCAAGACTCTCGACCTGATCGAGCGGAGCGAGTCCGCATCAGAAAACCCGGAATTCAAGGCCACCGTCCTCAATTACGTCGCTTACATGTGGATCGAGCGGGGGGAGAAACTCGACGAGGCCGGCAAGTTCGCCATCGAGGCAGCCAAGCTCGACCCTGAAAGCGGCGCCATCGCCGACACCGTGGGCTGGTATCATTTCCAGACGGCCAACTACCCCCGCGCACTCCTCGAACTCAAGAAGGCGGAACGTCTCCTCGAAGAGCCCGACCCAGTGATCTTCGACCACCTCGGCCAAACCCTCGCCAAGTTGAACGAAAGAGAATTTGCCGCAGATTATTTCACAAAGGCACTCGAACTGGATCCGAAAAACGCGGAGATCCAGAAACGGCTGGAGGCGGTGAAGAAGTGAAGCACCCCGGCCCACCGCGAGTGAATCTCCCGGACAACTGAAGTTCTGACCACGCAGCGGTCCTGTTGAACTCCAGCGCGCAGCGGCGCCCCGTCTCTTCCGCTTATCGGCCTGTTACTTTTTGTCTATCCGTCCTTCTCTCCGCCTCCCGCGCCTCTTTCTCATGCGCCATCGACTGCTATCCCTCGTCGGTCTCGTCGGTCTCGTCACCCACCCCATACCACTCTCCGCCAATACCCTGATCGAGTTATGGCCGGAGGGTAAGATGCCAGGAGTCTCCACGAAAGAAGCCGAGGCCCACGTTCCTCGGAAGGACGGCTTCAGGCGAATCACCAACATTAGCCGTCCCACCCTCGAAGTCTATCCGGCGAACGACCGTGACGGAAAACCGACTCCTGCGGTGATCGTTTGTCCGGGCGGCGGGTATCGCTATGTGGTCGTCGACAAAGAGGGCTCGGCCGTCGCTGAGTGGCTGAATGCGGCTGGCATCACGGCGATGGTCCTGAAATACCGGACTCCCGACAATCGCGAGGGGGCGCTGCAGGACCTGCAACGTGCCATCCGACTGGTGCGTTCGCGCGCGTCGGAACTGGAGATCAATCCCGCGAAGATCGGGATCATCGGTTTTTCTGCCGGGGGCCACGCCTCGGCGCGGGCAAGCACCCGTTTCGATGACCCGTCCTACTCGCCCATCGATGCAGTCGATGAGCGGAGTGCTAGGCCCGACTTCACTATGCTGATCTACCCCGCCTACCTCGACAACGGAGAGGGGGGCATCTCTCCAGACCTGAAGCTTTCGGCAACGACCCCGGCGACCCTCATCGTCCACACGGATGACGACCAATCCTATATCGCCGGTAGCCGCCATTATGCGGCAGCCCTGAACGCGGCGAACGTAGACCACCACCTCTTATGTTATCCCACCGGAGGACACGGCTACGGGCTTAACTGCCAAGGAGATGCCAAAGTCTGGCCCACAGAAGCGATTGGGTGGCTACGGTCGATAAACATCATCCCCACGACACGCTGATCAGGCCGCCTCAAGGGGCGCCCCGTAGGGCAAATCATCGGGCAGGCTGACAAACTCGCCAACCTTCGACCACAACTCGGAAAAGTCTCGGTTCACATCACCGGAGAGACAATCCGTCAGCGCCCCAGACATCTCCGGGTAACGCTGGACAAGATCGCGGAAAGAGAAATCCGGATCGTAGAAGGCGTAAACGAGTTTCCGCATGTTCTCGATACCTTCGCGGAGGGCCTGGCTATAGCCGTTGAAGTGGGAGGGCGAAAGGTCACCACTGACGAGGCCATCGTGAACGTAATCGCCGGCCATCACGCCACTCTTGAGCGCCAACATCACCCCGCTGCTAAAGACCGGATCAAGGAAGGCGAACGCATCTCCAACGAGAAGCAGCCCAGGGGCCGCGCCGTATTTAGAGTGGCGGGAGTATTCGCTGGTGAGGTAATGCTCCCCGACCTGCTTACCGCAGGCAAGGTGGTCCGCGATCCAGGGGTTGTTGCCGATCTCACGTTCGAAGATCGCCTTTGGATCCTTCACCCCCTCGCGGGTCAGGTATTTCCCCTCGGCGACGACGCCGACGCTGACCCGGTTGTCGTGTTGCGGGATATACCAGAACCAACCTTTTTCGGGAACAAACGCGACGGTTGTCGCCCCCTCGTCGATTCCCTCATCGCGCTTGGCGCCCTCGTAGTAGGTCCAGACCGCCACCTTGTTCAGGTAAGGGTCCCCCACCCGCCACGCCCGGCGGTTCGAAGCAAAAGCTTCCTTTCCGGTGCAATCCAGAGTCATCGCGGCTCGAACTTCGAAAGCCTCCCCTTCGGAGGAAACGGCCCTGACGCCGACGACCCGGTCACCCTCATAGATAAGGTCTTTAACCGTCACGCCCTCGCGCACCTCAGCCCCTTTTTCGATCGCATTGTCACGCATCAGCACGTCGAACTCCGAGCGAAGCACCTGCCAGCTCTGGGCAACCGTGTCGCGATCGTAGCGATTGAAGAAATAGAAAGGATCCGAAGCCCGGCCATCCGCCTGCACGAAGCAGACACTGTATTTCTTCATGAACCGCGAAGACTTCATTTTCGGGATCATCCCAATGCGCTCGAGCGGCTGGTAGGTAAACGGAATGAGGGACTCTCCCACCTTGTAGCGGGGAAACCGTTCCCGTTCGAGAACGATGACCCGGTGCCCCTTTTCGGCAAGCACGGCCGCCGCGCTGCAACCGGAGGGCCCGGCGCCGACGATGAGGACATCGGTCTGAATAGGTAGAGAAGAGATCATGAGGAAAGTTTTAATTTGATACGATCTAGCTTCCTTCCTTAGCTTCTAAAACGGTAATTGAATTTTGGTATCGCTGTGATAACCGGCCGGTATCGTATTCCCATGCGCTACTCCGGTCTTCTCGCCATTGTTCTCGTCGGCTTGGTCCCCTCGATGAAGGGCGTGGCATCGGCTGCCGATGAGGAGGAATCCATCCGGTGTTTCCACGACGAAGACTCCGGCCGCATGGTGCGCATCGATCAGAGCGATCCTGGGAAGGTGCTAGTGCAGGTCCGCTTCCGCGGAGAACCGGGCTTTTTCTCCCACTGGCACGGCGAGGGGGTTGCGGAAGGGAACGAGGTGATTTTCTCGCGCATCCTCGGTGAAGAGGAGGCTCCGGGCGCAAAGTTCTTCGCCAAAGGCGCTGGACGCCTTGAGATCGGGTTCGCTCCCGATCAGACCGCACCGGCCGACGAGGGAATACTCGGAGAATATCGGCGCCTTTCCGAAGAAAGGCTCCTCGCCATCGCTCAGAAAGAGCTCAAGACAGCCGAAAGCGCCTTGAGCAAGGCGCAGCGGTCGTGGGGATCGTCGCAGGATCCCAACGTGAAAGAGTGGAACCTCCGCTGGCCTGTCCTGCGGGATCGATGGATCCATCGGGCACAGGTTCCGAACGCGGCGGCTCCGGCCCCCACCGCCCCGACCGCCGATGAGGTCTTCGCCCTCATCGAAACCACCGGGCAGGCGATCGCCTTTTTCCAACAGCCGCCCCCCGACGGCGTCATGCCTCCCGATGGCGGGGGAAACTACGACGACGGCTTTGGAGGTGGCGTCACGCTGCGGACCCGCGACGACGGGTCATACCGGATAAGCTTCGGCTGGCAGCGTGGCGATCTCGAGGCGATGGGCAGCGATTTCAGCATCGACCTTCCCGCGGCCGAGATTCAACGGGTTCGAGGCAGCGACGACTGGACCGTGGATTACCTTCATCCCGACCCCGAAATGCCGGAGCGCGAGGCGCGGGCGCGGATCCAGGTGAAAAAATCCGGGCGCTTCCTCTGGGTCAGAGTCCTCGACGGAGACCGCTACACCGGTCTCGGCTGGGCCGACGGGATCTATCGGTGGGGCCCCATTCCGGTCGAGGGCTAAGCCACCTCCCACGCTTCCAACCATTCTCCCTGCGAATTTTTAAAGGGACAGACCTTTTATTTGTTTTATTTGTCTTTGCGCCCAAATCGTCCGATCTTGCGGGACAATCCTCAGCTAAG
>NEUQ01000041.1 GCA_002288445.1 Verrucomicrobiia bacterium Tous-C2TDCM | reverse complement strand
CCCTGACATTTGCCGATGCGATTCCCGATTCCAGCCCCGTTCTTCGCACTCCTCCTGGGTGCGTCCGTGGGCCTGTATCCGGTCGCCGCGCAAGAATCTTCTCCACCCGTGACCGGTGACCCATCCTCTCGCGACACGGCGTCCAGCGGCATCTCCTACCGCAACGACATCGTCCCCGCCCTGACCCGGGCCGGTTGCAATCTCGGTGCCTGCCACGGGGCCCAGACGGGCAAGGGCGAGCTGAGCCTGTCCCTTCGAGGGGAGGATCCGGTCAAGGATCACGCCGCCCTCGTGAAGAGCTTCGTCAATCTCGGTGCGCCGGAAAAAAGTTACCTCCTCCGCAAGGCGGTCCTCGAGGTGAAACACGAGGGGGGGAAACGTTTCGAAAAAAACTCCGAATCCTACGAAATCCTCCACCGCTGGATCGCCGAAGGAGCCAAGCGCGATCTCCCTGACGAGCCCGCCTTGATCAGGCTCGAGGTCGTTCCAGAGGAAAAAGTTCTCTTCGAGCCCGAGACCTCGGTGAAACTCGCCGTCACCGCCCATTACACCGACGGCACGACCCGCGACGTGAACCGCTGGGCCATCTATGAGCCTACCGCTCTCAACGTCGAGGTCTCGCCCGACGGGCTCGTCGAAAGCCATCGGCCGGGAGAAACGACGGTGAACGTTCGTTACCTCGGTCACCAAGCGCCCGTGCGTCTCGCCTTCGTCCCCGACCGCCCCAGCTTCGTCTGGAACGATCCGCCGGCCCGAAATTTCATCGACAAGGCCCTTCACATGAAATGGAAGACTCTGCGGATCCTCCCTTCGGAGACCTGCAGTGACGCCACCTTCGTCCGTCGCGTCCATCTCGATCTTCTCGGGCTGATCCCGACGGAGAAGGAGGCGCGAGCCTTTCTCGATGACAAGAATCCTGACAAACGGACCAAACTGGTCGACGCCCTCCTCCAGCGTCCCGAGTTCGCCGATTTCTGGGCCCTGAAATGGGCCGACCTTCTTCGCGTCGAGGAAAAGGTGCTCGATTCCAGAGGCGTCGCCGCCTTCCACGGCTGGATCCGGAGATCCATCGCGGAAAACAAGCCACTCGACCGCTTCGCCCGCGAGGTCGTCTCCTCGCTGGGGAGCACCTACGAAGTCGCCGCCTCAAACTATTACCGGGCTCTTCGAACCCCCGACCAACGGGCTGAGGCGATCGCCCAGATCTTTCTCGGGGTGCGACTGAACTGTGCCAAATGCCACAACCATCCCTTCGAACGATGGACGATGGACGACTACTACCAGTTCTCCGCCGTCTTCGACGGAATTGACTACGACATCAAGGAGAACAAACGCTTCGACTCGAATGACAAGAACAACTTCGTCGGCGAACAGGTCGTGAAGTTCGTAGACAAACGTGATCTGAAGGATCCTCGCAGCGGAAAGGCTCCGACACCGCGACTCCTCGGCGAGAGGGAACCGCTCGCCTTCGATCCCAAGCGCCTCGACAAGTTTGGTGCCTGGATGACTTCGCCGGAGCACCCCCTCTTCGCCAAAGTCCAGATCAACCGTATCTGGTATCACTTGATGGGACGCGGCCTCGTCGATCCCGTCGATGATTTTCGAGCCACCAATCCGCCGGTGAACCCGGCCCTCCTCGACGCCCTCGCCGCCGACTTCGTGAAGAGCGGCTATGATCTGCGCCACGCCATCCGCACGATCTGCAACTCGAATGCTTACCAAGTCGGCTCGCAACCGAACGATTGCAACGCCGACGACGAGATCCATTTTACCCGCTCCCTCCCCCGGCGCCTTTCCGCGGAACAGCTGCTCGATTCCGTTCACCTCGCTCTCGGCGGATTGCCGACCTTCGAGGGCTACGACAAGCCCATTCGCGCCGCCCAGCTCCGCGGAGTGCAGGCGGTCTACCGGCCAAAGAGTCCCACGAGCGGTGACCGCTTTGTGCGCCTCTTCGGCAAGCCGCCCCGCCTCACCAACTCCGACACGGAACGCACCACCGACACCTCACTTGCGCAGGTTTTCGAGCTCACCAGCGGGTCCTCCCTAAATGGGCTGCTGACGAAGAAGGGGAATTTCCTCGATCAGCTTCTCGAAGCGGAACTCTCCAACGAGGCCCTCCTTGAACGCCTCTATTGGAACATCCTGACGCGCGCCCCATCCGGAGAGGAACTCAGTGCGATGAGCACCTACCTCGGCTCCGCGGAGAACCGTCGCGCCGCGCTCGAGGATCTCGCGTGGTCCTTGTTGAATGCGAAGGAGTTTTTGTTGAGGCAATGAGAGGTCCATTCGTGTCATCCGTGGGAGCGAAGCGCGTCAGTGGTCATCTGTGTTTGCTTTTTGGAACAAGGATTACACAGATGTCTCCGCGCCTGTGACTTTACCATTTCCCCATGAAATCCCCCGCCTGCCCCGGTTTCGACGCCCTTCGTCTTTCCCGCCGCCAGCTCATCAAGGCCGGCGGTATGGGCGCGCTCGGCTTGACCCTGCCAAAGATCCTCGCGGGCAGCGAGTATCCCGGGGGACGGCCTCCAGCGCGGGCCAAATCGGTCATTTTCCTTTTCCAATGGGGCGGCCCCTCGCACGTCGACATGTTCGACCTGAAGCTCAACGCGTCCTCCGAATACCGGACTCCCCACAAGGCGATCCATACGAGCAATCCCGACCTGCTCACGAACGAACACCTTCCCCGACTTGCGAAGGTCATGGATCGCTTCACTGTGATCCGTTCGGTCTATCACGGGATGAAGAATCACAACTCGGCGGGCTACTACGCGCTCTCGGGCCACGCCCCGCCGACGGATGACCAACGTCTCCGCGACTCGATCGACCTGCGGCCCGCCTACGGTTCCGTCGTCGACTACCTCGCTCCGAATCCTCCCGGCGGACTGCCCACCTTCGTCACTTACCCCCACGTCGTCGCCGATGGCTCGCGCACCCCGGGACAGGCCGCCAGTTTCCTCGGGAAAAAGCACGATCCCCTCTTCGTTCCCCGCGATCCCAACGAGGCGAATTTCAAACTGCCGGAGCTAAGCCTACCCGACAACCTCAGCCTCGACCGACTCCACGCCCGCCGCGGACTGCAGGAGCTCATCGACCGCCAGTCGCGCCTCCTCGATCATTCCGCCGAGGCGCGTGGTCTCGACGATTACTACAAGAGCGCCATCGCCATGCTCAACAGCGAACGGGTCCGCGACGCCTTTGACCTCGGGAGCGAGCCGCAGAAAATCCGTGATGCCTATGGCCGCACCACCTACGGCCAAGGATGCCTCCTCGCGCGCCGCCTTGTCGAGCACGGGGTGAAATTCGTCACCTGCTATTTCTCGAGCGGGATCGGCGGCCAGAGTATCACCGAAGGCGGCTGGGACACCCACGGGTTCAACGACACCCGGATGTTCCCCATCGTCGAGCAGTATCATTATCCCGTCACCGAAACGACCCTGCCGACCCTGATCAACGATCTCGAAAACCGCGGCCTGCTCGACGAGACCCTCGTCGTCTGGATGGGAGAATTCGGCCGCACGCCCAAGATCAACAAGAACGCAAGCCGCGACCACTGGCCGAACTGCTACAGCGTCCTTCTCGCTGGCGGCGGAGTGAAGCGGGGCTACATCCATGGTGCCAGCGATGAGACTGGGAGCCATCCCATTGAAAAGCCCGTGAAGCTCGAGGATCTCTCCGCGACAATCTATTACCTGCTCGGGATCGACCCGACGGCAGAGTATCACGATACTCAGGGCCGCCCCTTGATGATCTCAAGCGGCGAGCCGATCTTCGAGGTGCTGGCGTAGCGGACTTTGGGGGGGCTCTTCCCGGAGCCGAACTCCGGCCTCTGCGGAGTCCCTCCCGGTTCATTCGACCGGATTGCCCATCCCAACCGCCTTACCTGACACTTTCGTCACAAAGGCAAGGGTGAAATTTTGCCATTCCTAATCCTCTTTCGTCTATGTCGGAGACAGCCGCACCCCTCAGGATTCACCACCGCGCCCAAGACGCGACCTTTCAACGGGTCCACGGGGGCAACCTCGTCTACAACGCCTGCTGGGAAGATCCTCGCATCGACCGCGAGCTGATGGCGCTGGACCATCAGAGCCGGGTCGTCATGATCACAAGCGCGGGGTGTAACGCGCTCGATTACCTTCTCGATGATCCGGCCCAAATTCATGCGGTGGACATGAATCCTCGCCAGAACGCCCTGCTCCAGCTCAAGTCCGCGATGATCCGGCGCGACCGATATGAGGATCTCTTCGCGCTCTTCGGGGACGGCTCTCACCCGGACTTCAAGAGCCTTCGCAAGGAACTCGACGGCCTCCTCCCTCCCTACGCGAGCCGGTATTGGAAGGAAAAGCACTACTACTTCAAGAGCTCGAAGCTGAACCCTTCCTTCTACTATCGCGGCACCGCAGGGCAGATGGCGTGGATCGCGCTGAAGACTTTCACGAGCGGACGGGGGAAACTGCGTGAGAGAATCAACGCGATTCTCGAGGCGAAGTCACTCGAGGAACAGCAGTCGATCTATGCGGAGGTTCGGCCCATCCTCTGGACCAAGCTGGTCACTTGGCTTCTCAAACAGCCTGTCTCCATGGCGATGCTGGGAGTGCCCCGGGCCCAGATCCGCTTGATCGAGAAGAATTTCGCCGGTGGCATCCCCGGTTTCCTTCAGTCCAAACTCGAACAAGTCTTCACGGAGATCCCCTTTTGGGAGAACTACTTCTGGCAAGTCTACATGTGCGGTCGCTACACCCGCGAGTGTTGCCCGAACTACCTTCGCGAAGACCACCAGCCCGCCCTCCGCGACCGGGTGGATCGCATCAAGACCCACAGCACGACGATCGCGAATTTCCTCCGTGAGCACCCCGGCGAGTATTCGCACTACGTCCTCCTCGATCACCAAGATTGGATGGCGGCCCATCGTCCGGAGGCTCTCGCCGAAGAGTGGCAGCTCATCCTCGAGAACAGCCGCCCCGGCACCGCGATCCTGATGCGCTCGGCGAGCCCGGAGATCGATTTCATTCCTGAATTCGCCCGTGAACGGCTCGACCTGGTCGACAAACCCCGCACCGAAGCCCTCCACCAGATTGATCGGGTCGGCACCTACGGCTGCACTCTTTTCGCCCACGTCACCGCATGAGCGATGCGGACCGCAATGCTTCGTCCCTGCGAGGCTACTACCGCTGGCACGCGAAATTTTACGACGCCACCCGTTGGGCCTTTCTTTTCGGCCGTCGCAGCCTCATCACGACCGTTGCGGAGCAGATCAAATCCCCGGGGCGCATTCTCGAAATCGGCTGCGGCACAGGAAAAAATCTCATCGCCCTCGCGGAGGCATTTCCTGAAGCCCGAATCACCGGCCTCGATCTTTCCTCCGACATGCTCGACTGCGCCCGCGCTAAAGTCGCGCCTTACGCTGGCCGCATCGAGTTGCTTCATCGCGCCTACGACGGCCCGGTAACCGACGGTGAGGAGAAGTTCGATCTCATCGTCATCAGTTATGCCCTTTCGATGATCAATCCCGGCTTCGATGACGTCATCCGTCTTTGTCGCGATGACCTGAGTGGGGGCGGGATTGTGGCCGTGGTCGATTTCCACGAAACCCGATGGACTTGGTTCCGCAAGTGGATGGGCGTGAACCACGTTCGCATGGAAGGCCAAGTCCTCGCCCACCTCGATGCGGGTTACGAAGCGTTGGTGCGCCGGATCGGTCGCGGCTACGGCGACCTCTGGCGTTACGTGACGTTTGTCGGAAGGTAGTTCGCCTTCAACCCATACCGACGCGAGACCCGCGGCCTCCTGCGAGGCAGTTCCCCCGACGCAGCGGGGGATCAGTCAGGTCGCTAGGCCAGAATCTTCTTCACCAGCTCGCCGTGGATGTCCGTGAGCCGGAAGTCGCGGCCTTGGAACCGGTAGGTGAGCTTCCTGTGATCAACGCCCAACAAGTGCAGAATCGTGGCGTTGAGGTCGTGCACATGCACGGGGTCGCTGACGATGTTGTAGCAGTAATCATCGGTTTCCCCAAGAGTCATGCCCGGCTTGATTCCGGCTCCAGCGAGAAAGACGGTGAAGCAGCGCGGGTGGTGATCCCGGCCGTAGTTGGTCTCGGTTAGCGCACCCTGTGAGTAGATCGTGCGCCCGAACTCCCCTCCCCAGACAATAAGGGTGTCCTCGAGTAAGCCGCGTTGTTTCAGATCGGCGATGAGGGCGGCGGTGGGCTGGTCGATATCGCGACACTGCCCCTTGATCGCGTTCGGGAGGCCACCATGGTGGTCCCAGCCCATGTGGAAAAGCTGGATGCAGCGAACGTCGCGCTCGGCGAGGCGGCGGGCGAGAAGACAGTTCGCCGCGTAGGTGCCGGGCGTTTTCACTTCGGGACCATACATCGTAAGCGTGGCCTCGGACTCGCCCGACAAATCCGTCAGGTCCGGCACACTGCTCTGCATTCGGAAAGCCATCTCGTATTGCGAAATGCGGGCGTCGATTTCAGGATCGCCGAAGACCTTCAAATCACGCTGATTCAGCACGGCGAGTTCATCGAGCATGCTTCGACGCATCCCTCGGCTCATTCCGGCGGGGTCGGAGAGATACAGGACCGGGTCCCCGATATTGCGGAATTTCACTCCTTGGTGCTGCGTCGGCAAAAAACCCGATGACCAGAGCCGGTCATAGAGCGGTTGGTCGTCGCGGCGTCCCGTGCCGAAGGAGGTGAGAACGACGTAGGCCGGCAAGTCGGCGTTGTCCGTGCCGAGACCGTAGCTGAGCCAGGCACCGATACTCGGACGGCCGGCGAGTTGGTGACCGGTCTGGCAGAAGGTGATCGCGGGATCGTGATTGATCGCCTCGGTGTGCATCGAGCGGATGAAACAGAGGTCGTCGGCAACACTCGAAAGGTGCGGGAGCAGATCGCTGATCGAGGCTCCGCTTTCGCCGTGCTGGGCGAACTTGAAGAGGCTCGGAGCGATCGGAAAACTCTTTTGTCCTGAGGTCATCGTGGTGAGCCGCTGACCCTGCCGGATCGATTCGGGCAGGTCTTTGCCTCGCTGAGCCTCCATCTGCGGCTTCGGATCAAAGAGATCCATCTGCGAAGGCGCCCCTGATTGAAAAAGGTAGATGACCCGTTTTGCCTTCGCCGGATGATTGGGGAATCCCGGAAGGCCAGGACCTTCGCCTATGGGATCCGCGGCGGAAGCCTCTCGACCCAACAAACCAGCCAAAGCGGCTGATCCGAGCGCGGAGGCACCGCGCCCGAGAAAGAGGCGTCGGTTGAGGAGATCCTGCAGGGCGCCCCCGTCGGGTCGTGTGGAAAGGAGATCGCGAAGTGGGTTCATGGCGGAAAATCAGTCGCGGGAGATGACGCGGTCGAGGTTGAGAAGGATGTTCGCTGACACCGTGTAGGCGGCGAGTTCGGACGGATCCAGAGCCGGATCAGGTTTCGAAGCGCCCTGAGAGATCAGGGCCTTGGCGGCATCGAGCTGCGATTGGAATTCGGCGAGTCGGCTGCCGAAACCATCGCGGAGGAAGAGCAGCGTCTCGGCATCGGGACGGCGCGAGGTTGCGAGACGATATCCGGTCGTGAGCCGCTCTTCGGGGGTCTTTCCGCCCTCGCGCATCATGCGCTCGGCGAGGGCGCGCGAGGCTTCGACGAAGGTCACTTCGTTCATCAGCGCGAGCGCCTGAAGCGGCGTGTTCGTGCGCGATCGCTTCGGCGTGCAGGTCTCGCGATTCGGTGCGTCGAAGAGCAACATCGTCGGCGGCGCCCCGGTGCGTTTCCAGACCGTGTAGAAGCTGCGGCGATAGAGCCCATCTCCTGCGTCCGCCCGGTAATTGCGCAGATCGCCGTAGCGACTCGTCTCATCCCAGACGCCCTCGGGCATGTAGGGACGCACGCTGGGCCCGCCCACTTTCGGGGCCATCAACCCGGACACGGCGAGGGCCTGGTCGCGCACGAGTTCCCCCCGGAGCCGAAAGCGTGGGCCGCGCGCGAGGAGTCGGTTCTCCGGATCGCGTTCGACAAGCTCGGGCGTGACCTTCGAGCTCTGCCGATAGGCATTGCTCATAACGAGAAACTTGATCATCGCCTTCATGTCCCAGGCCTGAGCCGGCTTTCCGTTCACGGCGGGAAGCAGGGTCGGCGACACAAACTCAACCGCGAGCCAGTCAAGCAGTTCGGGATGGACTGGCCACTCGGCCTGCGAACCAAAGTTCTCCGAGGTTTTCACGATCCCTGTGCCAAAGAGTCGCTCCCATTCGCGGTTGACCCAGACCCGCGCGGTCAAAGGATGGTCCCCGGATACCAGCCACTGCGCGAGACCGAGACGATTCTGGGGAGCTCCCTCGGGCAGCGGAGGCAAGGCGGCGGGGAGGTGGCGAACCACCGGGTCGGCGGGGCGATCGTATTCACCTCGATTGAGGACAAAGGCTTCCCGAGCTACCGGTTTTTCTTTCATCACCATCACGCTCGGCAGCGACTGTTCAAAATCGGCGCGTTGCTTTTTCGCGGCGGCAAGGGTAGCCGCAGACCTCTTCACGGGATGATCGACATTGGCTCGAAACCAGGTATCAAGGGCCTTGCGATCCGCCGCGGTGCGAGTCGCCGGCTCATTGGTGAGAATCGCGACGAGGTTCGCCGGAAGACCGAAGCCACCATCGAGTTTCACCAGGGCGGGCTCATGAGCAGTGGTGGAGATCCGGAATCGGCCCGCGTTGTGATCAGCGAAATTCGACTGATGCCGCAGGCGAACCGCGATGACCGCTCCGGCAGGCACCGTCACGGGAGCCGCCGCGAGAAACATGGCGCGCCGGGGGAGTTTCTTGTCCGGACTGTTGCCTTCGATCGCCCACCCCTTCGCCACTTTCGCGCCGGGAGCCTTTGCGTTCTCAAGGATCGCCGCGACACCATAGCCCGTCTGTTCATAATCAGCGGCGGCGCTCACCAGCGCGATGGGCTGTTCTTTGCCGCCGGGCCCACGAAGCGACAGTTCGACGCCAGTCATGACGAAGTTTCCGTTCGATCCCCGTCCGAGACTTTTCCCGGGGAGTGATGCATCGGGAAAGACCTCGAGGAGGATGCCACCGATCTTTCCCGGCTCGGCCGGAAAAGTGATCTCGTAAGTATCATTGTTAGGATTTTTCCCACCCGCAAGCCAGGAACCATCGGCCTGCCGGGTGAGACTGGCTCCGCCGAGGCTCTTGGCACTTTCCCCCGATGTCGCGACCCAGGCGCTCGCTGCGGCTGCACCTGCGCCAACGGCGAGACGGTTTCTCAAATCCCCCTCCCATCGGGCCAAGGCCCCCGCCATTTCTCCGGATGCCGCTCGCACCGACGCCTCCGCCGCGACGATCGCGCCATCGAGACGGGCCAGCTCGGCGGAGTCTTTTTCCGTCGGAAGGTGGAGAAGAGGCGGCGTGTTCCGGGTCGCCCCCTGAATGCCGAGAACGCCGCTCTCCTCGATCGAATTGAAATAGGCGAACATTCCATAGAATTCCTTTTGGGAAATCGGGTCATACTTGTGGTCGTGGCAACGCGCGCAGTTCATGGTCAGCGCCATCCAGGTGGTGCCGGTGGTCTCGACCCGATCGATCACCGTCTCTACAAACCACTCCGCCTCGATCCGCCCACCCTCGCCGTTGAGCCGATGATTGCGGTTGAAGCCGGTGGCGACGATTTGATCGCGTGTCGGGCTCGGGAGGAGATCACCGGCCAGTTGCTCGATCGTGAATCGGTCAAAAGACAGGTTCCGATTGTAGGCGCCAATCAACCAATCACGCCATGGCCACATCTGCCGGCTGTCATCCACCTGGAATCCGTTGCTGTCGGCGTAGCGGGCGAAGTCGAGCCAATCCATCGCCATGCGCTCGCCGTAGTGCGGAGAAGCCAAGAGCCGATCAACGACCTTCTCGTAGGCCGTCGCGGAATCATCTGCGAGAAACGCATCCAATTCAGCGAGCGTCGGAGGCAGCCCGGTGAGATCGAGCGAGACCCGGCGCAGGAGTGTTTCCCGGTCCGCCTCGGGCTGCATCGCAAGCCCCTCCTGTTGGAGTCGGTTCGTTAGAAAAGCGTCGACAGGATGCAGTTTCTCTTTTCCGACAGGCAGGACGGGACGCTCCGGATTTTCGAACGCCCAGTGTCCCTCATACTCCGCCCCCTCCTCGATCCAGCGGCTGAGAGTGTCGCGTTGCGCTGGAGTCAGGCTTTTGCCGCTCTCGGGTGGTGGCATGAAGTCGGAGTCCTCCGATTCGAGGAAAATCCGCACGAGCATCTCGCTCTCGTCCGGTTTCCCCGGAGTGATGGGGATGAGACCCGACTTCCCGGGTAAAAACGCCTTCTCGGCGAGGTCGAGACGCAGGCCGCCCTTTCGCTCCTTTTCATCGGGACCGTGACAATGAAAACAGGCATCCGAGAGAATCGGACGGATGTCGCGGTTGAAACGCAGCTTTTCCTTTGCCATGGACGGCCCGGCGAGGAAAGAAAGCACAAAAACAGTTCTAAAAAGGCGGCTCATGGAAACTTCGGGACCGGCATACTCTGGTAAATGACACAAGGTCCGCGAATGTTACGATTTGCCCTCGCCGCAACCGCGCCATGAGGCGCTGGCCAGGGGCTCCGCCTTTGAGATCCGCCGACCAACATTTCCCTGCCCTTTTTCCGAACCGTGCTACACTCCGCCCATTATGTTACAAGCAGGCATCGTCGGACTCCCCAACGTGGGCAAATCCACCCTTTTCAACGCCGTCACCCGCTCCCGGAAAGCCGAGGCGGCGAATTACCCATTCTGCACGATTGATCCCAATGTTGGCGTCGTCACGGTCCCGGACGAACGCCTCGAGGTCCTCAGCAGGCTCAGCGGCTCAGTGAAACTGATCCCCGCTGCGATCGAGTTCGTCGATATCGCGGGCCTCGTCGAGGGCGCCTCAACGGGAGCGGGACTCGGCAACAAGTTTCTCGCCAACATCCGCGAAGTCGACGCCATCGTGCAGGTCGTTCGCTGCTTCAAGAACGACGACATCATTCATGAACTCGGTTCTGTGAATCCTCTTCGCGACATCGAAATCATCAATGCCGAGCTCATTCTCGCGGACATGGCGACTCTCGAAAAACGCCGTGCGTCCCGCGAAAAGAAGGCCAAAACCGGCGACGCCGAGTCCAAGCGCGAGGTCGAGTTGATCGATAAGCTCATGCCTCACTTGAACCAAGGTTTCCCAGCCCTGACCATGGATCTGTCCGACGAAGAAAAGAAAACCTTGAAAGATTTCTTCCTCCTTTCGTCGAAACGCACCATTTTTGCCTGCAACGTGGCCGAGGGCGAACTCGGCGCCGCCACCGCTGATCCGGACAGCCATCCCATGGTCAAACAGGTCCGCGAGTTCGCGGCCTCCACCTTCGGATCCGAAGCTGTCGTTATTTCCGCCCGCATCGAAGAGGAAATGATCGACCTCTCCCCCGAAGAGGCCTCCGAATTCCTCGCTGACATGGGCGTGAAGGACTCGGGGGTTTCCGCCCTGATTCGTGCCGTCTACCACCTCCTCGGCTTGCGCACCTACTTGACCACGGGCGAGAAGGAAACGCGCGCGTGGACAATTACCGAAGGCACCAAGGCCCCTGGAGCTGCCGGCGTCATCCACGGGGATTTTGAGCGCGGTTTCATTGCCGCAGAAGTCGTTCACTATGAGGATCTCGTCTCCCTCGGGTCGCATGCGAAGGCCCGCGAGGCCGGGAAGCTGCGCATTGAAGGCAAAGAGTATGTGATGAAAGACGGCGACGTGGTTGAATTCCGCTTCAACGTCTGAGGAGCGGCCGCCCCCCCTGACAACCTCAGCAAGTCACCCAAAAAAGTCCATTTTTTTCATAAAGAGAACTTTACGAATCGTTGAACTCCTCTATGAGTGGTTCAGAGAGCATGTCGGGAGACGGCTACAGATCCTCAACTTCCCTGCATCAAATTCTACCGTAACCCAACTCAACCGCCCATGAAATCCATTTATCTTTTCGCCTTCACCAGCTTCACCACCCTCGTGGTCAGCGCCGGCGACTGGGGCAAAGCCCCGGTCGACAAGACCCCCATCGAAGAGTGCATCGACCTCGGTGGTGAAATCAGCCTCGGCTACGAGACCGACTACCTCTTCAAAGGCGTCGCTTTCGCCGGCGATAGTGTTTGGACCGATGTAAACTACACCATCGACGGCCTGCCCGTTCCCGTGACGATTGGAGCTTGGTATCTCAATGGGATCAACGAGAGCGCGCTCGGTGCCGCCTTCGATGAACTCGATCTCTACGTAAGCGCCGCACTTGGCACCTTCGCTGGTTTCGATGTCGACCTCGGCTACACCCACTACACCTTCCCCGAATTCCGCGGCAATTCCGCTCCCCTCGGCGGCTACGGAGAGGCTAACCTCGGCATCTCGCGCAGCCTCGGTGTTGTCGATCTCACGTATTCGCTCGACTACGGTTTCGGCGGCGGCGTCTCCAGCCCGAACGGATGGTTCCACCAACTCGGGGCGGAGAAGACTTTTTCGGTGAGCGATGATATTGCCCTCGTTCTCGGTGCCGGTGTTGCCTACTCGGACGGCTACTGGGGCGGAAGCGGTTGGAACCACTACTACGCCACCGCTTCGCTTCCCATCAGCCTGAATTGCCGCACCACGCTCACTCCCTACATCGGTTACGTCGGTGGTCCCGACACTTGGATCGTGGACGGCATCTTCGGCGGGATCGAACCCCAAACGGACATTCTCCATGGTGGTGTGTCCGTTAGCGTCTCCTTCTGATCTGGTCGCTTCTTACAGAAGAATCTCCGGTCGCCCGTCCAAAAGACGGGCGATTTTTTTTGCTCTTCGCACTCGGTCCACGAATCACGCCTTTGCGGCTTTGACGGACCCATCGCATTCTCCCTACTCTCGAGGGAGGAATCCTTTCAGGCCCGCTCTTCTTTCTGACCTTCGCCGGGGCCCACGTCCGGCCCCATTTGATCCGCCATCCGCCAGTTCATGTCGCGCAGCATCTCCCTCCTTTCCCTCACCCTGCTCGTCGGCCTGCTCTTCGTCCACGCGCGGGAACCCTTCAAACCGACTTCCGTCGCGCCACACGTCCCTGCCTCCTGGAAGGCGGGACTCGCCACGGTCGTCATCACTCCGGAAAAATTCATCTGGATGGCCGGCTACGCTGGACGTGACAAACCCGCCGAAGGCAAGTGGCAGGACCTCTTCGCCAAAGCCCTCATTCTTGAGGATGAGGCAGGCAAAAAACAAGTCATCGTCACCCTAGACCTCATTGGCGTGCCACAGGAACTGCGGCGTCGCATCGCCGCCCGTCTCGAAGAGAAACACGGAGTCCCTTCGGCAGGTCTCTTCATGAACGCCTCCCATACGCACAGCGGTCCCGAACTGCGCCGCCGCCCTCAGCCACCCACCGAAGAAGAATTGAAGAATCCGAAAGTCCGCGATGCCTGGGAATACACCCAGGGTCTTGAGCAAAAAATCAACGGGGCGATCGATGCCGCATTCGCCGATCTCCGGCCCGCGCGTCTCACCTGGAACCAGGCCCGCGCCGGATTTGCGATGAACCGCCGTCGCGATTATTCCCTTCCCGCGGATCATCCCAACGCCAACAAGGCTCCCAATCCCGCCGGCCCCGTCGATCAATCCGTGCCCGCCCTGCGCATCGAAAGTCCCGAGGGCGAAGCGCGCGGCGTTCTTTTCGGTTACGCCTGCCACAACACCTGCCTCGGCGCCTACCATTGGTGCGGCGACTACGCCGGCTACGCTCAAGAATACCTGCAGCAAAACCGTCCCGGTTTCACCGCGATGTTCGTGACCGGTTGTGGTGCCGACCAAAATCCCTATCCGCGCCGCAGCGGCGTCGTTCCCGGCGTGAGCGATCTTGAACTCACCCAACAACACGGCCGCTCCCTCGCCAACGCGGTCGAGATGGCCATGACCGCGAATCCCATCGGCGTGACCGGTCCCCTTCGGCAGGCCTACGAGGAAGTCACCATCAGTTACGAAGATACCAAACGCACCCCGCACCAATACCCCGTGCAGGTCATCCAGTTCGGCGAGACCCTGACCATCGTGACCCTTGGCAGCGAAGTCGTCGTCGATTATTCCCTACGCTTGAAAAAAGAGCTCGCGGGACCAGCCGCGGTCTGGGTCGCGGGCTACAGCAACGACTACTCCGGTTACATTCCGAGCACTCGCATCCAGGAGGAAGGGGGCTACGAGGCCGGAACGGGATGGGCGCGCGGGATCGAGAAGATCATCGTGGACAAGGCTGTGGAACTGGAGCGGGGATTGAAGTAAGCGGCCTCGTTTCCCTACCTCGGGTATTGTATGACAGAAATCGAACTCGCCCATTCGAGAGGGTTTCGGTAGGCGTTCGGTCATGATTTTCAGAAAGCCAATCCTCCCGATTACGCTCCTCGTGGCACTCGCCCTCAATTACCTCGCCGCGAATGATGAGGCGATGTCTCTGATCACAAGCGGTGGCGGAAGCATCGCACCCGGAGGCCTCGCGCCGGGTTTGATCGAACTCTCATCGGACACCGCCTTCCCACTTCTCAAGGATGCCTCGGGTGCAATCCTTGCGGCCGGTGGATCCTCAGCGACCACCGAGGGTGAATGCCGCGTCATCGCGATCGCCCACGATGGATTTCTCAAGAGCCCCGAGATCCTCTCGCAAGCCTCCGCCCGCGAATTCCTTTTCAACGCGGTCCGGTGGTGCGGCAACTCGGAGCAGCCGGAGGTCGCCCTGCACCCCGATCTCAAAGAGCTTGGCGCCATCCTTGAAGGTTCCGGGTTTCTCGTCGGATACGTGGCCCCACGGGATGTCTCGCGTGGCACGGTGAAGTCGCTTTACATCACGGTGGCCCAGCGTGGCTGGGACGAAGACTCCGTCGCCGCCACCCTTGAGCGGATGCAGCGGGGCGGCGGACTCATCGTCGCCGCGACCCCTTGGCCTTTCAGCGGCGATTACCCGAACTTCCGGGATTTCCCTGCCAACCGCCTTGCCGCCCCCGCCGGACTCCGTTTCAAATCCGAAGGAACCGTAAGCGGGCGATTGCCCTTCGCCGTCACCCACACGGAAAGCAGCGCCGTTCTAACGAGCCTGCGCGGGCTCCTCGAAGGCGCTTTGCCCGACTCCACCGAAGACCGCGCCGCTGCCGCGGCAGCACTGGGGGCGGGCGGCAACCTGCGCGGCGCCGCCCTCGATGAATTTCTGACCGGACTCCTTGCCTTGAATCACAAACTCGGCCCCATCGTGCCGACGAGCGAAAACCCGCTCGTCCCCGGTTCTGATCCGCTCGTCGATGCCGTGGTGAACCTCGAAACCTCATTCAATCTAACGCTTCCCGCGGGAAAAATGTATGCCATCCCCGCCGCGACCGACTATCCGGGCGAAGTTCCTGACAAAGCCGTCAAAACCGACCGATCTCTCACCATCGACGGGACGTGGAAAGGCTGGCTGAGCGGACGCGGAGCTGCCGCGTGGTCAGCCAAGGAGATGCGTCCGACCGGACTTTACGCCGCGCCAAGCGAGGTCATCACCGTCACCGCTCCTCCGGAGATCGCGGGGAAAGGTTTTGAGATCGTCATCGGAGCCTACAATGGGGGGCTGGAAAACCGCGATCGGTGGGAGCGCTACCCGCGTATGCAACGTGCCGTGGAAATCAATGACTCGGTCACGCAGATCTCCAGCGGACTCGGCGGACTCGTCACCCTCCGTGTGCCACGTGATGCCGCTTTCGGACCACTCGCCTTCCAACTCTCCGGCGGGGTCGCCGCACCGGTCTACGTCGCCGGGAAAACCGACCTCGCGAAATGGCGCTCGGAGATCCGACGCTATCCCGCACCCTGGGCCGAGCTCGTAAGCGACCGCATCATCCTTGCCCTGCCAAGCCGCTACATCCGCGATCTCGATAATCCCGACGAGGTCATGCAGGTCTGGAGCGAGATGATCGACCAAGCCGCCGAACTCTGCGGAGGCGTCGATCGGAGTCTCTATCGCGCCGAACGCATCGTCTTCGAGCGGCAGACCGCCGCCGGTTACATGCACAGCAGCTACCCCGTCGCCGCGCCGCAAGACCATTCCGTCGTGCAGGCAGTCGATGCTGGTTCGATGCGCGAGGAGGGCAACTGGGGCTTCTTCCACGAATACGGCCACAACCACCAGCACGATCTTTGGGCCCTGCCAGGCACGGGCGAAACAACCTGCAATCTCTGGTCGGTCTACCTCTTTGAGGAATGGGTCGGCAAACCCCGCGAGGAAGGACACGATTCGATCCGTCCCCTCAACCGCCGCCAACGGATGAACGCCTACTTCGACGGCGGCCGGGATTTCGAGAAGGACTGGAGCGTCTGGACCGCCCTCGAGACCTACCTCCAAGTGCAGGAGGCGTTCGGTTGGGAACCCTTCAAGGCCGTCTTCGCCGAATACAACGGCCTCCCCGAATCCGAATGGCCGAAGGACCAGCAGGAAAAGAACGACCAGTGGGTCATCCGGCTTTCGCGGGCCTGCGGAAAAAACCTTGCGCCCTTCTGGCGGGTTTGGAATCTGCCTTTGTCAGGGTCGGTCGAGGAGGCGTTGAAGGATCTGCCGGTCTGGGAGGATCATCCGGTGAAGAAGTGGGCTGAGTGACGGGAGCCGTTCGCTCACCTCCCCACCCGCGCTGTGATGCGGTGCATCACTTCAAAATACTCCTTCAATTCCGCCACCGGCATGTTCAGCGGAGGGGCCACGCGGATCACCTTGCCGGCGAGAGGCCCCAGCAAATGCACGCCACGGCCTTCCTCGTCGCCGAGATAACAGAGCCGAACGACTTCCTGCGCGACCTCTTCGGCGGTCTTTTCCCCGACAGCCTGGCATTCAATCCCCCAGACGGTGCCTTCGCCACGAACATAACGAATCGCCGGCAGTTCGTTGAGTTTCACGAGGCACTCCTCGATCGCGGCACTGAGGCGGCGGCCCTGCTCGAGGATGTCGGTCTGCTCAAATTCATCCAGTGTCGCGAGGACCGCGGCGCAGCCGAGCGGGTGACCGCTCCAGGTGTCCGACCCGTCGCCGAAGCCCATCCGGGCAAAGACATCGGCGCGTCCGACGACGGCATCGACGGGCATGCCGTTGCCGAGTCCCTTGCCGAGGGCAACGAGGTCGGGCTCGATTCCGTATTCGCTGTAGGCATACATCGAGCCGGTGCGCCCGAAATTGGCCTGCACCTCATCGAGGAAAAAGAGGAGATCGT
>NEUQ01000040.1 GCA_002288445.1 Verrucomicrobiia bacterium Tous-C2TDCM | reverse complement strand
GGGGCCTTCTGTTTCACGAGACGGTTTCGGCTCCCCTTTTCACCCGCCTTCGCCTCGGCGCGAAGGTTCGCAATGACATGGGCCGGGGCCTGAGCCACGACGAAGCCGAGATGGTCGAAACCGCGCCGTCCCGCACGTCCCGCAATCTGATGAAAGTCGCGCGCCGCAAGGATTTTCGTCTTGTCGCCGCTGTACTTGAAGAGCTGCGTAAAATGCACCGTGCGGATCGGCACGTTCACCCCCACTCCGAGCGTGTCGGTGCCGCAGATCACCTTCAACAAGCCTCGCTGCGCGAGCTTTTCGACCAGGACCCGATACTTCGGCAGGAGCCCCGCGTGGTGGATGCCGATGCCGTGGCGGATCAGCTTCTGGATCTCCTTGCCGTAGGGGCTGCGGAAATCCGCGCCCACCAGGCCCGCCGCGATCGCCTCCTTCTCCTCCTTCGAACAGTAGTTCCGGCTCATTAGATTCTGCGCCGTCTCGGCGCAGGAAAGCTGGGTGAAATGGACGAGGTAGATGGGCGCACGGCCACGGTTGACCAATTCTTCGACCATTTCCTCGAGGGGAAGCTTGTCGTTGTAATCGAACTCGAGGGGCACGGGCCGATGCGTCGACTTCACGAGCACGGTCTCGGCCCCTGTGAGGCGGGTCAGTTCCTTTTCGAAAAACGAGGTGTCGCCCAGCGTGGCGGACATGAGGAGGAAACGCGCCCTCGGCAGGGTCAGCAGCGGGATCTGCCAGGCCACGCCACGTTCGGGATCCGAGTAGTAATGGAACTCGTCCATGATCACGTCATCGATCGCGGCTCCGCCTCCCTCCCGCAGGGCGTGATTCGCGAGGATCTCGGCGGTGCAGCAGATCACCGGTGCACCGGGGTTCACCGTCGCGTCGCCGGTAATCATCCCGACTCTCTCAGGCCCAAAGACTTCACAGAGAGCGAGGAATTTTTCGTTGGCAAGAGCCTTGACCGGCACCGTGTAGTAACTCCGCCGCCCCTGACAAACCGCCCTAAACTGCACCGCGAGGGCGACGAGGGTTTTCCCCGATCCCGTCGGCGTGTTGAGGATGACGTTGCGATCACCATAAACTTCGAGGATCGCGGTTTCCTGATGTTCGTAGGGCTCTACTCCCGATTCGATGAGATAACCGAGGAAGGCATCAAGGACCGCATCATTCGTGGGGGGGCCTTCGAGGCGGCTGGGATCGAGAGCGGGCATGGAACCGTCAATCAGAGCACGGGACGGACGCATACCCAAGGGGAAATGAGGCCCGTTGAAAGCCGGAACCGACTTCGCTGGAGATCTTTCCCCACGGCACCTGGCGTTGATCGTTGAAAACTTTTCTCTGAAACCTGTGCCGCCGCATTTCAACCGGAGCAATTCCGAGGTCTGGTCGATGGGGCTCCGGGA
The DNA here is from genome assembly GCA_002288445.1 of Verrucomicrobiia bacterium Tous-C2TDCM. Classification (GTDB taxonomy): domain Bacteria; phylum Verrucomicrobiota; class Verrucomicrobiia; order Verrucomicrobiales; family DEV007; genus Arctic95D-9. The sequence goes on along the minus strand of NEUQ01000040.1, from coordinate 15,845 downwards.
CATGTGGCGAAATTGCCACGATCCGCAAATCGGGGCGGCAGACGTCAAACTTGAATACCGCCCGCCGTTGACTAGGGTGCGTCTTTTCCACTCCGCCAAAACCTGACATGAACTTCGCCTCCATCTTCAAAAACGAACCCACCCGTCAATCCTTTTCCGCTGGCGAGATCCTCATCCGCGAAGGTGAAGAGAACGAGAAGATGTTCATCATTCTCTCCGGCGACCTCGAGGTGCGGGTCGGAGGCAAGTCGGTCGCCAGCCTCAAGGAAGGCGATCTCTTCGGAGAACTCTCGATGATCGACAAGGACCCGGCAAGCGGGGACATCGTCGCCTTGAGCGATGGGGAATTCGTCACGCTCGACGAACGTCGTTTCCTCGCGGCCTCGCAGCAGAATCCTTTCTTCACGATGGGTATCCTCCGCGTCGTCACCGCGAAGTTGCGTGCGATGAATCAGGGGTGCTCGGAGGTTTGACGAATCCTCGGAATCGCATCGAGAAGGCGCCTCGTCTCATCGCTCCGCGGATTTTCGAAGAGCGCCTCCGCATCAGCCACCTCGACGATTCTGCCACCGGCCATCACCGCGATTCGGTCGGCGATGTATCTCACCACCGAGAGGTCGTGTGAAATGAAGATCATCGTCAACCCGAGGTGCTCGCGAAGCTCCAAAAGGAGATTGAGGATCTGGGATTGAATGGAGACATCGAGGGCCGAGACTGGCTCGTCGGCGACGACCAGCTTCGGCTCGGGCCCGAGCGCCCGGGCGATGGCGATCCGCTGGCGCTGGCCCCCGGAGAATTCGTGGGGATACTTCCGGATGAAACGTCCGTCGAGGCCGACTCGAGCCATCAACCTCGCGACCGCCGCCTCGAGGGCGGAGCGGTCCCGCTTCAATTCGGGTCGGCGTGTCAGGATCGACTCGGCGAGGGTGCTGAAGACGGTCATCCTAGGATTCAACGAGGCGTAGGGATCTTGGAAGATCATCTGGAAGTCGCGTCGGCGCTTCCTGATTTCCATCGGCGGGAGATCGGCGAGTCGCTCGCCCTCGAGTATGACACTGCCCGAAGTCGGGGCGAGCAGCTGCATGACCAGTCTGGATAGGGTCGACTTGCCACAACCGCTTTCGCCCACCAAGCCGAGAATTTCCCCCTTCTCGATGGAAAGCGAGACCCCATCGACTGCGATCGTGATCGACTTTCGAGAGACGGGCCACCCTTCGCGATGCACGAAGTGTCGGGTGAGGTTCTCGAGTTCGAGGTAGGACATGAAGCAATAAGAATGGGGAATCTCGCGCCCCAAGCGTTCCGGATCAATGACGATTTCAGGGGCTCACCTTCCTGATGGAATCGAAGCCGCGGCGGGGGGAATTCAGCGTCCCCTCAACTCCCCCAGCATATCCAGCAGCTGCTTCGTCAGAATCCCCGACGAATCCACCTCCACCGTGTTCGTCCCGAGCCAGGTCTCGTAGCCGCCGAGGGCATGCTGCTTGGGATCCGGCAGGTAGCCATGACGCCCGTTCGCGAGACCGATGACCATGGTCTCGCCAAAGGGACTTTTCTCGCGGAGTTCCAGGCCGATCTCGACGAGGACCTCAAAGGGCAGGCCGCAGATGGCGAGATCGCCGACGCGGATCGCCTGCACCGGGACGGTGAGAGTCTCCTCGGCGCGTTCGGCGGCGGCGACGACGCTGGCAGCGTAATGCTGGGCGAGACGCGGCAAGGCCTCGATCTCCTCCTTAACGGTCGTGCCGAGCACCTTGCGGGCCGCGGCGATGTCCTCTTCGGCTGGACGGCGATAGCGAAGCTCGACCTGGCGCTCGATCATGCCAAGCTTCGGCGCCGGGTCGTGGGTCGCGATTTGGCGATGCGCAAACCACGCCGCGTCGGCGGCCTTTTGCGCAACGATGCGGACCTGCTCGAAGGACTCGCGGGGCGGACGAGTCACGGTGAAAGGAATGTTGTTGATGTCACCCGAGGCGCCGTTCGCCAGCATCGCGACCATGGTGCCGTCTCCGCGGAGACGGCTCGGCATGAGCCTGGCGAACTCACCGAAATAATCCGCCGAGACCTGCTTCGGCGGCGTCGCTCCGACATAGTGGAGGGCGTAGCTGGCGTAGAGGGCAATCTGCTGTCGCTTCTCATTCTGGATGGAAAGGACGAGGAAGTCGGGATCGGTCGGTCCGGCGGGACGGTCGATCGTGTTGGGATCGGTGCCGGGATTCATGCGCACCTCGTCCATCTTGCCGAAGGGATTCGGGGTCATCTTGCCGGGCTTGAGATACCAGCGGCGGTTGAAGACCTCTTCGGGCAGCGGATGGCTCGCCGACCCCGCCGCCGCCGGGCGACGCATCTCGTGCGACTTCACGATGGACTCGACGATCCCGTCGAGGAGCCGCTGGCGGTAGGCGGCCTCGGGACTGCCCTCCTTGCCTCCACCGGACGAGGGCGCGCTGTGGGTGTGGGTCGAGGAAATGAGGATCTTCTCGACGGAAATGCCGGTCTTCTGAGAGGCAAGTTGCTTGGCTTCGACGATAAGCGCGGGAGAGACGCCGAGATTGTCGATCACGACCATCGCGAGGGTAGTCGCGTCATCCTCCAGGACAAGGGCCCGCGCGTGAAGTGGATCGTGCGCGCGCTCGGCGAGGTTCGCACTGAAGCCGCCCGGCATATTCAGCGGGAACTGCTGCGGCGTGATGTCCGCCGCGAAAGCTCCAGCGCGAAAGACGGGTTTGTCCTCGGCATTGATCGGAAAAGCGGTGAGGAGAATCGACGAAAAAAAGAGCGGGCGGATCATCATGACAGGATGGAACCCATGGAAGCACGGCATCATCCTTTCGGGCAAGGTCGCGGTGCAGCGCGATCCCGTGAGGGGTTCACGAGATGAGGATTTTCACCCAAACCGCTCCGGATCCATCAAACCCAAATCCACCCCCGAGTCTTTCTCCTCCAACAGATCCGCAACGATCCGTCCCGTTGCCGGGGCTAGACTAAGACCCATCATGGCATGCCCGGTGGCAACAAGGAGGTTCTGCCATCGGCGCGTGCGGCCGAGATAGGGCATACCGTCGGGCGAGACAGGACGCAGCCCGCGCCAAGGCTCGATCCCGGCGAAGTCGGTCTCGGAGAAGGCGGGGAAATAACGTGTCGCCGCCCGGATGATGCCCTGGACGCGGCGGCGGGCGATTGATTCATCGGTGCCAGCGAGCTCCATTGTGCCGCCGAAACGCAGGGCGCCGTCCATCGGCGTGACCGCGACGCGGGCCTCGGTGCAGATGCTGCAAAGATCGGGCAACTGAGGTGGATTTGTCAGGGTAAGGCTGTAACCCTTGCCCCCCTGCATCGGCAGGCTGAGCCGCAGGGCACGAGCCGTCTCCGCGGACCAGACTCCGGCGCAGAGGACGAAGCACTCACCGACCACCGAGCCGCGCGAGGTGGAAACGGACTTCAGAGCCGAGGCAGCAGTATCGAAGTCGCGCACCTCCGTTTCCCAATGGAAAACGACTCCGAGGCGAACCAGTTCCTCCTCGAGCACGGAGAGAAACCGCCCCGGTGAAAGGTGGCAGTCCTTCGGGAACCAGACACTGCCACAGACATCCATCGTCACCGCGGGATCGAGCGCGGCGGTGGCACGGGCGTCCAGCACTTCAGCAGGGATCCCGAGGGCATTCGCCCTGGCCGCGGTGTGCGATTCCTCCTCGAGCGTCCGCTCCTCCCTGCAGAGCATCAGCAAGCCCTTTTCAACGAGCCCGAAATCGAGTCCCATCGAGGTGAAGCATTCGCGACTGAGCAGCCCCAGATCGCGCAGCACGGGAGCGGCGGCTTCGACGCGCAAACGAGTCGCGGCGCGCCAGAATCGGACGCCCCAAGAGAGCAGATCGGGATCGAGCCGGGGTCGGATGTAAAAGGGTGATTCGGGATCCCACATCCACTTCAATCCAAGCGCGACCATTCCCGGAGCGGCGAGCGGAATGAAGTGGCTCGGCACGACCATGCCGGCGTTGCCGAAGGAACAGCCGTCGCGCCGCCTCGGCTTTCGGTCGATCACCGTGACGGAATGGCCCCGCCGGGCGCATTCAAGAGCAGTGCAGAGGCCGATGACTCCGGCTCCGAGGATCACGACCTTGCGACTCATGGTTTGAGATGCTTCTTCAGAAACTCCAGCCGCGCCCTCGAACCATAGGGCGTCTCTGCGGCTCCGTGTCCAGCTCCGATCACGGGCATGAAGTCGAACTCCTTGCCGGCTTTCTGCAGGGCCGCGACGACTTGGGAGGTAGTGGCGGGATCGACGTTCGTGTCGAGTTCCCCGACGATGAGCAAAAGCTTGCCGCCCAGCTTGTGGGCGTCTTCGACATTCGAATTTCTGGCGTAACTCTCGTCCACCGGCCAGCCCATCCATTGCTCGTTCCACCAGATCTTGTCCATTCGGTTGTCGTGGCAGCCGCAGTCGGCCACGGCGACCCTGTAGAAATCGTGGTGATCGAGCACGGCTCGCATCGCGCTCTGGCCGCCGGCACTGCCGCCGTAGATCCCAACGCGGGATAGATCCATCCAGGGCCGGCTCTTTGCCGCCTCTCGGATCCAGGCGATTCGGTCGGCAAACCCCGAGTCTTTCAAGTTCTTCCAAGCGACGTCGTGAAAGGCCTTTCCACGGAAATTCGTGCCCATGCCGTCGAGCTTCACAAGGATGAATCCTTCGTCCGCGATTTCGTGGAGCCGCTCGAGGCGACCGAACTCCTTCGGGGCAAAGGCGGCGTGGGGACCGGCGTAGATATCCTCGATGACCGGGTAGGATTTTGCGGGATCGAAGGACGCGGGTTTCACGAGAATTCCATGGATCTCAACCACCCCGTCGCGACCTTTCGCGACAAAACGCTCAGGAATCTTCCACCCGCTTGCGAGCAGGGCCGATACGTCGGCTCGCTCCAGTTCGCAGACGAGGGCGCCATCGCTGCTTCGGCGCAGCTCGTGCACCGGCGGATGATCGGCGCGAGACCAATGGTCGATGAACCATTCCCGGGTCGGCGAGAACTGCAACCGGTGGTTGCCATCGCCCTCGGTGAGCCTGACAAAACCGCTCCCGTCCAGATTCACCCGGCAGAGGTGCAGGTGGTAGGGATCCTCGCCCTCGCGCAAGCCACTCGCGAGGAACCAGACCTGCCGTTTTTCGATATCGACGTGGAGGACCTCCCGCACCGGCCAGGGCCCGGTGGTAACCGCATTCCTGAGTTCCCCGGTGGCGATGTCGTGGAGGTAGAGATGCGCCCAACCGGACCGCTCGCTCATCCAGAGGAGCTCGCCGGTCCGATGCAGCCAGTGGCGCCACGTCTTTTTCGTGTAGTCGATGAAGGTCCTCGCTGTCTCCTCCACAACCACCCGCAAGACGCCGGTCGCGGCGTTCACTGCGAGGATGCGGTAGCGCTGATGGCCGCGCTCGTTATAGTCGAAGTAGGCCTCACGCCCGTCCGGCGCCCAGGTGACCCGGATCTCGTGGGACTGGGTGAAGGGGTTTGGAAAAAGGGTCGGGTCGATCACCCGCCCCTCCCCGGTTCCCGGCCGGAAAAGAACGAGTTGTGGATTTGGCAGGGGATCGCCGGGCTTGGCGTAGGGAACGCTTTTCACCTTCGGCTGTTTCTGGTCGGATGGCGCGGAATCGACGATCGTGACGACGCGCTCGACCACCTCGACGGCGGCGCTGACGAGAAATGCTTTCGAATCGGGCGACCAAGAGACCCTGCCGCGGTAGCTGGCCTTTTCGGGGATCGGCGCCCGGAGCACCGTTTCCGCACCATCTTCGCGCCGGATCAGCACAAGGTGATCACTCTCCACCCGCGTGGTCCAGGCCTGGTCTGGCGAAGTCTCCGGCGAAGGCACCTTCTTCGGCTCCAGCTTTCGCCCCGCTCCGTCAATGATCCAGGTGGACTTGATGGGTCCGGCCTTGATCACGGCGAATTCGGTGCCGTCGGGACGTGTCAGGAGCCAGACATGCCCATCGTAGGTGTGTTGCTCGCGCTCGCTCTTCGGAGCGAGCTTGCCGTAGGAGACGCGTTTGCCGGCGGAGTCGATCCAGAAGAGACTGAGTTCGAGATCGAGTTCATTGACGAGGTGGATCCCGGAGGAAACTCCGGTGCCGTGACTGGCGTGCGGTTCGATCGTGGTCCCGGAAGACTTGAGCGGTGCGGATGCGGGAAGACCGAGCGAAGGCAGGTCGGGCGCGGTCTTCCGGGCACCGGTCCTCGCGTCGATGAGGACGAATTCATGGGCGTCGGCGCCGGTCCGGACGCGATACCAGAAGGCGGGTTGGTCAGGCAGCCAGGTGGGAGTGAGATGATTCCGAAACACGGGATCTTGGCCGCTCGCGGCTGAAATCAGAAGCAAGAACAGCAACGCAGGTGCCCGCAGATAACCACAGATTGCCGCAGATGCGGGGAATTTGGTAACGCGGGGTAACCGATCGGCGGAAATCTGCGGGAATCCGCGTCCATCTGCGTTGAAAAACTCTTTCATTCCCTCGTTTCACTCCCAATCCCCCACCGGAACGGATCGTCCTCTCTGAACCACAAGACCGTCTCCGCGACAACGTGGGCTTGGCCGGTGATGGTAGGGATGATCCCGCCTTCGGCTGTCTCGTAGCTTCCCTCGAATACGGTTCCGATGACGCTTTCCTGACGCCAGACTTCACCGGGCGCAAGCTTTCCGTCGGCGGCGAGACAGGCGAGCTTCGCACTGGTGCCCGTCCCACAGGGGGAGCGGTCGTATTCCCCGCCTGGGCAGAGGACGAAGTTGCGACCATGATTCGCCGGATCGCTTGGAGGACCGATGAACTCGACATGGTCGACCTCGGGAAACCCCGCCGCATGAATCGCATCGCGCGCCTCGAGCGCGGCGGCGGTCAACTCGTGGAGGTTTGTCAGGGTAAGATCCTGCCCATGATCGGCAACGAGAAAAAACCAGTTCCCGCCCCAGACAACGTCGCCGGTGTAGCCTCCCGCGCTCACCGAGACGGCCTTTCGGTGGGAGAGGACGTTGCGGACACTGACTCGTCCGTCCTCATGCAGGAGCGCGGTGACGGCCCCGACCGGAGTCTCGATCCGGTGCTGACCGGCCCCGATGCGACCGAGATGACGCAGGGTCTCGATGACCCCAATGCTACCATGACCGCACATGCCGAGAAGTCCGGCATTATTGAAGAAGGTGACTTTGGCAATGCAGGCCGGGTCGTCCGGATCTTCGAGGAGCGCCCCGACGATGACTTCATTCCCGCGAGGCTCACAGAGGATCGCCCGATGCCACCGCGCCAGATCGCAAGCACCCAATCCACCAAGGACGACACGGGTCGGTTCTCCCCCGGTATGGGAGTCGATCACGGAAAGACGCTTCATGCCGGCCGCTTTGCGAGCACCTCGCGAATGATTTTCAGGACCCCCGCGCGCTCTTCACCGGCGAGGGGCAGACGTGGTTCGCGGACCCATTCCCGGCCGAGTCCGGTTTCCTGACAGAGCAACTTGATGTATTGCACGAAGTGGATGTGCGTGTCCAGCTTCATGAGGGGCTGGGCCCAGCGATAGAGCTCGCGCGCCTCGATCCAGCGGCCCTCGCGGGTGAGGTCCCAAAGACGCTGATTCTCCTTCGGAAAAGCAATTCCACTGCCCGCGACCCAGCCGTCGATACCGAGGATGGCGCATTCGAGGAGGAGATCGTCGACCCCGGTGAAGAGCTGGTAGCGGCCGCCGACGAGATTGCGCAACTCGGTGATGCGCCTCGGGTTGGCGCTGCTTTCCTTGATCGAGGTGAGATTCGGAATATCGGCGAGGCGGGCGAACATTTCGGGCGTGACGTCGGTGTGGTAACCGACCGGATTGTTGTAGAGCATCCAGGGGAGTGAGGTAGCCGCCGCGAGCTCACGGAACCAGAACTCGGTCTCGCGCTCGTCGGGCTTGTAAACCATCGGCGGCATGATCATGAAACCCGCCGCCCCCATCGCCTCGCCGTCATGCAGATAACTCACGGCCGCCCGTGTGCTCACTTCCGCGACGCCGCTGAGAACGGGGACGCGTCCATCGGCGACCTCGATTGCCCTGGCGAGCACGGCCCGTTTCTCATCGGGTTGGAGACTCTGGTTTTCACCGAGCGATCCGCAGACGATCAGGCCCGAGACGCCCGATTCAATGAGGACCTCGAAGTGACGGGAGGACGCTTCGAGGTCGAGGGTCTGATCCTCGCGAAGCTGCGTGACAACGGCGGGGAAGACGCCGGACCATTGGGGAAGCGCGGACATGAGAATGGACGAAGGATTCGGGATGATCAACGGGAGAGCAAAGGAACTCAAAGTCTCGTCGAGTTTTCAAACCCTCAAAGGCAAACATCGTCGAATTCCCGGGAGAGTCTTGATTGCGTTTTCGACGGAAAACTGGCATTTCAGTCAAGCACATGGCACGAGCCCGGTTTTTCGACGATCCTGTGGTGGCGGAGGCGCTATTCGACGCCATCCCGGACGTCGTCTTTTTCCTCAAGGACGAGACCGGTCGATATGTCGTCGTCAACCGCACTCTCGCCGATCGCTGCGCGGGCGGCGACAAGGCACGCCTTCTCGGTCGACGGCCCGAGGATGTCTTTCCCACCGCCCTCGCGGCTAGTTATGCGAAACAGGATGAATCAGTCCTCAAAACCGGGCGCATGGTGGACGGAGCGCTCGAGCTCCACCTTTACCCGGGAGGGGTGACTGGCTGGTGCCTCACCACCAAACTGGCTCTTCGGGACGAAAAGGGTTGCATCACGGGTGTCGCCGGCATTTCCCGCGACCTCAATGCACCCGGGGAAAAGGCCGGCGGCTACGCGGAACTCGCGACTGTGCTCGAACACATGCGCGTTCATTTCGACGAAACGCTCCGGATCGAGGATCTCGCGACGATGGCTGGCTTCAGTGTCTACCAGTTCGAGCAGCGGGTGCGGCGGCTTTTCCAGATGAGTCCGCTCCAACTCCTCCACAAACTCCGACTCGACGAGTCGACCCGCCTCCTCCGCGAGACCGAAATGACCCTCGGCGAGATCGCCCTGCAGACCGGTTGGTGCGACCAAAGCGCCTTCACGCGGAACTTCACCCGCTATACCGGCACCTCGCCGGGGCGCTTCCGCATGATGACGGCGAAACGGGTTTCTTGATCCGCTCGCGAAGACGTACTCGCCCGCGCCACCATCGCCGCCTATACTGCCGCGATGCAAAAGCCGCTCTTCACCCTACTCCTGACCCTCGCAGCCGCCGCCTCCGCAGCCGACGGTCCCGACCTGCCGTTGGTGGATCTGTCAGGTGAAAAGGGACGCCAGGCCATCATCGCCGCCGGCACGGAGAAAACCTACCAAGGACACCCCACCACCCTGTTGATGCCCGACGGCAAAACCCTCTACGTCGTCTGGTGCATCAACCACGGCGGCGGCGGCGGCCCGATGGCCAAGAGTATCGACGGAGGCCTCAGCTGGAAGCGTCTCGATGATCGGCTCCCCGCCGGATACGCCACTCATCAGAATTGCCCGAGCATTTACCGCCTCGTCGATCCCCAGGGCAAGGCGCGGATCTGGGTCTGGTCCGCCGCCCTCGGCAAACGCGGAGGTCCCGGCATGCCATCGATCATGAGCGAGGACGAGGGAGAAACCTGGAAGGAAATGCCTCCGCTGAATTTCCCGTGCGTCATGACCTTTAGCAGCCTCGTGAAGCTGAACGACGGACGGTATCTCGGCCTCTACCACAAGGGTCCCGACGGTGCCGACAAGGCGCCCCTCGTGGTTTATCAAACCCTCACCGCCGATGGAGGATTCACCTGGAGCGACCCGAAAGCCGTCGCTGCCGTCGAGGGGAAAAACCCCTGCGAACCCTTCGTCTTTCGTTCCCCCGATGGCGCGGAGCTCTGCTGTCTCATGCGCGAAAACACCCACAAGGGTCGCAGCCTGATGATGTTTTCAAGGGATGAAGGCGCGACCTGGACCAGGCCCGTCGACACGCCCTGGGGCCTCAGCGGAGATCGTCACATCGGCGTAAGGCTGCCCGACGGACGCTGGATCTTCGCCTTCCGCGACATGGCTCCGGAAAGTCCGACGCGCGGTCACTTCGTCGCCTGGGTCGGCACCTACGAGGATATCAAATCAGGCGTGGGCGGCGATTACCGCATCAAGCTCCTCCACAGCCACGCGGAGCGCGTCAGCGACTGCGGCTATCCAGGAGTCGAATTGCTGCCCGACGGCACCCTCGTCATCACCACCTACATCAAATACGCCCCGGGTCCGGAGAAGCACTCCGTCGTCTCGACCCGTTTCCGGATTGCCGAGACCGATGCCCTCGTAAAACGGTAGGACGAGGCAAGCCTCCCATGAGATCGTTTCTCCGCCTCGCTCTGAGCCTCCCGGCGTATGCCTCGTCAGCAATCGCCCAGCTCGCGCCGATCACTTTTCCCGCCGATGGCGGCATCGTTGATGTGAGGGAATACGGAGCCGTCCCAGACGACGAGGGAGATGATACGGCCGCGATTCAGTCGGCCCTAGATGCCTATCCGAACGGCAACCGCATCGTCTACCTCCCGCCCGGCGTGTTCGTGGTGCGAGACACGCTGCGCTGGCCTGCCGGCGACGGTGGCGGGAACGCCCAGAAGCGAACCATTCTCCAGGGGGCGGGCGAACCGCTCTCGATCATTCGGCTTCCCCAAAACACCGGGGGTTTCAACGACGGCGCAAGGCCGAAGCCGCTAATCTGGACCGGCGGCGCTCCCGCCCAACGTTTCCGCAATGCGGTGCGCGATCTCACGATCGAAATCGGTCCGCAGAATGCGGGTGCCATCGGACTGCAATTCAACGCCAGCAACCAGGGCACGATCCGGAATGTGTCGATCCGCGCCGGCGATGGCAGCGGCAAAACCGGACTCGACCTCGGGCATTGCGACGAGATCGGCCCGCTCCTCGTGCGCCACCTCACCGTCGAAGGCTTTGAGGTCGGGATCAGCACAAAGTGGCCGGTGAACTCAAACACCTTCGAGCACCTCGTCCTCCGAAAACAGCGCCGCCTCGGCTGGTGGAATTATCACCAGATGGTCTTCGTGCGCGATCTCGTCAGCGAAAACCGCGTTCCCTCGATCTTCAACGAGAAGGACTCCTGGGGCTCCGTGACCCTGCTCGACGCCCACCTCCACGCGATCAACCCTGACCGCAATACCCCGGCGATTCTCAATCAACGACAGTTCTACCTCCGCAACGTCGAGGTCCTCGGTTACGGGCTCGCCGTCGACAACGATGACAAAGGTCGCGACAAGGGGGATATCTCTCCGGAAGGAATTTTGAAAGAGGACACCTCGCACAAGAACGTTCGCTCTCTCTTCCGCGAGGTCGGCGATGGCACCCTCGCCCGGTCCGGTGAAATCGCCCAGTTACCGGTGAAGGAAACCCCCGAAGTGCCGTGGGGGGATCCGGTGCGCGAATGGGCCAACCTCATCGATTTTGGAGCCGATCCGACCGGGGCCGCCGACGCCAGCCCGGCCCTGCAAAAAGCGATCGATTCCGGATCGAAGACTCTCTATCTCCCGGCCGGAGCGAACTTTCTTTTCTCCAGTGCCGTCGAGATCCGCGGACCAGTCCAGCGCATCATCGGGCTGGAAGGCCGCTTCACCGCCGAGGGCGCTCCAATCTGGAAGCTCGTCGATGGCAGACATCCCCAGAAGCTGCCCGACGCCCCTGTCGTGATCATCGAACGGATGAGCCATCAAAGCGGCGGAGCCGAGATCCGCGTGCTGCACGAGAGCGCGCGCACCCTCGTGATCAGCTCCGCGACCGGGTTCGCCATCGAAGGGGTCGGAAAGGGGGATCTCTTCCTCGACGATCTTTGCGGCCATCTCGACCGCCTCGCCCCAGGGCAGAGCGCCTGGTGCCGACAGCTCAACAGCGAACGCGAGGGTTTGAAATGCCGGAACGCCGGAGGGAAACTCTGGATTCTCGGGATGAAGACCGAAAAAACCGGGACCCTCATCGACACCACCGCGGGAGGGATCACCGAGCTCAACGGTCTCTTCGTTTTTTCCAACAGCGGATGGAACGAAGGCGAAGCGGCTTTCACCGTCGCCGACGCGACCCTGAATCTCTTCGGAGTCAACGAACGCAACTTCAATCGCCAGCCCGTCAAGCTCTGGGTGCGCGAACGCCAAGGCGCCGAGACCCGCGAACTTGCCGAAATGCCCTGGGTCTTTCTGGGACGATGAACGGGATCCGCATTGGCAAGCTTGTCAGGGTGGGCATCCTGCTCGCTCTACCGTATTCGCTGGCCGGGGAAACGATCCGAACGACACTCTCGGCGCTCGATCCCCCTCTGGGCGAGGCCGCCGCGCCGTGGCTGAATGACGTGATTCCCGAACACCGCCTCAGCGGTGGCGGGCTCTCCCTCATCCCTCAGGCCGGGCCTTACGAATGGAGCCGGACCGGACCGGCGAAGTTGCCCTTCCGTCTCGCCGTTTCAGTCGATCCAGCCCGCTACGAAAGCGCCATTCTTTCCGTCTGGAACTGGCACAATCACCTCGTCCGGCAGTGGCCGGTGGAGGCGGGCAATGACCACCTCTTCGAGATCGGAATCGAGGGTCTCGGCAGCTACCTGATCACCCTCGATGGATGGAAGGACGGCGCCTGTAGCGCGCGCCTCATTCGCAACCTCGCCGTGACGCGGGATCTCAATGCGGCGCGCGAGACTTGGAAAACGGAGGAATTCTTCGTCGGAGTGTGCGCCTTTCCCGGCCGCTATCACTGGAAACCCGTCGGCGAACCGACCCTGCCTGCCGGCCTCAGCGAAGACGAGGCCCGATCGCGCGAGGCCGAGTTGATCGCCCGGATCGGACTTCAGGTCGTGCGCACCGACGAGTCGCTCGAGATGGGACGGAAGAAGGGCGGGAATGAAGGCGAAGAATACTTTTTCGACTTCTCCCGCATGGACGCGGCGGTGGAATCCTATACCTCGCGCGGGTTTCAACTCGTCCTGCAGACAATGAACGCGGCCGACTGGGCGGTGTTACCACAATACGGCGAACACGGGAAGAACCGCTGGCGTTACCCGCACCAGGAAGGACCCCAACGCGCCTATCTTGCCGCGCTCGTGGAGCGCTACGGGAGGCACGCCCGCTTTGTGCAAGTCTCAAATGAGCCTGACCAAATCGGCTACTGGTCGGGGACAAACGAGGAGTTCGTCACGCAGTATCACTTTTCCCGCGACGAGATCAGGCGCATCGCTCCGCATCTGCCAGTGACGCAGGGTGGTTACTCCCTCGTCGATGAAGCGAAGTGCGCCTACTTCATCAAGGCCATGCGCGGCCGGATCGATCTTCCCGCCTACAACGCCCACGGCAATCTGGCCGACTACAAGCGGAGCTTTTCGACAATGCGACGGCTCCAGGCGGAGGCGGGTGAAACACTGACGCGATGGGTCAACACCGAAGCCGGTTACAGTGCATGGCGCCTCGAGCAAGAGCGCCGCCAGGCCCAGATCGACGCGCAGAAGGTGCTCTATTCCTGGGCAAATGGTCATGCCGGAATCCTTCTTTTCTGCTCGCGCATGACCCGGGGTCCCGGCCGCGACGGCCCACCCGATTTTGGCCTGATCGATTACCAGTATTGCCCGCGTTTCGTCTACGGCGCGATTTCAGCCCTCACCGGCACCCTCACCAACTGCTCTTTCCGGGGAACCCTCGCCGAGTCCGATGGGGTCCATCTGTATCTCTTCGCACGCAAAGGAGAGTTGATCGTGGCTGGATTCGACCTCAGTGAGGCCGCCGCGACCGCCGTGCTTCATCACGATGCCAAAGCCGTGACCTTCGTCGACGAAATGGGGAACGAAAGCAGCCGTGAAGAGACCGGACCTCTTTCCCTGCCCCTCGATGCCTACCCGCGCTATTGGATCCTGAGCGGGGCGACCCGGGCGAAAACGGAGGAGTGAAACCTCACTTCTTCGGCGGCAAGGCCAGCCAGACGGTGGCGATCTCGTCGAGGGCGTAGGGGCCGCGATATTTGTCGTCCTTGAAGCTGAAGACAGCCGGCTTCTCCCTTTTCGGCCCTTCCAAATTTTCCTCCTTGAAAAGGATACTCAAGGCTCCGCTGAACGGCGGCGCATCGGGCTTGGCTTCAAGTTTCAGGACGACCTCACCTCCCTTTTCCGGCACCTCCGGCACCGTCAGGGTGATACCCGTTGGCAATCCCGGAACCACTGCGACCAGCTTCTCCTTGTGCCCACGCAGGCGCGTCACGGTCGCCTTGATCTCGAGCGTCTTGCCGCGCTCGATCGCGTACTGGGACTTGTCGAGCGTCGCGGTGAAATCGCCCGTCGCCGGTTCGAGCCTCAGCCGATATCGCATCTCAGAACCGCCCCGGGAAAAGCGGTCGGAGACCTCGATCTGATACTCGCCGTCAGCACTCACGGTCCAGAGGTATTCGGGGTCGGGAGTCTTGTTCGCGTCATCCTCCTTGCGGATCTCCGCGCCATCAGCCTTGAGCAGGCGCATCACCGGATCGATGGGAAAGCCGAGAGTGCGGCCCTCGACGCGGATGAGATGGACCTCGCCTTTTTTGGCCGTGCCGCGGTGCACCGCCGGAGTTCCCGGTTTCGAAAGGGTGCCGACGACCGCCTTTCCGGCGACGAGCGGCGCGACGGGAGTGTCTTCGCCGAGACTGACCGGCTCCAGCCGCACCGGGATCTGTCCGGACTTTAGAGCGAGCGAGAGGCGATAGTGGCTGTTCTTCGATCCTGTGTAGGCAACGCTCGCCGCAGGAGGGTGCGAGAAGCCCGCCAGAGAAAGGAGGTAGTCACCTTTCTCCCCCGCCGTGAACACGAAACCTGGATCGAGGTTGGCCGGCCCGTCATGCTCGAGCAGGATCCGGTTCCCCGCAGCATCGTGGAGCTGCAAGGCGGGGTCGATGAGGGATCCCAGTCCATAGGCCTCGACCCGCGCGTGGAGCGCCTCGCCCTTCTCAAGGCCGATACGATAGGCATCCAGTTCACCGCCGGCGGACAGGGTTCCATTCAGGACGAAAGGCAGCTTGGCACGGTCGAGCGCAATCGCTCCGGCGAGAGTGCTTTTGTCCTTCTCCTCCTCGTTGATCTCGGTCTGATTTCCGACTATGAACAGCAGGGGCGGACTTGATCCCTCGGCATTGTAGGCCCGCAAAAAAACCGGTCCTGGCTTCACCGAGGCATCGATCCGGATGGTGCCGGTGCCAGGTTTGGTCGGATCGGCCGCAAAGGTGAACCCCTTCTCCGAAAACCACAGCGAGCAGGGCCACGGCTCGATCTTGCCCGAGAGGGTCACCCCCACGACCGAACCCTGCCTGCCGCCTGGAGGAAAGACAGACTCGAGCCCGGGGACGGCGGCGAACGACGGTAGCGCCGTCGATAAAAGCACGGAGACGACGGCGGGACGGCGCATGCCCGTTGATCAAGCAAAGAGCTCCTTGATGAGACGGCCGTTGCTGACGAGCTGCACCGGACGATTGTTCGTGTCGTGCAGGACGGTTGTCGGGTCGATTCCCATCTTCGTGTAGAGACTCGCAGCGAAATCCTGGGGCGCGTAGATGTTTTCGTTGGCGTAGTAGCCCTTCACATCAGTGGCGCCGACGATCTGACCGCCGGGAATACCAGCCCCCGCCATCAGCACGCTCATGGCGAAGGACCAGTGGTCTCGGCCCGCGTCCTTGTTGATCTTCGGCGTCCGACCGAACTCACCCAGCAGAAGCACCATGGTATTGTCGAGCGTTCCGCGCTCGGCGAGATCCCGGATGAGAGCGCTGACACCGGTATCGACCTGCTCAGCCTTGTTCTTTTTGAAATTCTCAAAAAGGGTCCG
>NEUQ01000004.1 GCA_002288445.1 Verrucomicrobiia bacterium Tous-C2TDCM | reverse complement strand
AGCTTTCGAGAGAGCAGCCAGATGAAGGCTCTGGTCCGTCGGAAGAGTTTCGGAGTGAGATAAAGGCTGAACCCGAGAAAGATAAGGAAGAACACCGCCGCGAGAATGGGATTCACGGTCATGAGGGTGAGGCCGCCAAGCACGGCGACATCCTCACCCACGCTGGCAACGAGGTTCGTGAGCGGTTCCGGCGAGGTGTTGAGGGCGAGTCGGCTTCCTGATTTAAAGCCGTGGGCGACGAGAGTGGTGCCACCGGCAAGCAGTGCGATAACGACCTCAAAACCCGGATCCGTGGGGCCGAGCGTGTGGATCGCGAGAAGACCGCCGCCGACCGGTCGGATCAAGGTGTGGACTGAATCCCAGAGCGAGTCGATCCAAGGAATCTTGTCGGCGAAGAACTCCATGCAGAAAAAGATCCCGGCGGCGGTGATCACGAGGGGATCTCCGAGGGTCAGCAGATCCGGATAGGTCGACGAGACATCGACCCAGCCCCGGTTGATGGCGAGACCGGTGACGAGAACGACAAGGTAGAGGTTCAGCCCCGCGAGCGTGGCGAATCCAAGGGTGACGCAGAGAGTATCAATGGCTTCCATGGCAAAACAGAGGTGAGGATTGACGGGGCACGGCGAAATCGCGGGAGCCAACCTCTCCACTTCACCATCTCACGTTCCGACAGGCGACTACAAACGCATCGGGCCTTTGTAAGCGTCAACCGAATTTGCCCTTCCTCAGTCCGGTTTGTCGAGGAATTCGCACGCGAATCGGAGTGACGCGGTGCCGAGATGGTATCCCCGCTTTTTTGAGCGAACGCGGTTGATTCGCGGTCCGGACCCTGTTGATTGCCGGCCTCCCATGGTGCTCCGCGCGCTCAACCTGAATCAATTCCGCTGCTTCGAGTCCCTGCGACTCGAACTGGCTTCGGGCGTGACGCTTTTCCACGGTAACAACGCCCAGGGCAAAACCTCGATTCTGGAGGCCTCTTGCGTGCTCCTGCGTCTGCAAAGCCCGCGCACCACGACCCTCGGCGACTGCATTCAGTTTTCGGAAAAAGCTTTCGCGATCGGGGGGAACCTTGTGGGCTTCAACGAATCGGAACTGCGCCTTCAGTATCGCGAGACGGGGCGGAAGCTCCTCGTCGATGGCGAAGCGCAAAAAAGCGCCTCCGATTACCTGCGCCACAGCGCCCTCGTCGTGTGGATGGCGAACGACGATCTCGCCCTCGTCCGCGGCGGCAGCGACGGACGGCGGCGTTTCCTTGATTTCATGGCGGCGCAACTCTTTCCCGGCTATCGCGAGGCGCTCAAGGCTTACGAGAAGGCGCTGCGTTCGCGGAACTTTCTCCTGAAGCGCGACGCCTCGCCGAGGTGGGCGCAGGTCGACGCCTATTCGCGCCTGCTCCACGACTACGCCCAGGTTCTCTCTAGCTCGCGGCGGGTGCTCGTTGAAAAGCTGCGTCCCCGTGCGGCCGAGGCTCAGATCCGCATCGGCGGGACCGGCGAGTCGCTCGGGCTAGACTACGAGAGCGCGAGCGGCGATGGCGACGATCTCCTCGCAATCCTTGAAGCTCGCCGCGACGAGGAGATGCGCAAACGCCAGACCGCCGCCGGCCCGCATCGCGATGACCTTCTCCTCACCCTCAACGGCAAACCGGCCGCGAAGTTCGCGAGCGAGGGACAACAGCGCACCGTCGCCCTTGCCCTGAAGTTGGGACAGACCAACCTCTTCGTCGAAACGCGGCAGGAGGCACCCGTGATGTTGATCGACGACGTCTTCGGCGAACTCGATCCGGGCCGTCGCAACGCGCTGATGGCGAACTGGCCCACGGCTTCGCAGAAGCTCATCACCACGACCCATCTCGACTGGCTCGACGAACGCTTCCATGATGCAAGGCGTCTCGAGGTCGTCGGTGCGAAGGTGACGTGAGTCACCCTGACATTCCGATCAAAACTCCGTCGCCGCGTGCAGTCGCTTCTGCCAGCGCGTGATCTGTGCACCCACATTCGCGGGCGAAGGGGCACCGATTCCCTTGCGGGCCTTCAACGCGGTCTTGAGGTCGAGCACCTTGAAAACGTCGGCCTCGAAGACCGTCGAGAACTGACGGTATTCCTCGAGGCTCATGTCGGGGAAATCACGTTTCTCCTGCAGACTGTGCGCAGTGAGCTTCCCGATGACTTCGTGTGCCTCGCGGAAGGGCATGCCGCGCAGGACGAGATAATCGGCGAGGTCGGTGGCGAGGAGGAAGGGATCCGACGCGGCGCGCAGGGTGCGGTCTTCGCGGACTTTAGCGGCGGCCATCATCTCGGCAAAGACCTCGAGGGCCAGTTTGATCTGGTCGATCGAGTCGAAGAGAGGCTCCTTGTCCTCCTGCAGGTCGCGGTTGTAGGTCATGGGCAGCCCTTTGATCGTCGTGAGGAGGGCGACGAGGTTGCCGACGAGGCGTCCCGTCTTGCCGCGGGTGAGTTCGGCGACGTCGGGATTCTTTTTCTGCGGCATCAGGCTGGAACCCGTCGTGTGGGCGTCGCTCAGCTCGATGAAGCCGAATTCGGCGGTGGCCCAAAGAATCACATCCTCGCTCAGGCGCGAGAGATGCACCCCGGTGAGGGCGATGTCGAAGAGGAACTCGGCGACGAAGTCGCGGTCGCTCACCGCGTCCATGCTGTTTTGGGTGATCGCGGGGAAACCGAGCTTTTCGGCGATGAGCTTGCGGTTCAGTACGATCGTCGATCCGGCGAGCGCCCCCGATCCGAGCGGCATCACGTTGAGTCGGCGATACGCGTCGCGAAGCCGGTCCTTGTCGCGCTCGAGCATCTCGAGGTAGGCGAGGAGATGGTGGGCGAAGAGGACGGGCTGGCCGCGCTGGAGGTGGGTGTAGCCCGGCACCACTGCGGAGGGATGATTCACCGCGAGGGTGAGAAGAGCGTTCTGCAAGGTCGTGAGGCGCTGGTGGATCGCCTGAATCTCGACGCGGCAATAGAGGCGGATATCGAGAGCGACTTGGTCGTTGCGGCTACGGGCGGTGTGAAGTTTCGCCCCGGCGGCCCCGATCTTTTCGGTGAGAGCCCGCTCGATGTTCATGTGGATGTCCTCGAGACTCGTCTTGAAACGGAACTCGCCCGATTCGATCTCGCGGCGGATTTCCTGGAGGCCCTTCACGATGGAGCGCTCTTCGGTTTTGGTGAGGATTCCGGCCTCGAGGAGCGCGGCGGCGTGGGCGATCGATCCCTCGATGTCACAGGCGTAGAGCCGCCAATCGTAGGAGATCGACTCGCCGTAACGCTGCACGAGGTTGGATGTCTCGGTCTGAAATCTGCCTTTCCACATGAACTTGCTGGGTGCCCGGATCCGCCGGTGCCGTCGGGGTTTTTGCCGTCAAAAAATCACGCCCGCTTCACGAGGCGTTGCTGGATGAGATTGCCGCAGACGCCCTCCTTGCGGAGCTGGTCGCAGCAGGCCTCGATACGCATCGACTTAGTGCTTGGGCGGAAGCCGAGGCGCCGGGTGATACAGTCGATGAGAACGGCGACGTTCTCGTCCTCGAATTCGATTACCTTGCCGCAGTCGATGCAGATGAGATGGTTGTGATCGGGGGAATCTAGGAAATTCGGATCGTAGACCCGCTCGTCGCGGCCAAGATCGATCTCGCGGAGGAGGCCGCACTCCACGAGCACGGAAATAGTGCGGTAGAGCGTCGCCCGCGAGGTCTTGGGATCGAGCCGACGCGCTTTCGTCAAGAGTTCCTCGGCGGTGAAATGGTCATCGCTCGCAAAGGCCGCCTCGAGGATGATATCGCGTTGGTCAGTGCGGCGCATCCCCTTCTGCCGGATGTATTGATCGAAGCGCTCCTTGACTTCCTGGTTCATTGATCTGGAAACTATGAAGGTAATGATGGAAATGTGCTTTCCATCAGGGTATCCTTTTTGGATTGCCCCGACGCATGTCCGCTTCGCCCGTCTCCTTTATTCGATTCGAACCAATTTATCAAACGCGAGTTTGGGGCGGGAGGCTCCTCGCCGAGCGTTTTGGCCGCGACTTGCCTGATCCGAATCTGCCTTTTGGGGAATCCTGGGAGATTTCAGCGCGAAAGGAAGCGGACAGCCCGGTGGTCGGAGGGTCCCTCGACGGGTTTCGGCTTTCGGAACTCTGGAGTGACCCGGGCCTGCGCTCCGCCATCTTTGGCGAGGATGCTCCCGAAGGCGAGCGCTTCCCTCTCTTGTTTAAGATCCTCGACGCGCGTGATACCCTCTCGATCCAAGTCCACCCCCCGGCATCGGTGGCGGCCGCTCTTGGTGGCGAACCCAAGACCGAGGTCTGGTACATCGCCGATGCCCTGCCCGGTGCGATGCTTTACGTCGGGGTGAAGGAGGGGGTCGACGAGGCGCGCTTTCGGGAGGCTCTCGCCAACGGTGAAGCCGAATCCTGCGTTCATGCCGTAGCGGTCTCCCGGGGCCAGCATCTCATCATCCCGAGCGGTCGCCTCCACGCGATCGGCGCGGGTCTGCTCGTCTACGAGATCCAGCAAAACTCCGATACCACCTACCGGGTCTACGACTGGAATCGTCCCGGCATCGATGGAAAGCCACGCGAACTTCATATCGAGGAATCGCTGCGCTGCATCGACTTCTCGGACGTGGGCCCTCGGATGGATGAGCCTGCGGGAGAACTGCTCGCCGCCTGCGAGTTTTTCCGTCTCGAGCGCCATTTCCTCGCCGCAGGAGTGAGGCTCGAGGCGGTGGTCCGGGGCCGTTTTGCCGTCCTCACCGTCGTGGCTGGCGAGGTCACCGATGGCGCCAGCGTCTTTTCCGAAGGCGACTTTTTCCTCGTGCCTCCCGGAGGCGGGTCGGGTCTCCATGCCCGCGGCGAGGCCGAATTGCTTTTGACGACCTGGCCTTGAGCGGGCTCAAATGCCGGGACGCCTCTCTCGCGTCGCCTTCAGCATTCCGCATCCGGCTTCGACATCGATACCACGGCGCTGGCGGAAGGTGCAGGGAAAGCCGGCTCTCCGCAGGATCTCCTGAAAACGGCGCGCCGATTCCGTCCCGCTTTCGGTGCCCTCGAAGCCCTGCGTGGGATTCAGCGGGATGAGGTTCACGTGCGCATCCATGCCCTCGAGAAGGGCCGCGAGGCGCTCTGCCGTCTCGGGAGAATCGTTTTTCCCCTCTATCAGCGTCCATTCGAAGAAGATCCGCTTGCCCGTATCGCGGCCGTAATCCCGGCAGGCCGCGATCAGCTCCGCGAGCGACCATCGTTTCGCCGCCGGCACGAGAGCGGCACGCTCTTCCTCGCTCGAACCGTGCAGGCTCACCGCGAGGCGGTAGGGTCTTGCCTCTTCGGCGAGCCGACGGATCGCCGGCACGACGCCGACCGTGCTGATCGCGATGCGGGCCGGACCGATCGCAATCCCGCGCGTGTCCGAGATGATCCCGAGGGCGCGCATCACGGAATCGTAATTGTGGAGAGGCTCGCCCATGCCCATCAGCACGAGATTGCGGACCCGCTGCGTTGGATCCCACTCGCGTAGCGCCCGTCGAGCGTGGAGCACCTGAGCCACGATCTCACCCGGTCGCAAATGCCGAACGAACCCCATTTGCCCTGTTGCACAGAAGACGCAACCCATCGCACAGCCTGCCTGAGTGCTGAGGCAGACGGTGTGACGTCCCTCGTAGGCCATCAGGACGGTCTCGATCGTCTGGCCGTCGTCGAGGCGGAGGAGGAATTTTCGGGTGAGTCCATCGCTGCTCGGGATTTCCTCGACGAGCTCGGGTTTATCCAGAGAGTAGGGCTTTCCTTCGCCTACCGACCGATCGACCCAGCGGCGCAGGGGGGGAAGGAAATCACAGGAGTTCAGATCGGTGACGCCGTCACGATGCAGCGCCCGCCAAAGCAAGGCGGCATGCTGGGGATTGACGCCGTCGGCCGCGAAGGTTTCCCGGAGAGCGGGAAGGTCGAGGTCGTGCAGGGAGAGTCGGGGGAGGCTGCGGTTCAAGGGCGTCAGGAGGGAGAATCGACGAGAAGTTTCGGAAGATCAATGGAAAGCCATCAGCCCCGCGATCGCTCGCCCGCGGGGAGGGCGGCGGCGTCTGAAAGCGAAAATGCTGGCGTTCGTCAGCGGATCCGGACTGTTGCGAAAAGAGGCGCTCCCATGCGGCCGATCATCGATTGGCGGGAGCGGTGGCTGCTTCGACCGCCCTGGCGGCTTCGTTCACGGTTTCCTTGACCGCTTCTGTGGCTTTTTGGGTCACGGCTTCGGCGGCCTTGTCGGCTTCCTTCTTCGCTTCCTCGACCTTCTTGGTCAGCTCTCCGGCGGCCTTGACCGCCTCTTCCTTGGCGGCTTCGACCGCCCTGTTTGCGTCTTCCGAGACCCCTTCCATCGTCTTTTCGCAGCTGGCGATTGCGAGTGCGGCGCCAACGAGAGCGACAGCGGAACGTTTTCTGATGATTCTGTTCGGTGCCATAAGAGTTTGATCGGTGGATTGGACTTCGGGGCCTCGGTTTTGTAGACTGGAGTTTGCCGAATTCAACGAATAGGCGGATTTCGACCGCGAATCACCCGAATGGTTCGAAAAGTTTCCGTTACCGTTCCGCAATGGCTGTGCTAGCTTCCCGCCCTAAAATCTCCGAATTGTTCCCAAGCATGAGTCAAAGTTTGTTCGAAAAAGTCTGGAATGCGCATTCGGTGGGACGGCTTGCCAATGGTCAAACGCAGCTTCTCATCGGTACTCATCTCATCCACGAAGTGACGAGTCCGCAGGCTTTCGGGATGCTCCGCGACCTCGGGCTGAAGGTGAAGTTCCCTCACCGCACCTTCGCCACGGTCGACCACATTGTGCCGACGAAGAACCAAGTCGAGCCGTTCGAGGATTCCCTTGCCCAGGAGATGATTCAGGCCCTCCGGAAGAACTGCACCGAGTTCGGAGTGAAGTTTTTCGACATCGGCAGCGGCGGGCAGGGCATCGTCCACGTCGTCGGCCCCGAGCAGGGGATCACGCAGCCCGGAACCACGATCGCCTGCGGCGATTCCCATACCGCCACGCACGGTGCCTTCGGGGCGATCGCCTTCGGCATCGGCACGACCCAGATCCGCGACGTCCTCGCGACGCAGACCATGGCACTGAGCCAATTCAAGGTGCGCCGCATCAACGTGGATGGCTCGCTCAAGCCCGGAGTTTACGCGAAAGACGTGATCCTGCACATCATCAAGTTGCTCGGCGCCAAGGGCGGGATCGGCTACGCCTACGAATACGGGGGCAGCGTCTTCGATCAGTTTTCGATGGAGGAGCGCATGACCGTCTGCAACATGTCGATCGAAGGTGGAGCGCGCTGCGGTTACGTCAATCCCGACGAAAAGACCTTTGCCTACCTCAAGGATCGGCCCTATTCGCCCAAGGGTGCCGAGTGGGACGCCGCGGTCGCCTCTTGGAAGGCGGTGGCCTCTGACCCCGACTGCCGCTATGATGACATCGTCAACATCCGCGCCGAGGACATCGCGCCTTCGGTGACTTGGGGCATCTCCCCCGATCACGGCATTTTCGTCAACGAAACGATCCCGTCACCGTCTGACGCGACCGACGAGGAAGGCCGCAAGAGCATCGAAGAGGCCCTCGAATACATGAAGCTCGAGGCCGGTGCTCCCATTGCCGGCACTCCCGTCGACGTCTGCTTCATTGGCAGTTGCACCAACGGTCGTCTCTCCGATTTCCGCGAGACCGCGAAATACCTCAAGGGCCACCGGGTCGCCGAAGGGGTCACCGCGATCGCCGTGCCGGGCTCGGAGATCGTCGACCACCTCTGCCGTCAGGAGGGGATCGACAAGATCTTCTCCGAAGCCGGCTTCGAGTGGCGCGGAGCGGGTTGTTCCATGTGCCTCGCGATGAACCCCGACAAGCTGGTTGGCGACCAACTCTGCGCGAGCTCAAGCAACCGCAACTTCAAGGGTCGTCAGGGGAGCCCGGTGGGGCGCACCGTGCTCATGTCTCCCGTGATGGTGGCGGCGGCGGCCGTGACCGGCGTCATCAGCGATGCCCGCACCGTTTTTGATCTCGAGAAAGTCACAGCCGCTTGAAAGGGGAAATGCCAGAGAACTGCGGCAATGAAGGACAAGCGACCGTTGCTGCCTTCCGGCCCTGGCGGGGTTGACCTGCCTTCAATCCGCAGCCTCTGACGCTTCGAGCATACGCGGTTTTGAAGGAAATGCGAGCCACGAAAACAAACCCGACGCCTTCAACGTAACCTTCTTCTGATGAGCACGTCCTCCCTTTCCCAGACCCTTCCCGATGCGACGGGCCATTTTGGTACCTTCGGCGGGCGCTTTGTTCCCGAGACGCTGGTGGCGGCGCTCGACACGCTCACGGCCGAGTATTTCAAGGCAAAGGAGGATCCGGCGTTCCAGTCCGAGCTTTCCCGCCTCCTCGCCGAATTCTGCGGGCGCGAGACTCCCCTTTACTTGGCGGAGCGTTGGACGGAAAAACTTGGCGGGGCCCGCATCTACCTGAAGCGCGAGGATCTTCTCCACACCGGCGCGCACAAGATCAACAACGCCCTCGGTCAGATCATCCTCGCGAAACGCCTTGGCAAGAAACGAATCATCGCGGAAACCGGGGCGGGCCAGCACGGGGTGGCGACGGCGACGGTGGCGGCACGGTTCGGGATGGAGTGTGTCGTCTACATGGGCGCGACCGACATGGAGCGCCAGCGGCTCAACGTTATCCGCATGCGCCTCCTCGGGGCCGAGGTCCGCGGGGTCGAGGCAGGTCAGAAGACGCTCAAGGAAGCGGTCAACGAAGCCCTGCGAGACTGGGTCACGAACGTGCGCACGACTCATTACATCCTCGGAAGCGCCCTCGGGCCGCACCCCTACCCGATGATGGTGCGCGATTTTCACCGCATCATCGGCGTCGAAGCGAGGCGCCAGATCCTCGAGCGCGAGGCGCGCCTTCCTGATCTTCTGGTCGCCTGTGTTGGCGGCGGCAGCAACGCGATCGGCCTTTTCCATCCCTTCCTCGGCGATGAGGGGGTGAAGATGATGGGCGTGGAGGCCGGCGGCCACGGGATCAAGCACGGTGAGCACGCCGCGCGCTTTCAGGGCGGCAAACTCGGCATCCTCCAGGGAACGAAGACTTGGCTTCTCGCTGATGCGGACGGACAAATCGAGTTGACCCACTCGGTCTCGGCGGGTCTCGACTACGCGGCGGTCGGACCCGAGCACGCGTTTCTCCAGAGCGAAGGCCGGGTCGACTACACCTACGCCACCGACGACGAGGCGCTCGCCGCTTTCTCCGAAGTTTCCCGCACCGAGGGCATTATCCCCGCCTTGGAGACCTCCCATGCCCTCGCCTACGTCAAGAAAGCGGCCCCGACAATGCATCCCGACCAGATCATCGTCGTGAATTTGTCGGGACGCGGTGACAAGGACGTCGATCAAGCGGCGAAGTATCTTCTGCCCGGGGTGTGAACCCCTCACTGCGGGACTTCACCCGAGATGACCCCGCCGGTGGCCGCCGGGGCGGTCACTGTCGCCGGTTTCGTCGGTTTCGGCCCGCGGATGTCCTGAGTGGTCTTGAGGAGGCGGCCGTTGCCGCCGATCTGGTCGACGAGTTCTTCCACCATCGAGCCGAGCTGCGTCACCTCCTGCTCAGAAAGAACTTGGCCCTCGGGGAGATCGACCGCCTTCTGCATCTCGAGGAGCCGCGTGCGGATCCGGCCGAGGAGTTGGTTTTTCTGGAGGCGGGGCTCGAGGGTTTCAAGGTTCAACACGAAGTATTCGATGATTTCCGGCTTGGTCAGCAACGCTGCCTTGGCCGGATCATAGGGATTCAGCGAGGCCGCGCAGCCGATTTCCAGGGCGCGAAGCCAGCCACCGAGACTGATGAGATTGGCTGCATCGACATCGCGGATCAGCACCATTTCGTTCTCCACGTCCTTTTGGGTCTGGAAAAGCTCCTCCTTCAGGGCATCCCATTGGCCGACGGCTCCTTTTTCGAGCATGCTTTTCATGTGGCTCGAGACACGCGTGCCCGATCCGAGGATCTTGCCATGATTGAGGAGGGAACGTCCGATCGGCTCGAGGTCGAAGAATTGTTCGGCCTCGACCGCAAAAAATCCATCAGCAAGGAGCAACCCCATGATGAGGGAAAGTTTTGTGCGATCCTGAGGCGGTTGCTCGGGAAGGGGGCGCTTTAGTTCGTCGTAGGGCAGGGGACGCAGTCTCTTGAGGTCGTCGAAGATCTTGCGGATCGACGGGGCCGTAAAGCCATTCACTCCCATTTCCTCGCGAAGGTGGTCGTCAGCTAGGAGTTCTTCGGGAATTTGGGGAGATTCGCCAAGCGCTTGCGCCCGGATCGAGAGAACCGCGAACGACGATAACCAAATCAGGCAGAGAAGGCGGCAGGGAAGGGACATGGCCGGATCCACAGGGAGAGCGAAATAAACCCAACTTTAGATCGTGAAAAAAAGTTTGCTAGAAATTTGTCTTTTATTAATAAAACTTTATAATAAATCTGAGGCGATTCTCATTCCGGCCACTCACTGGAGTCAACGCCGCTGGAAAGCGGCATGTGGCCCTCTCTAAGAGATCACCGAGAAAGTCGTTATAGCATGAGGCCCCCTATGAACTTTTTCAAACGTGAGTTGAAGCGCGCCGGAACCGTCCTTGTCCTCGGCTTCGCCCTTTCCCTGAGCAGTTGTGCAGTGCAGACCGCCGCGAAGCGGGACCATCTTCACGTCATGGAAGTCTCCGTGCCCATGCAGAAAATGGCCCTCTACCGTCAGGGCGAGCTGGTCAAAACCTACCCGGTTTCGACTTCGAAGTTCGGTCTTGGCGACGAAAAGGGCAGCTACCGAACCCCGGCTGGCAAATTGGAAGTCGCCGAAAAGATTGGGGCCGGCAAGCCGGCGGGGGCCGTTTTCAAGAGTCGCAAGTGGACTGGAGAGGTGATCAAGCCGGATTCCCCTGGGCGCGACCCCATCGTTTCGCGGATTCTTTGGCTCAACGGACTAGAATCCTCGAACAGGAACGCCTACACCCGCTGCATCTACATCCACGGCACCGCGGCCGAACGCGCCATTGGCACTCCGGCGAGCTACGGCTGCGTGCGGATGAAGTCGAAGGACGTCATCGACCTGCACGACCGGGTTGGCGAGGGATCCAAGGTCTTCGTGGTCCGCAAGGGCCTCTGGCGGGATGCCGAGATCGCCAAGGAGATGGGTGAGCCGATCGAAGCACTCCCTCTTTCCGACCCCGTTGCCGTCACCTTGCCGATTTCCCCGCTCGCCCCCCCCGCGGTAAAGCCGGTTTGGAACGAGGTGAGCACCTTCAAGTCCGGCGCTGACGTCCTCCAGCAGAGCGGATTCGATACCACTTATCTCGATAGTGTCTCCGCGCCTCCTGCCGGGAACCTGACCCCGATCGAGGTTGCCCCTTGACGGATCGGATTTCCGGGGTATGCTCCGCGCCCTTTTAGTTGTTTCGAAACACCAGAACCAGATGGCCAACACCAAGTCCGCCCTCAAACGCGTCCGTCAGACGAAAGTTCGCACGGCCCGCAATCGTGCGATCAAGTCCAATGTGAAGTCGAGCCGCAAGAGCGCCCTCGCCGCGATCGCCACCGGAGACGCCGCCGCCTCTCAAGCGGGTTACAATTCCTTTGCCTCCGCTGCCGACAAGGCTGCCAAGAGTGGCACCATCCACAAGCGCACCGCAGATCGCCTCAAGGCCCGCATGGCAGCGAAGCTGAAGCCGGCCGCTGCCCAAGCTTGATTTCCGGCCTCCTCGCGTCTTCGGTCCGAACGATGAGTTCGGGCTCCGACTAGACCCTGTCTCGCGACAGGGTTTTTTCGTGACCGGGCGGAAGAGAAAGGGGCAAAAAAAATCGCCTTCCCCATTTTGAGGAAGGCGATGGAAAATCCGCCGTTTTTCGGGAGATCCAGGTCAGAACGAAACGGTCAAGGAGATGCCGCCGTGGAGGATGTCGGACTGGGGCCCAAGGCCCACGTCGATACCATCGGCGATCATGCCGCTGGTGGCTCCGTTGTAGCCGATGTAGGGTGTCAGGGTGGTGCGGCAGTTCAATTCGATGGGCAGCGACGCTTTGACGTAGTAATGATTCCACCCGCTGTCGGGCTCGCCGCCGAGGACGGCCGTGTAGTATCCGTCGCTGTAGCCGACGCCGCCACCGAAGACAAGGGCGGCGCTGTCGCACAGAGCGAAGGATTTTTCGAGACCCAGTTCGTGGAACCATCCACTCGAGGTGCCCGCGCCGCCAAAGGCTTGAATGCCACTGTAGGCCACATCGACGAAGCCGAGGCTGCGGGAGATGTCGAGGTAAGCCTCGCCATAGCCGCCACCAGGCGCCACGTTGCTGCGGAACTCGGGGAAGGTGTAGTGGTAGTAGCCGAGATTGAAATCGAATCCGGCGAAGGTGCCGAGGGTGAAATCGACGTAGAGATCGAGCTCGTCGTAGCCGGAACCGCTGCCGTTGATCCCGTTAAGATACCAGGCACCGACAGTCACGGGGATGGCGAGGTGGTCGAAGGTGTAGTTCACGTCGGTCCAGACACTGTCGCCTGCGAAGCGGACGCCGTAGAAGACGTAGTCGGTCTCGTAGCCGACGCTGAGTTCGCCGCCAAGGTCGAGGCACTCCTCGATCGGCGTTTTGTCCACGGGGGCTTTGCCCCAATCTCCCGCGAAGAGTTCCGGCGTGGTCACGCCGAAGGCCATCGCGCCGATGCTAGCCATGAGTGTTGCAGTTTTCATAAGAGAAATGGTTTTGGTTTTTGGGAAGGCCCCCCTATGCCAGATTGGCATCGGGTGAGGCAAATGAAAAAGAATTCGGAGGAATACTAAGCGACGAAGAGGATCAATTCAAGCAAATATTATAGTTTCTATAATTTCAATTCTCAATGAATGAAGTTCCCGGGCGGGCCAACTCCAATGCCATTGCGGAGCTTCCGAGAATTCCCGCAGTATTTCCGTAGCGGGCTGGAACGAGCCGCAGGTCGCTGAAGCACTCGGCGGTGAGGGAGTTTTTAAGGGTCTCGCGAAGTGGTTCGAAGAGAAGGTCGCCGGCCTCGGAGACGCCCCCGCCGATGACGATGGCCTCCGGGTTGAGAAGGTAAATGACGTTCATGAGGCAGGAGCCGAGACAATGGGCGACCCGTTCCCAGGCTTGGAGGGCGACGGCATCGCCCGCGGCAGCCGCGGTGGCTAGAGACTCCGGGCTGAGCCCTTCGGGCGAATCGACCCCCTGCTCGCGGTAGAGCGACTCGGCCATTTCGACGATTTGGCGATTTCCGATGTAGCGTTCGAGAGCGCCGGTGTTGCCGTAAGGTCCGGGGACCCCGTGCAGGTCGATGCTCATCTGTCCGATCTCGCCCGCGGCGCAGGCGGCCCCGCGAAAGAGCCCTCCGTTGAGAATCAGTCCCCCGCCAACGCCGGTGCCGAGAGTCACACAAACAGCGTGTTCACACCCGCGGGCGGCGCCGTACTTCCACTCGGCATAGGCCATGCAATTGGCGTCGTTTTCGATGACGGTGGGAAGGCCCGTTTTTTCTTCGACGATGTCGCGAAGCGGAACGGCCGTCCAACCTTTCACGTTCGTGAGATTGTAAGTCATGCCGGTGTGGAAGTTGACCGCGCCCGGGACCCCGATGCCTATCGCGGCGATCTCGGGAAGCGCGGCCCGCGCCGCGGTGATCGCGTCGATGATCGCGTCGATGAGGCGATCGGGATGGTCGAAATCCTGGGTGGGGATACGTTGAATTTCGGTAAGGAGGTTCTCTCCGGAGACGACGGCCAGTTTGACCGACGTGCCGCCGAAATCGATGCCGATGACTGGTGGGGGCGTCATTGAGGAAAATTGAGTGCCGCAACGCGGAGGAGACCGTGCATGGTGAGGTGGGGCTCGATCGAACCAATGGCCGGCAGGCCGTCGGCTATCAAAGCCGCATATCCTCCGGTGGCAATCGTTTTCGCGGGCCCGCCCATTTCCTCGTGAATCCGTTCGAGGATCTCGAGGACGAGACCGCGATAGCCGTGGTAGGCCCCCGACTGCATCGCATGGACGGTCGATTTGCCGATCGCGGAGGGCGGCCGGGCGATTTCGATCTCGGGAAGGAGGGCCGTTCGCTCGTGAAGGTAGTGGCGCATGGCGTCGAGTCCGGGCGCGATGACGCCGCCGATATAGGCGGGACGAGCGTCGATGATGTCGAAGGTCACGGCGGTGCCGAAATCGACGACGATGACAGGGCCATCGGGACGACGGGCCGCGACGGCGACGGCATTGGCGAGGCGGTCGGCGCCGATCTTCGACGGATCGGGGAAATCGAGGGCGATCCCGAGCTCGATCCGATGAGAGAGCTCGACGAGGGGGCGCCCGCGCTGCGCTTCGACGAGGGCGGCCACATTGGACGGCACGACCGAGGCGAGGACGACCTTTTCATACTCCCAATCGCGAAGCAGTTCCCTCACAGCATCCGTGGTGACCTCGCGCGAGGGCATGGTGCGATGGTCGATGAAGCCGTCGCGCGAGGCGAGAGCGAATTTGGTGCGGGTGTTGTTGTTGTTGATGAGCAGAAGCTCGGCCTGATGATCGGACATGCGGCGAGTGGCTGGGGAGGGAGGGATCGGGAAGGTGCACTGTCTGACCGGCTCCGTCAGGGTAGACGGGCTTCGATCCGTTCGCCGTCGATCTCGATCCAAATCGACTCGGCGGGAGCGGGCAGCCACCAGCGGAGCGAAGACACCGAGTCGCCTGAAGCAAGAAGGGCCGGAGTCGCTTGAAAGGGTTCGAAGAAGCGGTTCACGGGCTGACCTTCGGTCGTGGTGGCTCGCACTTGATCCTCACCGGCAACGAGGTCGGTCGCGCGTCCGCCTACCCGGCTGATAAGGGTCTCGACGATGTATCCGGAAGAGGACGGAGTGACGTGCACTTCACGAATCCTCGCCGTGGGAGGCGTGGTAGCTGCCGGAATCCCGTCACTCTGCGGACCTTGCAACGGGACGGGGAGTGGTTGCGCTTCTCCCGGGGAGGCTTCGGGTCCGATCTCGCGGCTGCCCGGGAGCGGCGGCGGCGGTTGCAAGGCGAACCCAATCAGGGCGGCGACGATGGCGAGGAGGAGCCAGACTTCGAAGCGCTTCAAGATGACGAGAAAGGGCATGGGAGTCAGGGTTGGCGGCGGAGGCCGGGGAAAGCTTTTCGTTCCTTCTCATCGCTTCCGTCGGGAAAAACCGATCCCTCGCGCTGAAGGCCTTCAGCGCGGGGATAAAAGAGGAAGCCGTAGCGGTTGAGTTTGTCGAGGACTTCCGCAAAGTCGCGTTTGAGGCCCGGGTCCTTGAGGAGGGCGGCGCTGAGACCCTCTCCTTTTTCGATCTCACCAAGGAGGCGGTCGGTCGCGGCGATGGTTTT
Source organism: Verrucomicrobiia bacterium Tous-C2TDCM (assembly GCA_002288445.1). Lineage (GTDB taxonomy): Bacteria > Verrucomicrobiota > Verrucomicrobiia > Verrucomicrobiales > DEV007 > Arctic95D-9. The sequence continues at coordinate 18,184 of NEUQ01000004.1, read as the reverse complement.
GCGCAACTCAGCGAGTGTGCCGTCGAACTGCCTGACCACGGGATCGACGCTGTCGAGGGTCTTGCTGAATTTCGCAACGCTGGCATCCAGCCCAGTGAGCGAAAGCTTCGCGGCAGTGGAGGCTTCCGAGATGCCGTTGATGGCGGTCCCACTCTCGTCGAGCAGTTTGGGAAGGCGGTCGGAGACCGTATGGAGCGCTTCCGAGGTGGCGCGCATTTCGGAAAGGATCACGCGGAGATTCCCGAGATTTTCTTCGCTGAGGAGTTCCCCCTCTGCGCGCAGCGCGAGGCGTTCGACTTGGTCGGCGGCTGAGCGCATTTCGACGGAGGCGTCCGTGACCCCGTCAAACGCCTCGCCGGCTTCTCCAGCGAGATCGGTCAGGTTGTTTGGGGGTTCGGCGACGATGAGATGACCTTCGGGGAGAAACTCACCGGAGGGACGTTCGGGCGGCAGGATACGCACGTAGCTGTCTCCCATCAGACCGCTCGTGCCGACCTTGACGGTGGATCCGGCGGGAACGCGATTGCCCCGGAAGATCTCAAGCGGCACCGAAAGCAGCACAAAATCTTCGTTCAGGAGCGGATCGGAGGCGACCCGACCGATGTCGACGCCGCCGAGCCGCACCGGCACTCCCTCGCGGATGCCGGTCGCGTCCTTCACCTCCACAGTGAGTGGGTAGCCTCCCGCTGATCCGAGCCGCGGCTGGCTGAAACGCAGGACCAATCCCGCGACAAGGACCATCCCGACCAGCACGAAAAGGCCGACCTGAATCTCGGTGCGATGGGAGGAAAGGGACATCGGATGAAGGAGGGAAGTATGGCGGCGATTTTCCCAGGTGACAACGCGGAAGGCGCCTACCTCCCAGCCATCGCGTCGGCGTTGAGGAATTCGCGGATGGCTGGGTCTTCCGATCTGGCGAGGTCCTCGGGCGTCCCGGAGAAACGAACCGAGCCGTCCTTGAGAAAGATCACCTGATCGGCGACCCAACGCATCGCCCCGAGGTGGTGGGTCACCATCACCGAGGTTAGGTGAAGCTCCGTCTGGAGCCGATCGATCAGCCGGGTGATGTTTTCGGAAAGGATCGGATCAAGTCCGGCAGTCGGCTCGTCGTAGAGGAGACATTCCGGGCCGGACGCAAGGGCGCGGGCTAGGGAAACGCGCTTGCGCATGCCACCCGAGAGGGCTTCGGGCCGCTTCGATTCATGCCCTTGCAGGCCCACGTGTGTGAGAACTTCATCGACGCGGGCGGCGATCGCGGCACGGTCTCGCAGGCCATGTTCCCAGAGGGGAAAGGCCACGTTTTCGCCCACGCTCATGGAATCGAAGAGGGCACCCTCTTGAAAAAGCACGCCGATACGCCGCCGGATCGGTCGCAGGGCCTTTTCCGAGAGCGGGCCGAGATCAGTCCCGAGGACTGTTACCGTTCCCGAGAGCGGCTTCATTAGCCCGTTGAGATGGCGCAAGAGGACGCTCTTTCCCGCGCCGCTGCCACCGAGAATGACGGTGGTTTTTCCGCGGGGCACGTTCAGGGAGACTCCGCGCAGGACCTCCTGACCACCAAGGGTTTGCCTCAGCTCGCGGACTTCGAAAAAGGGAGGAATGTCAGGGTCTCCGGTCATCTTCGTTCAGAGGTCGATCGCGCTGGTCGGCAGCCAGTGGTTGAAAAGGACGGAGAGGAAGAAATTCACGACGAGGATCGCGAGCGAAGAATCGACCACCGCCCGGGTCGTGGCCCGGCCCACCCCGACGGCGCCATCGCTCGCGTGCAACCCGCGATGGCACGAAATCAGGACAATGAGCAGGCCGAAGATCGTGCCCTTGATCAGCCCGGAAAGGACATCGGAGTCTCTCGTGTGCGCGAGGAGTTGTCCTTCGAACCAAGGTGCGGGCACCCCAAAGACCTGCACTGTGAGATATTGCGCCGCCATCATTCCGAACCAGATCGCCTCGGCTACGAGGATCGGCATGGAGATGAAAATGGCAAGAAGACGAGGGACAACCAGGTAGTCCACCGGGTCGACGCCGAAGGCACGAAGGGCGTCGATTTGTTGAGTCACCCGCATCGTGCCGATCTCGGCGGCCATTGCTGCCCCCATTCGCCCGGCCACCATCAGGGCAGAAAGGACGGGGCCAAGCTCGCGGCACATCGCAATCGAGACGACCGGTCCCGTTGCTGATCCGAGTCCGAGCTCGCTGAATTTGTAGTAGGCCTGCGCGGCGAAGACCGCTCCGGTGAAGGCCCCGGTGATGATCACGACCAGTTGCGATCCGATCCCGATCGCGACGATTTGGAAACAGGCCGAGCGAATGCGGGGCCCCGTGGTAAGAAGCGAAAAGATCGACTCCACCGCGAGCAGCGCCAGCTGACCGAGGTGGGAGAGCGCCGACCGGATCGCATCCATCATCGCCCAGCAAACACGAAGGTGGCGTCCCGGGCAACCTGTCCTTGCGAAAAGGGCGGGGCAGCGTTGATTCCCTCCGAATGAAAACGGAAACGCTCGAATCGGTTGGGGTGATCGGCCAAGGAATCATCGGCAGCCGTGTCGCGGAACGCCTCCGCGAGGCCGGTCACCAGGTTTATGTCTGGAATCGCACGGTCAAGCCGCTGCCGGGATTTCTCGCTTCGCCGGGCGAGATTGCCGATCTCGTCGACGTCATTCAGATTTTCGTGGGCGACAGCGAGGCGCTGCGGACGGTGATCGCGGCGATGAAAAGCCGGCTCGAATCCCGCCACATCCTGATCGCCAACGGAACCTTCGATCCCGAGACCGTTGCCTCGGTCTTTGAGGAGGTCCGCGATACCGGAGCCTCCTTTCTTGACGCGCCGTTCACGGGAAGTCGCCTCGCGGCAGAGGCGGGATCGCTTGTCTATTACACCGGGGGTGATATCAGGGTCCTCGAGCGAGTCCGCCCCGTCCTCGAGGCCAGCTCCAAATCCATCCTCCACCTCGGCCGGGTCGGTGAAGCGGCGCTCATCAAGATCGCGACGAACATGATTTCGGCGGCCACGGTCGGCATTCTTTCCGAGGCCTACGGGCTGGTCGAAGCGGCGGGTGTGGATCCCGATCGCCTCTCCGAAGCCCTGCAGGGCAACGCCTGCTGCTCCCCTCTCGTCAGTATGAAGTTGCCGTCTATTCTCGCGCGGAACTACGAGCCCCATTTCTCTCTGAAGAATATGTTCAAGGACGCCCAGTATGCCCTCGCCCTCGGCAAGCAGCTCGGGGTCGCCCAACCCGTTTTGTCGACCACGGCGAGTGTGCTTTACCGGTCCATTCAGGAAGGGCGGGGTGAGCTCGATTATTCGGTGATCGCCGCGAATTACCAGACGGACGGAACGGGAGAAACCCCTGAACCGAAGCAGTGATGATCGATCTTCCACCCCTGGAGGGGCGTTGGTATGAGCTGGCCGACCGAGCTGTCTTCCGATTCAGCGGTCCGGACAGCGTTCGCTATCTGAACGGCCAGGTGAGCAACGACGTTGCCAAGGCGACTGATTCGCTGGCGATCCCCGCCTGTCTCTGCACCATCAAGGGCAAGGTCGAGGCCCTCGTGTGGATTCGACGGGACGGAGATGGAATCCTGGTTGATGGGGAAGCCTCCCAGCGTGCCGCCCTGCACGCCCGTTTCGGCCGTTACCTCATCGCCGACGACTGCGAAATCGAGGACCTCACCGATCAGGTTCGCCTCTATCACCACTTCGCCGGTGAATCGCCGGGTGGAGTGGCGAGTTCGCGCCTCGCGATTTCCGGCCACGATCTAATTCTCGGCCGCGAACTCCCTCCTCCCTTCGGCAGCCAGAACGAAATCCCCCGGAGCGAATGGGCTTTATGGGAGATCCTTTCCCGCTTGCCCAAAGCCGGGGCCGAAATCCGCTCGGACGAATTCCCCGCCGAGCTTGGTCTCGACGACCGGGCCGTCGACTTTCACAAGGGTTGCTATCTGGGACAGGAAATCATTTCCCGAATTCGCAGTGTCGGCCGGGTGAGGCGCCTTCTGCGTGTCGTCGAGGCATCTCGTCCGCTCGCTGTGGGTGAAGGAGTGGAAGCGTCATCCGGCGAGAAGGGAACCGTGACGAGGCCCTCCGAGATCTCTCCGGGCGGGACACACCTGGCGATGGCCCTTTTTTCCACGGGCGCGAACGTAGCTACCCTCTCTACCCGGGACGCCGTGCCGGTGAGGTAAGGTGCTGAGGGGCGGCACGGCCGTGGAATCGACCATCCCCCTCGCAACGAGGAAGATTTGCAAATTTTCGGTTGCGCGAACTACTCGCTCTGGTAAACATCCCCAATTGCCTTCGGGACCACCTAGTTACAACGGATGGGCTCGAAGGAGAGGGAGCGAAAATCAAAAAACGTTCCGCAGACAGCCTATCTCAAACCAAGGGAAAACAAACGATTATGAAAAAAACCATTCTGGTTGCAACCATCAGCGCGCTGACTTTCGGCGTGAACGCAGGCGACTGGGGCAAAGCCCCCGTCGGAAAAGAGGTCGTGGAAGAGTGCGTCGATCTCGGCGGCACCATCACCACGGGCTACGCCACCGATTACGTATTCAAGGGCGTCCGCTGGGGTGGCGACACGGCGTCCGTTGATGTGAACTACACCATCGACGGTCTCGCGGTTCCCGTTACCATTGGTGCTGGTTACTACAACATCATCAACGGAGACGGCGTCCTTCTCGGCGGCTTCGACAAGCTCGATCTCTACGCGAAGGCCGATCTGGGCACCTTCGCCGGTTTCGACGTGAGTCTCGGCTACACCCACTACGTGTTCCCCGAAGTCCGCAGCAACCTCTCGCCGAGCGGTCTCGGCTACGGTGAGCTTGGTCTCGAAGTGACCCGCAGCCTCGGCTTCGTTGATCTCGCCTACTCGAACGCCTACGCCATGGGCGGGCTCGCCAACGGTTGGTATCACCAGCTCGGACTCAGCAAGTCGATCAGCCTCACCGATAGCGTCAGCCTCGGCCTCGGCGCCGGTGTCGCCTACAGCGACAACTACTGGAGTGCCCTGACCGGCAATGACAGCGGTTGGAACCACTACTACGTGACCGCATCGCTTCCGATCCAGCTCAACTGCCGCACCACCCTCACTCCCTATGTGGGCTACATCGGCGCACCTGGAAGTTTTGTGGTTGACGGTGTCAACCCGCTTGGCGAAGGACCGCAGTCGGACATCCTCCACGGCGGACTCTCCCTCAGCGTCTCGTTCTGAGAATCCCAATTTGATCGGTCACTGATCGATCCAACCTTGGTCAAAACCGTCCCCCTAATCGGGGGGCGGTTTTTTATTTTCCCCAAACGCCATAAGTGCCAGTGCGGCAACCCAGCGGGAGTGGAAAACGACCCCGTGGAGAAAACAACCAGCCGACAGCGAAAGAAAAAACACCAAAGGAAAAGCCGCCGCCAACTTCCTTGAAGGGCATTCGGCATCAGTGTAATTTCCTAAAAATCAACGCTTTAAGAAGCTCTTGAGGTCGGATCCCGAGGATTTAAAACGTTCACCAAGCCGGTTTCTTAGAGGAAAATGAAGATTTTTCTCTTGCGGGATTGGCAAACCTCGGGCAACCTTTCTTGGTTCCAGATTCTGAAAAGTCGTTCAGGCATTGCTTGAGCGGAGTTCAGGAAAAGGGGCTGCGGGCTAACGCCCAGACGAAAACAGGTTATTACGACCACATCTCAAACCAAGGGAATCAAAACACTTATGAAAAAAACCATTCTGGTTGCAACTATTGGCGCGCTGACGCTTGGCGTTAACGCGGGTGACTGGGGGAAGGCCCCCGTTGGCAAGGCTCCCATCGAGGAGTGCGTGGACCTCGGAGGCGTGATCTCCGCCGGCTACATGAGCGACTACATCTTCTACGGTGTTCGCTTTGCTGGTGACAGCGCCTGGACGAGCGTCAACTACACCTTCGACGGTCTCGCCGTTCCGATCACGGTCGGTGCTTGGTACCTCAATGGTATCAACGAAGACGGCCTTGGTGGGGCTTACGACGAGCTCGACCTCACCGTCAGTGCCGCTCTCGGGACCTTCGCCGGTTTCGACGTGGCTCTCGGCTACACCCACTTCCTCTTCCCCGAAACCCGCAGCAACCTCGGTGCCACCAGTGGCAACGGTTACGGTGAACTCGGCCTCGACATCACTCGCAGCCTCGGCTTCGTTGATCTCGCCTACGAGTCCAACTACGCCATGGGTGGTTTCGCGAACGGATGGTATCATCAGCTTGGTTTCTCCAAGTCGTTCGGTCTCACCGACAGCATCAGCCTGGTTCTTGGAACTGGCGTTGGTTACTCCGACAACTACTTCTCCGCCCTCACCGGCAACGACAGCGGTTGGAACCACTACTATGTGACCGCTTCGCTTCCGATCGAGCTTAACTGCCGCACCACCCTTACCCCCTACGTTGGTTATGTGGGTGCTCCCAATGGCTTCGTTGCCGACGGGATCAACGCTACCGGCGATCTCCAGAGCGACATCCTCCACGGTGGTGTCTCTCTCAGCGTTTCTTTCTAAGAACTGCTGATTCAAAGGGCTTAAGTTTTACTTAGAACCTTGGTGTAAACCGCCTCTCCTTCGGGAGGGGCGGTTTCTTTTTGTACCGGGACGACTTCCGCGACGCCGTGGAACCTTCTCCTTGGCGGGTCGCCTCAAGCTCACGTTCTCACGGCCCCCATTGATTGAGGTGGGCCCGCAAAGCCGAGCCGCTTTCTCGGCCCAAACACTTTGCCCGATGTGGACATCTCCGGGCAGGTGACCGCGGCCGAGCGCGGGATCTTTGCTTAGTGTCTGGTTGACCCAGACCTTCTTTTCGCCAAGGATACATCCCATGACCACTCATCCCGTCCTCGCAGCGATTGCCTGTTTCTTGATTTCGAACGGCTCTGCCCGGGCTGGTTGGTCGATCGAAACCATTGCGGGCAGTGGGAAGCAGGGATTCTCTGGAGACGGGGGACCTGCCTCGGGGGCGGAGTTGGATAATCCCTTTGGAGTTGTCCGCGGACCCGATGGTGCTCTCTACTTCTGCGAATACACCGGTCAGCGGATCCGGAGGATTGGTGTTGACGGAGTCCTCACGACTATCGCGGGCACCGGAGTTGCTGGCTTTACTGGCGATGGTGGGCCAGCGCTTGAGGGGACCTTCAACAAACCTCACGAAATCCGTTTCGACGCCAACGGGGATCTCTACATTGTGGACATGGTCAATCATGCCGTGCGCAAGATCGAGATGAAGACCGGAATCCTAACGACGATCGCCGGGACGGGCGAGCCCGGTTACAGCGGAGATGGAGGTCCTGCGGTGAAGGCGCAACTCAAGCAGCCTCATAGCATCCAATTTGGTCCAGAAGGCGACCTTTATATCTGTGATATCGGGAACCACGTCATCCGCAAGCTCGATCACGAGACCGGCATCATCTCGACCTTCGCTGGCACGGGCAAGGCTGGGGACACGCCGGATGGATCCCCCATCGTGGGGACCCCGCTGAGAGGGCCTCGTTCGCTCGACTTCGACAAGGCAGGAAATCTCTGGCTCGCGACACGCGAGGGCAACCAAGTTTTCAAGTTCGATCTCAAAGCTGGAAAGATCCACCACATTGCTGGAACTGGCAAAGGGGGCTTTACCGGGCATGGAGGTCCCGCCGTCGAGGCGACGCTCAGCGGCCCTAAGGGCATCAGTGTCGATGAGGCCGGGAACGTTTGGCTCGCCGATTGTGAAAGCCACTCGATCCGGATGATCGACGCCACCACGGGCAGGATTGAGTTGATTGCCGGGACTGGCACCAAAGGTGATGGGGCCGACGGAGATCCGCTTCGATGCGAGATGGCCCGTCCTCATGGTGTCTATGCCGATCCCAACGGAGGGATTTATATCGGCGACAGCGAGGCTCACAAGATCCGGGTCTTGCTGAAGAAGTGAGCGCGTGCGAAGAAAAAGTCGGGTCTCCGGCCTCCGGCGCCAGGGAAGCTGGAACGAGGGAGGCAGAGAGAGCGAGTATCGGAAAGACTCGGTCGGTTTTCTTGAGATGATCGAGTTGCGCAAGTCCTGCGATCTCCGGCGCCGCGGCAAAAGGGCGCTGGCGAGCGTCACGCGCCCAACCCACTGACTTCCATGCGCCTGCTTTTCGTCGCCGACCTCCACTATTCGCTCAAGCAATTCGACTGGCTTTTGGCTGAAGCCGCCAAGTTCGATCTGGTGATGATCGGAGGAGACCTTCTCGACCTGAGTTCGTCTCTCGATCTCGACGTGCAGATCGCGATCGTCGAAAAATACCTGAACCTCATTTCGCAGAAGGTTTCCCTCGTCGTAAGTTCGGGAAATCACGATGGAGATAGTCGCAACGAGGCAGACGAGTCGGTCGCTAACTGGATCCGTGAGGCGCGTCACGATCGAATCCACACCGATGGGGACGGCTTCGATTTTGGGAACGTCCGGATCACGGTATGTCCGTGGTGGGACGGAGAGGTGTCTCGAGCACAGGTAGAAGCCCTGCTCGAGCGCGAAGCCGTTCATCGTGGTGATCGGTGGATCTGGATCTACCATGCGCCGCCCAAGGGAGCCCTCACGAGCTGGTCGGGAAAGCGCTTTATCGGTGATGAAGCTCTCACCTCCTGGATCCGACACCACGGGCCCGATATGGTTTTCAGTGGACACATTCACAATTCCCCCTTCTATGGCGACGGATCCTGGATCGACCGAATCGGCGGAACCTGGGTCTTTAACCCGGGTCGACAGCCAGGGCCCGAGCCGACTACGATCATTCTCGATCTAAACGCGCTCACCGCCGAATGGCGCAGCGTCGAAGGGGAATCATTCCGCGAACTCGGGATCGTGATGTGATAGGCGCCGGGGCGCAATGCGTTCGCGCGGGTGTCGGTGCATGAGGAGGTCGATCATGCCATCGACCATGCCGAGATGATCGTGACCCTCGAACTGCTGCTTCAAATCGACAAGATAGCGGTTCACTCCGTCGAGCCTCCTCGCCAAGAGGCGACAGAGGTGGAGACTGATCGCGGGATTCGCCTCGAGCAGGGCCACCGGATCCTCGACCACTCGGAAACGGCAGAGTTCGATGGCTCGGACCTCGGCGGTATGGGGCACACCGAGAAGAGCAGAGAGGTCGCCGAAGACGGCACCCGGCTCATTGGTTCGCGTCACCGAAACACCGCCCTTGGTGACTTCGACGACACCCTCGGCGAGAAAATAGAGCAGGCCGGTGGAGGCTCCCTCGGCGATCACCGTTTCCCCCGCCTCGAAACAATGGAGAGGCTGGTGCTGGAGGAGATCGAGTGGTGAATTCATGCCGTGGCAGGTTGAAGGGGCGGAGACACGGGCGAGGCAGGCGTTCTGTGTCCAGCGGGATGATCGCCTTCGAAGGACCTTCGTCGAACAAAAAAAGCGTTCCCGCACCAGGCAGGAACGCTTTTCGAAAACTTCTTCCGAGAATCCGGAAGGGGATCGATCAGCTCCCTTTGTCGGCCTTCTCGGTGGTCTTGCCGGCTTGGAGCCAGCCCGAGATACCAGCCGAGAGGTGCTTGATGTTCTTGAAACCGGCCTCTTCAGCTGCCTTGGCACCCGCTTGGTAAGCGGAGCAGGAGGGGCCGCCACAGTAGGCGACGACGAGCTTATCCTTGTTGTCGCCGAGAAGGGAGGCGATCTTGTCCTTGTTCGCGCGGAAGTCGATCGCACCGGGGATGTGACCGTTCGCGTAGGAGGAAGATCCGTTCACATCGAGGAGGACGACCTCACCCTTCTTGATGGCTTGTTCGAGTTCACTGATGCTGATATCGGGGTATTCTCCAGCGAAGGAGACCGAAGCGAAGAGCGCGAGGGCGAGGGTGGCGAGCAGTTTTTTCATGAGTTCAGATAAGGATTGTTTTGGATAGACGTTCGATTGACCGCCAAGTCCCAAGGGGCCTAGCGTAACGGTGGGGAAGATAACGAATCTAACCGCGCCGCTCAATACGATCCTAAGACGCGATCGGGGTGGAAACCTTAGAAGATTTCCGTAACACTTTCGGATTAGGCGCGTTCCACCTAACGTTCTACTCGCCGCCGCCTTTCAGCTCGGCCATCTTCGCCGATTTGTCCGTGGCGCGCATGAGCGCCTCGCCCACCAGGATGGCGTCCGCCCCCCAAGCCCGGATGCGCTTTGTGTCGGTGCCGGAATAAATCCCGCTCTCGCTCACGAGAATGTGGTCGGGGCCGACTTCCTCGCTGAGACGCTCGGTGGCGTTAAGGTCGACCTCGAAGGTGCGGAGGTTCCGGTTGTTGATGCCGATGATGCGCGCGCCGGTCTCGAGGGCGCGCTCCATTTCCTCGAGATCGTGAACCTCGACGAGGACGTCGAGCTGGTAGTTGCCCGCGACATCGAGCAGATGGAGGAGTTCCTCCTGCTCCAAAGCCCCCACGATCAACAGGATCGCATCGGCACCCGCCACGACGGATTCGTAGATCTGGACTTCGTCGACGATGAAATCCTTTCGCAAGATGGGCAGATCGACCCGTTCGCGGATCTTGGCGAGATAGGAAAGGTGCCCCTGAAAATACTTCTCGTCTGTGAGGATGGAGAGTGCGTTGGCGCCGGCGTCGGCGTAGGCCTCGGCGATGGCGACGGGGTCGAAATCGTGGGAAATCGTGCCGGCCGAAGGCGATGCCCGTTTTACCTCGGCGATAACGGCCAGCGCGGAAAGTCCATAGCCTTCGTCCTCGTCTTGGTCGCGAATGCCGCCACCCAAAGCCAATTCGAAAGAACGAAAATCCTCACGGGCCTGCGCGGCGAGCTGGAGTTTTTCGCGGAGGGGCAGCAGGCGCCGCACTTCCTCTGCCTTATCGGCGAGGATTTCGTCGAGTTTGTTCCCGAATTTCTTCATCCTTGAAAAGAGGGCCGACACCCTTACCCCGCGATTTCCGGGCTGCCAGTGAATTCTAAAATTTTTGCCTTGAAAATCATTCAATCCCCGGCATCTTGCCTTCCGCTCCGCCGCAAGGCGGGTAGAATGCGGGTGTAGCTCAGGGGTAGAGCGCAACCTTGCCAAGGTTGATGTCGTGAGTTCGAATCTCATCACCCGCTCCAAATTTCCTTTCCAACGAAAGGTTTCGCGGAGGTCTGTTTTGGAAACGCTTCATCGCTGGTCGAAATTCATCGAGGAGATCCGGCTTGAAGAGTGGGAAAACCGTTTCGTGGCCGAAGGAGTTTGCTACGTCCTCGAGAAGACAGTCAGCCGGAGTCGTTGGTTGATCTCGGTCTACACCGCGTCGAGAGAGGACGCCGAGACCCTGCTCAGCCGATTTGGAGGCTCGATCGAGTCGCTGCCTCCGGCCCAGTGGCAGCCCGCCCCCGGGTCGGGCGAAGCGATGCTGCTGCGGGTGCGGGATTCCCTCATAGTGACCGGCTCGGAGGATCCGTCTGTGATCGAAGGGCTCGCCGAAAAGCATCCTGGCCGCTTTATCCTCAGTTTTCCTCCCCAGCTCGCCTTTGGCACGGGGAGCCACCCAACCACCGCGGGATGCCTCCGGTTCCTCGTTGATTTTTCCAAGACGCGTCAGGGACGCTCTTGGAGCGTCCTCGATCTCGGTTGTGGCAGCGGGATCCTCGCCATTGCGGCGGCGAAGCTCGGCGCCACGCGCGTCGTGGCGGTGGAAAACGATGGCATGGCCCTGATCTACGCTCGCGAGAATGCCGAACGACACGGGGTGGCTGATCGCATCGAGTTCATCGAGGGCGACGCCATCGCCCTGATGGAGGGGGAGGCGGAAAATCCCTACGACCTGATCGCCGCGAATCTCTTCAGCGACCTGCTTGAAGTCCTTTTTCCCCGGTTTCCGACTCATCTCGCTCCCGATGGCGAGCTGATCCTTTCAGGATTTCTCGCCACACAGGCGGATTCGATCGCCAAGCATGCGGCGGCGGCGGGACTGCCCCTCGCTGTCACCGTAAAACGGGGCAAGTGGATGGCGGGCCGGGCTCCGCGATAGCGCGGAGCAAAAGCGGCGTCGCAAATCCGGATTCCTCCGGTATAATGGCGCCACGCCCTCAGATTCCGGCGAGTCCCGCTGTCGTTCCCCTTCCGCGCCATGAGTCAGTATGCCCTCCTCAACGTGATCCGGATGTTCTTCCTGCTGCTCGCGGGATTTGTCGGAGCAGTTGTCGCGATGGGCGAAGCGTCAAGTTTCTGGTGGTTCGGCGCCATCATCGGGCTCGGCTTCGCTTCCTTGGCGATCGTTCTCGACATGATGCTGCGGCATCTCACCTTCCGTTCCTTTTCCCACGGCACCTGCGGCCTCCTCATCGGCTTCCTCTGCGCTTGGATCGTCACTCGCATCGGGTCGTTCGAAGCTGGCTGGCTGCAGCAGTTCCCCCTCGCCGGCAGTATCTTTAACCTCGCCGTTTTTCTGGGTTTCGGGTTCATCGGCGTGATGCTCGCCCTGCGGAGCAAGCGCGAGGAGTTTTCCCTGCTGATCCCCTACGTGCGGTTTCGCCAGGATGCCCTTCAGGATCTTCCGACCCTTCTCGATACGAACATCATCATCGACGGCCGGATCTCCGGCATCTGCGCGGCGGGTTTTCTCGGAGGTGCGCTCGTGGTGCCTCGTTTCGTCCTCGAGGAACTGCAAAAGATGGCTGATGCCTCGGATGAGATCAAACGGAGTCGCGGTCGCCGGGGGCTCGACACGCTCAACGCGATGAAATCTTCCGGTGGAGTCGATCTTGCCATCCACGATGAGGCCTTTGAAGGCGGGCTCTCTTCTGACGCGAAAATGCTGCAGCTCGCGGATCTACTCGATGCTCGCATTCTCACCAACGATGCGAATCTCGGCAAGGTCGCGCGTCTCAAGGGGATCGCGGTGCTGAATCTCAACGAACTTTCCCTCGCCCTGAAGCCGATCGTTTCCCCCGGCGATGAGCTCACCCTCGAACTGGTGAAAGAGGGTCGGGATGACCATCAGGCTGTCGGCTACCTGCCCGATGGCACCATGATCGTCGTCAACCACGCCAAACGTCACCTAGGCACGCTCCAGCACGTCATTGTGGCGGGAGCCGTCCAGACCAGTGCCGGCCGCCTGATCTTCGCGGAACTGAAGAAGTGAGGGCGCGAGTGCCTCCTTCACGCGATCGCGCCAAGAACTGGAAAGAGGCCTCGGGGTCTCAAATTCAGATCCCTTCCCTCCTCCATGTCGACCCTGCGCTACCGCGCCGCTCTCGCGGCGATTCTCGTCTCTACCATGGCTCCGTCCGTGGGTGCCGCTCCGGATACCAAGCCGGACATCGATCCCGTTGCCGCTGCGGCCCGCATCGATGAACTCGTCCTCGAGGGACTGAAGAAGGCGAAGATCGAACCGAACGCCGATGCGAGCGACGAGGTCTTCGTCCGTCGCGTCCACCTCGACCTTATCGGTCGAATTCCAACCAAGGCTGAGACCCTCGCGTTTCAAGGGTCGCAGGAGCCTGACAAGCGCGCCAAGCTGGTCGATTCCCTGATCGGCTCCGATGGCTACGTCTCGCATCAATACAACTGGTTCGCCGACATCCTTCGGACTCGCACGTCGATCTCCGGCAACGGCCAGAGCGTCGGTGCGGGCATGGCCTACGAAAAGTGGATCAAGGACGCGATTCGCGCCAACAAGCCCTACGACGAGATCGTTTACGAGCTCGTCACGGCCTCGGGCAGCAGTTGGGACAATCCCGCGGTCGGATTTTATCTGCGGGATTTCGGCATGCCCCTAGATAATCTCGCGATCACCACCCAGATCTTTCTCGGGACCCAGATCGTCTGCGCCCAGTGTCACAACCATCCCTTCGATTCGGTGACACAGATGGACTACTACCATCTCGCCGCCTTCACCTACGGAATGAGCGGCACGAACGGCCACCCCGTGCAGCAGGCGGCGATGGAGATTGTCGCGCAGGAGCGCGCTGAGGCGGCAAAAGCGGCAAAAGTCGAAGGCAGCCAGAAAGGAAATGGCAAAGCGAAGGGAAAAGGAAAGGGAAAGGGAAAGGCAACAATGGCCAAGTCCGAAAACCCCTACGCTGGACAGGACGGTGATCTCCGCAAGGCCGCTTCCGAGATTCTTTTTCCAGTGCGGTTCAACAACATTCTCTCCACTGATCGCGCGCTGCGCCTCCCCAAAGACTACCAATACGACGATGCCAATCCCCTCTCGGTCGTAAAGCCCTCGACCCTTTTCGGGCAGGAGGCGGTCCTCAGCGAGAGCAGCCCACCCATCGAGGCCTTTGGGGAGTGGCTCACCTCACCGGAGAATCCCCGATTCACCAAGGTGATCGCGAACCGGCTCTGGAAGCGGGCCTTCGGACTCGGCTTGATCGAGCCGGTTGATGACCTCAAGGAGAACTCCGTCGCACCGAATGCCCCGCTCATGGACTACCTCGAGCAGCTGATGCGCGATCTTGATTACGACCTCCAGGCTTACCAGCGCATCCTCTACCGCACGAGCGCCTACCAGCGTGAAGCCTCTCTCGAAGAGCCCGTGCCGGGCGCGCCTTACGACTTCGCCGGCCCCATCCTTCGACGCATGAGCGCCGAGCAGATCTGGGACTCGCTTGTGGCCATGACCGTGACCGATCCCGATCGTCCCGACCGAGCGCGAGTCCTCACGGGCGACAAGCGTCTCGCCGAGGTCCAGCTCATCGCCGAGGCGATTTATGATCAGCAGCCCGCCCAATTCCTGAAGAACCTGCGGGAAGTCGTGAAGATTCAATCCGAGCTCTCCCTTCGGATCGAGGCGGGCGAGAAGAAGGTCGCCCAGGCTCGAGAGAAGGGCGATCCCGACCTCGTCAAGCAGGCTGCCGCCGAGGCGAAGGCGATCAAGAACGAGCTCGACCAGCGCGTCGAGGAAGTCGTCTATCGCGACGGACTGCAGCGCAAACTCAACGAGCTCAAAGGGAATCCCGCCGTCGAACCGACTTCCAAAGTCACCGGCTCCGCCTCGACCGGCGAAACAACCGATCTTATTGCAGGTGAGCGTCTCATCGGTGAGTTCGCCCGCACCCTTCTCGCCAACTATGGGACGTTTGAGGAAGGCATGGCCGAAGTCGCCGAAAGCAAGCGCAGCGGCATCATCGGGGAGCTGATCGATGCGATGTTTTTCGAGCGTGAGGCCGCGTTGCGGACCGAGCGCGAAGCCGCCCGCGCCGCCGAGGTCGCCGATTGGAACGTGAAGGACAGGGAAGCCAAGGCGGCCTATCGCACCTTCGATCGCATCATCCGCGACCGCATGAAGCGAGCCTCCGAGCTGAATCAGCCTTCGCCCGCGGGTCACTTCCTTCGCGAATTCGGGCAGAGCGACCGCGAACTCGTCGAGAACGCGAGCCATGACGCCTCCGTCACTCAGGCTCTCGCCATGCTGAACGGCCAGACCCTTTCATCAGTCACGAACAGGTATTCCGTCCTCATGCGCGAAATGAGGGGTGAGAAATTTGAGGACCGTCTCGACACCATCTACCTCACTATGCTCAGCCGTCTCCCCTCGGAGAAAGAAAAAGCAGTCTTCCGCGAGGCGTGGGCTGCCGATCCCGAGTCCGGGACCGTCACCGGCATCGTCTGGACCGTGCTGAACACCCGCCAGTTCCTCTTTATTCAGTGATCGCCATCATCCCGCCCGCCGAAGCTCTCTTCACACGACCATCCGACCCTCTCTCGTCACCCATGAAACTGGATATCGACCTCTCCCGCCGACATTTCGTCAGCCGTGCCGCGAAGTCTTTCCTAGGCGTTAGCGCCCTCGCTTCGCTGCCCGACGCCAGCCGCGCCGCCGGGGCCGGGGCCTCGCCTGCCAAACAGGTCGCGACCGCAAAGCGCGTCATCTACCTCTACATGGATGGAGGCATGTCGCACCTCGATACCTTCGATCCGAAAACGGACCTCGAGGTGATGGGCCCTACCAAACACCTCGACACCAAGGTGGATGGTCTGAGGCTCTCCGACAATCTGCCACTTCTCGCCCGCCAAGCCGACCAACTCGCGGTGGTGAATTCGATGATCTCGACCCAGGGTGCCCACAAGCAGGGGAATTATTACATGCACACCAGCTACGAGATCCGCACCTCGATCCGTCACCCCGCGATGGGCGCCTGGTTGCTCAAGTTCAACGGACGCGACAATCCTTCGTTGCCCGGCAACGTCATGATTGGGAACAATTCCTCCCATCCCGGGGCCGGATTCTTCGAGGCGAGCCTTTCTCCCCTGATGATCCGGGATCCCGAGGGTGGCCTGCAGAACAGTGAAATGTCGCGGGGCATGACCGAGGAACGTTTCAACTTCCACCGCTCCCTCGCCGAAAAACTCGACCAGCCCTTTGTTGAGCGCTACGATCAGAAGAACGTACGGGCCTACACCGACATGTATGCCGATGCGATCAAGCTGATGCGCAGCAAGGATCTCGCCGCCTTCGACCTCTCCGCCGAGTCCGAGGCAATGAAGGTGCGCTACGGCAAAAACACCTTCGGGCAAGGTTGCCTCCTCGCCCGCCGACTCCTCGAGCACGGGGTCAGTTTCGTCGAGGTCTCCATGGGCGGCTGGGACACGCACAATTCGAATTTCATCAACGTGCCGACCCAGGCTGCCAGCCTTGATGCTGCCTTCTCGACCCTGCTGGCCGATCTCCGAAGCCGTGGCATGCTCGACGATACTCTTGTCGTCCTCGCCACGGAGTTCGGCCGCACGCCCGAAATCAATTCGAACGAGGGGCGCGATCATCATCCCCAGGCCTTCACCTGCGTCCTCGCGGGGGGCGGAGTCAGGGGTGGCACCGTCCACGGCAAAACCGACGAACGCGGTGCCAAGATTCTGGAGAAACCCGTCAAGGTCGGCGACTTCAATGCGACGATCGGCTACGCCCTCGGCCTGCCTCTCGATCAGGTGCTCTATTCACCAAGCATGCGGCCCTTCACCGTCGCCGACAAAGGGCAACCGCTCGTGGAGCTTTTTGGGTGAGAACGGTTCTAACACTCTGGCAAAACCAACGTTTTCCGGGCGTCAGGGCTACCGCAGGCTTCGGGTTGTTTTGACAAAAGCACTTTACACGATCGTCTGAATGACCAATCTATAAACGAGTAGCTAGATTTATTCACGGCGCATCCAAGTATGAAATCTACAAAAGAATCCATACGGTCTAAAAGCTTTCTTTTCTCTTGGTTTCAAACTCTGGCTGCGCTCGCGGCCGCCTGTGTCCTTTGCTCTTGCCTCGACAAGGAAAAAGAGGAGGAGCTTGCAAAGGTGGTTCAAGAGAAAAAGGATCTCTTTGAGGGCCTTAAAAGGGATCTGGTTGAAAAAAACGACGAGCTGCGCCGGGTCTCTAATGAAATCTCCGAACTTGAGAATGCCACTCGTAACCTTCGGCAATACCAAAAACAGGAACTCGAAGTAACCAAGGAGTTCAATGACCTCAAAAAATACATCGAGGAGGTCAAGGCATCCACTGAATTGCTTGAAGGAAGTCTGACTTCATGGCGGAGGGTTGCTAGGGAATCCTTCCGCGGACTGCAGGTGGGATCGCTCGATCTGGGAGGGGGACGGGTCGTTGCAGATGCTACGGTGCTTGAAATGTCGGATGGTTCCGTTCTTTTCTCTCATCAGGGTGGGCAAACGCAGGTAAAACTTGCCGAACTTCCCAACCCTCTGAGGGAGCGTCTTATCGATGAGTCGCTCGTGATTCAAAGCATCCGAATTGATCCGTCGCAGAAATGAAATACGCCTACTTCTTGCGTGCTTTTGTTCTCGTTCCTTTTCTTCTTGTGGCGTGTGAGTCACAGGAGATGAAAAGTCTTCTGGAGCGTCAGGACTACTTCGACAGGCAAATCGCCATCTACGAGGAGCGGGTGCAGAAATCGACGCAGAAACTTGATGCCGAGAAAAAGGAACTCGAGGAAGTAACGGTGCGCGCCGAACCGGCCGTAAAGTCGATTGCCGCGAGGGAGGCGATGCTCGCTGAGATTCGTGAACTCATCGGTGGTGTTGCCGACATGGAAACCACCATGCTTGAAAAAGCCGGACTGATCGAGGCCTACAAGTCCAAATTCGAACCGAAATCGATTCCCAACGAAACCAATCTGGGTGACCTCCTCCTGCCCAATGGGTTTGCCTACAAGGGTGTGGTTGTGAGAGCGTCAACCGCGACACACCTGAATATTGCCCATTCCGCGGGTTTCTCCCAGATTCCTTTTACAGAACTC
>NEUQ01000039.1 GCA_002288445.1 Verrucomicrobiia bacterium Tous-C2TDCM | reverse complement strand
CCGGTCGGTCCAGTCGAGCTCGTCTTGAAGCGCGAAGGTTATCACGACTATCTCTTCAAAGGGGAGGTGAAGGAGGGGGTGCAGGTCGTCAGCGCGGTCCTCCTGCCCGATCGCGGCCCGATTTCCGGACAGGCATGGGTGAACTCCTTGGGCATGGAGTTTCGTCCCGTTCCGATCGACCGTCACGAATCCATCGGCGAGGTCACGGTGGCGCTGTTCGACCGCTTCCTCGAGGAGAGTCAATTGGAGATCCCCCGGGCTGGGGTTAACGGAGTGGTGCAGGTCTCGGAGGATCGCGCTCTCTGGCAGTTCTGCGACTGGCTCACCCGGCAAGATCGCCATAGTGGCCATCTCGGGAATCGTCATTATTATCGCCCCTTTCGAACAGATACGAGTGGGCGGAAGAATTCCTTCGTGCTCACGCTCGAACACGAGTTCGGTGCCCTCGCCCTCAATTCAATGCCGGATGGAGCTACGGTCTATCGCGATGGGACCTACCTGGGAGAGACTCCCGTCGTGCTCGATGATCTGCGTCTTGGCGCCTTCGAGCTTGAGCTCTACCTCGAGGGGCACGAAGTCGCCATCGCCATGGGCGAACTCGCCGGAAGGGGAGTCCAAGACCTTGTCGTCACCCTCGAGCCTGATGCCTCCGTTGTCTTCGGCAACCGGTGGACCAACAGCCAGCAGATGGACTTGCTGCCCGTCGGTGGTCTTCTTGCTGCCAAGACCGAGACGCCCCTGCGTGCTTTTCTCGAATACCGGGCCGATCAAGGATTGGTCCTCGATCCAGCGTCGGTCGCGACCGGGTTGAATTATCCGGCCGCGGGCGTCGGATTTGCCGAGGCCGTTGCTTTTTGTGAATGGCTCACGGTCCGGGAACGCAAGGCGAATCTCATCCGACCCTGGCAGCGCTATCGGCTGCCCACCGATCTCGAATGGAGTTCGATGGTGGGTCTATCCGGGGAAATGGGTGCGAATCCCGCGCAACGGAGCCGGAGTGACGCGAATCGTTTTCCCTGGGGGGCGGACTGGCCTCCACCTCCCGGTGCCGGAAACTTTGCAGACGTCTCGGCTGGAGGATTCCTCGGAGGGAACATCATCGAAGGATACACCGATGGATTTGAAACGACCGCTCCGGTGGGAAGCTTTGGGGCGTCCTCGCTTGGTTTGCACGATCTCGCCGGCAATGTCTGGGAGTGGGTTCAGGATCCCTACACCGATGGTGGTGACGGGCTTCAAGTCGTGCGAGGCGGTGGGTGGAATTCGGCCGAGCGGGAAGTGCTGGGCGCGGGCTATCGCAATCCTGTCCCGGCCGATTCAAAAGAGGGGTTCTATGGCTTTCGCTACGTGCTCGAAGAGGTCGGGAAAGATCGCTGAAAAAGGAAGTGCGCTCGCTGTGACGAGACCGGACTCGAGGTCGAACGGAGTATCGTTTCGCCCCTGTGTCGGTTGATCGTTTCAGACCGTTGGCTGGTGGCGGCGTTGCTCCAAACGGGCGCGAGGGCAAGGCGGTCTCCGGAATCCCCTTGAAATCCCGGCCTCTCGTTTCGATACTCCGGGATGTCCCGCATCCGAATCGTCGAAATCCTGCGCCGCGAAACCTCCCCCGGGTGTCTTACCGTAAGGGGATGGGTCCGGACGAAACGTGATGCCAAGGCCTTCTCGTTTCTCGAGCTGAATGACGGGAGTTGTCTCGGTAATCTTCAGGTGGTCGCCGATGCGACTTTGCCGGGTTACGAGGAGGCGGTCGTGCCAGCGCGCACCGGGGCATCCATTGAGGTCGAAGGCGAGGTTGTCGCTTCGCAGGGGCAGGGGCAGCGCTGGGAGTTGCGGGCGTCGAGAGTCACCTTGGTCGGAACCGCGCCCGAGGATTACCCGCTGCAGAAGAAGGGCCACACGATGGAGTTCATGCGCTCGATCGCCCATCTCCGGCCCCGCTCGAATCTCTTCGGTGCGGTCTTCCGCATTCGCAGCCGCATGGCCTATGCGATCCACCAATTTTTTCAGGAGCGCGGATTTGTCTACGTGCACACACCGATCATCACCGCATCGGACTGCGAGGGCGCCGGCGAGATGTTCCGTGTCGTGACGATGGAGGGGGAAAAAATCCGCTCGGGAACGGAAGAGTTTTTCGGGAAACCGACCTACCTTACCGTGAGCGGCCAGCTCGAAGGCGAGACCTTCGCCTGCGCCCTATCCAATATCTACACGTTCGGACCCACCTTTCGGGCGGAGAATTCCCATACCTCGCGCCACGCCGCCGAGTTCTGGATGATCGAGCCCGAGATCGCCTTTTGCGACCTTGAAGGCGACATGGCGTTGGCCGAGGGGATGGTGAAATACCTCGTCAACGATGCTCTCTTGAACTGTGCCGAGGATCTGGATTTCTGCAACCGTCACGTGGATAAAGGGCTCATCGAGCGGCTCGAGTTCGTCCGCGACCGGGTCTTCGAGCGCGTTTCCTACACCGATGCGGTGAACCTCCTCCTCGCGAGCGGGCAGAACTTCGAATATCCGGTCGAATACGGGCAGCCTCTCCAGTCCGAGCACGAGCGTTTCCTCACGGAACACCATTTCCGCTGCCCGACCACGGTCTACAACTACCCGAAGGAGATCAAACCCTTCTACATGCGCCGCAACGATGATGGCAAGACCGTCGCGGCGATGGACTTGCTTGTGCCCGGCATCGGGGAAATCGTCGGAGGGAGCCAGCGCGAGGAAAGGCTCGAAGTGCTCCTCGCGAACCTGCGTGAGCAGGGGCTTGAGGCGTCGGCCTACGACTGGTATGTCGATCTGCGACGCTACGGGACCGTGCCGCATGCGGGATTTGGCCTCGGTTTCGAGAGGCTCCTCATGTTCATCACCGGCGTGGCAAATATCCGCGATGTCATTCCCTTTCCGAGAACCCCGGGGTCGGCAGAGTTTTGACCCGCGGTTTTCGCGGTTGATCGATCGTCCCCGTCGGTCCCGGGCCGTGGCGAGGGGCGCGCGGCGTTCCGCGCACTGCGTCCGCTTGACCGCCGAAAGATCCACGGTGCCCCTCACCGGATCACCCGCGGTAAGGGGTCGATGGAGCCAGCTTGCAGAAGAGCGCCCTTTGGTTGGTGGTGCCCGTGCCGAGGGCAGCGTTCTTGCGCATCTCAAACACCTCGCCGCCCTCGCAGAGAAGGATCATCTCGCCGCGGGGACCCTGGCGCAAAGAGGTGAACCGGGGATTCCCGAAGCGGCTCAGATCGACTTTGACCAGTCTTGGCTCACCCGTTCCGGCATTGCCGGGGCGGAGCGCGAGGAGTTGTCCATCGTGGCTGGCGATCAGGAGGTTGCCGGCGAGTGAGGGAAATTGTTCGCCGCGGTAGATGACGCTGCCCGAGGTGCGGGCGACCGATCTGGAAAGGCGGTCGAGCGAGACGGCGGGGTCGGTGACGACTTCTGAAATTCGGGCGCGGGCCGCCCGTCCGAGGCGTTCGGCGTTTTCATTGATGTCCCAGCCGTAGTGCTCGCCGCCGTAGAGGCTGAGGTTCACTTCGTCACGCCCGTTTCCGGCGTTCTCGGCGATACAGAGGGCGCGTTGGATCGGATCGTAGGAAAGGCTTTGCGGTGACCGGAGGCCGAAGACCCAGAGTTCCGGCAGAGCTTCGCTGACGAGGCAAAAGGGATTGCTCTCGGGGATACCGTATTGACCGTTTGCGGAATTCCGTCCGAGAGGATCGATGCGGAGCACCTTGCCATAGACGTTCATCAGGGACGAAGCGTTGCGCGAGGGGCTGAAGTTCCCGGCTTCGGCAAGAGCACCATCGCCCACCCCCACATAAAGCTGTCCGGTCGGATCGAAGGTGAGACCGCGCACATTGTGGTCTGCGCCGGGCTGGCTGAGGCGCATCAGCTCGCGACGGGTCCCGCGGAATTCAGCAAGGAGCGGATCCTCCACCGAGTATTCATAAAGCACATCCTGATGGTGCTCCTGGCCACCACCGAACTCGGGAGAAAAATCGACCAGTGCGCTCCCGCTGATTTCTGACACGATGACATAAAAGCAGCCGTAGCCAGGCTCGCTTTTCATGAGAAAATTCGGGTGCAGGGCGAGATTGGAAAAGCCGATGGCGGTATCAGTGCGGTCGTCCGCAAGTCTCGCATAGCGGGAAGCTTCCGAGCCTCCGTTCGCCGTGGATGCGACTCGCACGAGGTCGCCGTCGGCTTCGAGCAGGTAGTAAATCCCGAGAGCGTCTCCGTCGGCGTCGACCGGTGATTCCACTTTTGCCAGCAACTGCGGCTCGGCATCGATGACTACTTCGGCATCAAAGGCGGAGACCGGGGCAAAAACTTCCTTGGGTGGCGAGGGTGCCGCGAAGTCCGGACCGAGATCGTGGGCGAAAAGGTAGCCGAGAGCTCCCAGCCCCAACGAGGCACCGATCAACCCGACTTTGGCGGCGATTGGGAGGATCCAGCGATTCATCGTGGGGGAAGAAATTGAGTGCGACTTCTTTAATTTTTATATTCAATACAAGATCCTGATAAAATTTTCAAGATTGATGTGTAAAATTGTTAAAAGCTCTCATAAGTGAGAGGTTTTCGGGCGCGTCGAGGCTTGGCCTTGGAGAAGGCCGTGATGGATCTGCGGAACGGGACGGAGACGGACCCGCCCAGTTTAAGGAAATGAGGCCCCGAAAGCCTTCATTCGGGGATCTGACCGAGTCTGACCTTCTCCCGCCATTCCCGCGGCATCGCGGAAATATCGCTGTCGTCGCCGTATTGTTCGCGCAGCGCCTCGAGCCGCTCTTTCAACTTCGCCACTTCGTCGGCATAGACGGGGTTGTCATACTGGCTTCGTTGCTCCTGCTGATCGGCTTCGAGGTCGTAGAATTCCCATTCGTCGAACTGGTAGAAGTGGATCAGCTTGAAACGATCGCTGCGCACGCCGCGGTGCCGCGCCACCATGTGGACGCTGGGATATTCGTAGTAGTGATAGTAGATCGCATCGCGCCAATCGCTGGGACGGCCGCCCTTCAGCAGGGGAACAAGGGAACGTCCCTGAAGATCGCTGGGAATTTTCGCTCCGGCGATGTCGAGGAAGGTAGAGGCGTAGTCGAGATTCTGGACGAGATCGCGATTGCGCGATCCGGCTTTCACCACGCCGGGCCATTTAACGATCAGCGGCATCTCGAGCGAGGGTTCATACATCCACCGTTTGTCATACCAGCCGCGGTCGCCAAGGTAGAAGCCCTGGTCGGAGGAATAGATCACGATGGTGTTCTCGTCGAGGTCGAGCTCCTCGAGCGTTTTCATGAGGGTGGCGACGCTCTCATCGACGCCCTTGATGCAGGAGAGGTAATTGCGCAGGTAACGTTGGTGTTTCCAGCGCACGAGGGCTTCGCCGGAGAGCTTCGCCTCGTGGAAGGCCTGGTCGAGCGGGCCGTAATAGTCGCGCCACGTCTTGAGCTGCTCGGGCGACATCCGCTTCATGTTCATCCAGGCGGACTTGTCCTGGGTTTTCTGGGAGGCGGGTGTATCGAATTCGGGCGTGAGGTCGACGAAGAGATCGTAGTTCAGATCCATATGGCGGTCGATCTCGAGTTCCTGATGACGCGAGGGCGAGGCTTGTCCCTCGTGTTTCGCGAACAAGGTGGGCGGCTCGGGGATGAGGACGTCGTCATAGGCGCCGAGGTGGCGGGGCGCGGGCATCCAGTTGCGGTGCGGGGCCTTGTGTTGGACGCGGAGGAGGAAGGGCTTCTTCGGATCGCGCTTTTCCTTCAGCCAAGACACCGCCATGTCGGTGACGACATCGGTGCAGTAGCCGTCGATGCGGATCTTGCCCCCGGGCGTCATGAAATCTGGGTTGTAATAGAGTCCCTGTCCCGGCAGCACCGCCCATTCATCGTAGCCCTTCGGTTTGCCATCGAGATGGTATTTGCCGTAGAGCACGGTCTGGTAGCCCGATTGCTGGAGGATCTTCGGAAACGTCTGTTGGTCCCAGTTGAACTGGTCCCCGTTCTGACGGAAGCCGTTGAGGTGGCTGTGTTTGCCGGTCTCGATGACGGCGCGGACCGGACCGCAGATCGAGTTCGTGCAATAGCTGCGCTCGAAGACCATACCCTGTGCCGCGAGCTCGTCGATGTGCGGCGTCGGATTGACCGACTTCATCCAGCGATTGTAGGCGCCGATCGCGTTGGGGGAATGGTCGTCGGAAAAAATGAAGACGATGTTCGGTGGCTGCGCGGCGGGAAGAAGTTTGGCCGAGAAGGCCAGGGCGAGTGCGAGGGCGAGGAGGGTTTTTCGCATGGGGGATTTTTGGGCGAATTCAAGAGCGCAGCAAGGGAAATCGGGAGCGGCCTTGCCTCTATTCCCCGAGCTTCTTCTTCACGTCATCGACGGTCAATCCGCCGACCGGCAGATCGTAGCCGAGGGTGTCGCCGTTCGCCTGAAAGCCACCTCCATCAACGTCGATGAAGATCGGATTGTTGTAGGCGATGGGCTGCAACTTCGATTGGGCGCTCGAGCCGAAGCCGGTCTGAAGGGTGTGCTTTTCCCCGATCGCGACGACGATGAGGTGGGCATCTTGCTGCAGATTCAGGGTCACGGTTTGGTCGAATTTGACGAGGTTGCTTTGGAACATGTCAGGATTCTTTTCCCGGGTGTAGTTGTATTCGGGGAGTTGGCGGCCGTTCACGAGCACCTGCACCCGGTCGATGTCGAGCCACTCGTTGCATTGCACCCGAACCTTCAACTTGACCGCTCCACTGACGCGATCGAGACCACCCGCGATGATGCCGGCGCCGGTCTCCACCTCGAGATAGGGACCGGTGGAGAGAATCATGCGTCCGGCCTTGGCGTTGCGGCTCATCTCGCGCCAGTCGATCTTGGCGGGATCATCTGTCGAGCTTTTCACATAGGTCCGCCAGCCGCCCACACCATTACCGTGGACCTGATGGGCGTCGGCGACCGCGATGGCTTTGGGTGAAAGGCCTTGGTTCAACAGCTGCAGCCAGATAAATTCCCGGATCGGGGAGACGACCCGGCCGGGGCCTCCGGTGCGAGCCGCCGTGATCTTGTAGGGAGCGGTCGCGAGGATTTCGCTGGCGCTGTAGTTCTGCGTTTCGATTCCGTCGATCAATCCACCGAAGTAGGCGAACCCGCCGTCGGCCTGGCCGTTTTTGTCGCGGTCGATGAAGTTTTCGATCATGTCAGGGTGATTGACATGAATCCAGCGATCGGGTTCGGCGCCCTGCCAGTCGCGCAAGGTGATGGCGTTGAGACGCGGATCCTTTTTCCAGACGGGCGCACCCCAGTCCTGCAGCTTCGGATCGGGGGAGAGGGGGAAGGAATTGAAGTGAGCTCCCGAGCCGGTCAGCTCCATGCCGGGGACGGTTTTCAAATAGGGTGCAAGCCCTAGCCGCTCGATGTGCGGAGTCCAGTCGAAAAGCCGGTTGTGCTCGGTCGTCGGAGCGAACTCAATGTGTTCCGCGGCGAGGTTGATGAGCCGATCATCGGTGCCGCAGGTGTTGTCACCGCTCGGGGTCGAGTGATTGTGAAAATCGGTCGAGACCCAGCCGGGGGTCTTCACGATGCGGGCGATCTGGTTCGTGATCGTGTGGAGCGAGCCGGGTTTCAAGTCCACTTCGTGACGACGATGTTCGTATTCGGGCCCCCGTGTGACGATCACCTCATACTTCCCGGGCGGCAGGGCAACCCGGAACCTGCCCGTTTCCGAGAAATATTGATCGACGCTGCCATGGGCCCGATCGACTGGGCCAAGGTTCAGTTTGGGGGTTTCACCCATCGCATTGAACTGGGCCTTGCAGGGCATCGAGTTTCCCGCCTCATCGGTGATCTCGAAGGCGATGGCCGATTCAGGACCAAAGGCGAAGGCTTTTGCGACCGTGGATCCCGCCGCCACCGTCGCCTTCTCCGGAAGCGCGGCCCGTCCGATGTCCTCTCCGGTAAGGACGTAGTCACCCGCCGGAAGCGTCAGTTCGATGACGCCTTTCGCATCGGGATAGGCGGGAAGGGCTGTGGCGGGATCTTCACCGACGAGGACGCGACCGTCCGTGACCGGGGCCTTCGTTTGGGCGTCTGTCAGGGTCAGGGAGAGCGTCCCCATCGTGGTGCTCTTCGACCGGTAGGCTTCGACCAATCCCACCGCCTCGGCGGGGGAGGTGGCGACCGCAAGGAAACGCGCCACGGTGATCGAGGCGCCGGGAGCGAGATCGACTTCGGACCTTTCGGGGACGCCCGCACCGCCCTCGCCGACCCAGGCTTGGGCATAGCCGCACTTGTCGGCGGGATTGATCGCATCGGCCCAGTTGATCCCGTTGAAGACTCCCTTGCTTTTCATCTGGGTCCATTGATCGGCGAGGGGAAACTTGACCGGTTCCTTGCCCTCGTTCGTGATCGTGGAAACGATGAGGACGCCGGATTGGCCGTCCTTGAGCCGGAATTCGTGTCGTTTTGTCAGGCCTCCCGATTTGGCCGAAGAAGTGAAGGTTTCGAGAATGGCTTCCCCATTTTTTCCGTCGTCGACGATGCGAACGTGGTTGATGGGGCCGCGTTGACCGGAGGGAGCGAAGATCGTGATCTGGTCGTTCTCGAGACCGAGGAGGGTCAGGTCGTAGAGGCAACCTGGGGTGATGCCGTCGTCGCCGTAGAAAGTAGTCATGTTCGCCCGGCGCAGGGGAAGATTGCCGGAGATCAGAGCCGAGACTTTGTCGTTGCGGATCACGAAATCGCCCACAATGCCGTCGGCTTCGCGCCCCTTTGGGCGCTCGTCGAAATTGGCCTCGCCGAGCTCGAAGACTTCGGCGGCGATGGCAGGAAACGAGAGGCAAGCGAGCGCGGCGAGAGAATACCAGCAGGAGACTTTCATCCGTGAATCGTTCCTGAGAATCCGATGCGGGAACAGGAGAATTTTGTCCTCATCTGCGTGAGGTGGGATGGATTGAAGGGCGGGAGCGGTCGCCCGTAGTTTCGTCGCCGATCCGGGAGTTCACGCCGCACTTCGTGACTGTGGGCATCGGCAGAAGGGCGGATGGGCATCAGCTCCGTCTCAAGTTGACGAACTCGAACAAGACCTGTTCGAGTGGCTCGTCGGTGCAAACAAGTCGATAGGCGGTGCCGTGTCTCGCGCAGAGTTTGCGGATGGCCTGGAGGTGGGCGTTGAGACGATCGAGGTAGCCCGCCTTGGCTACCGCGGGATCGATGAAGAGATCTTGCTGGCTTTCCTTGTCGCGAAAGTGCGTTGCCCTGCCGAAATCGAAGTCCAGTTCGCGCGGGTCGAGGAATTGGAAGACGGCGATCTCATGGCGGCCCGCTGCGAAATAGCCGATTTGCTTTTCGAGTTCCTCGATCGGGGCAAGGAGATCGGAGAGAAGGATGACGAGGCTGCGCTTGCGAATCAGCTCGTGGAGGCCCTTCATCGCCGCACCGAGGTCGGTGCTCTCGCCGGAAGGGGCTCGATCGAGCTGCATGAGCATCTGCCGCAGTTGCCCGGGGCGGTTGCGGGCGGGAAGGTGGCTGTCGATGCCCCGGTCGAAGGTGGTGAGACCGACGGCGTCCTGTTGACCCATCAGGAAATAGGCGAAGGTCGCGGCGAGAGTCGCCGAGTAATCGGCCTTCGAGTAGGTTCCCGATCCATAGGCCATCGACTTGCTGCGGTCGAGGAGGAGATGGGCGCGGAGGTTGGTCTCGTCCTCAAATTTTTTGATGTAGGCCCGGTCGCTGCGGGCCATCACCCTCCAGTCGAGGAAGCGCGTGTCGTCACCGCGGGCGTAGGGGCGGTATTCGCTGAATTCGACGGAGAAGCCGTGGTAGGGCGACCGGTGAAGACCCTTCCAAAAGCCCTCCATGACCATGCGTGCTCGCAGTTCGAGCGACTTCACGCGCATCAACGCGGTGGGGTCGAGAAAGGAGAGCGGGGGCATGGTGAGACGGGGTGAAACCCCGGTAAAAGATGCGAAAGCAAAAGGCGAACGGTCCGGAGCGAGAAAGTGGCGGAGTCTTGGATGGGTGGGAGGAGGATTCGCAACGCGAACGGTTTCCAGACGATTTACTTCTCTGGCGTCAGCTCGATCACCTTCCTGATGACATCCTCGGCAGTGATGCCTTCGGCTTCGGCTCGGTAGTTGGTGAGAATACGATGACGCAGGACGGGGGCGGCGAGGGTGCGGATGTCTTCGTAGGTGACGTGGGAGCGGCCGTCGAGGAGGGCGCGGGTCTTGGCACCGAGGACGAGGCTCTGGCCCGCCCGGGTGCCGGCACCCCAGTTCACCCATTCGTTGACGTAGGCGGGAGTGTGCTGCTGTCCAGGCCGCGAGTTCGCAGCAAGGCGGACCGCGTATCGCACCACCTCTTCCGCGACGGGGACGCGACGCACGACCTGATGGCAACTGAGGAGATCCGCTCCGGAGAAGACCGGTTTTACCTCCTCGGCGCCGGATCCGGTCGTCTGGGAAACCACTGCGACCTCTTCGTCCTCGCTCAGATAATCAATCACGATGTTGAACATGAAACGGTCGAGCTGGGCCTCGGGCAGGGGATAAGTGCCCTCCATCTCGATGGGATTCTGGGTTGCAAGAACAAAGAAAGGTTTGTCGAGTTGCAAGCTGTGGCCGGCCACTGTCACCTGCTTCTCTTGCATCGCCTCAAGGAGGGCGGCCTGGGTTTTCGGGGGGGTGCGGTTGATTTCGTCAGCGAGGATGAGGTTCGCAAAGATCGGGCCGGGGTTGAAGACCAGTTCGCGTTTTCCCTCGGCTGTATCCTCGAGGATCTCCGTGCCGGTGATGTCCGAAGGCATCAGGTCGGGTGTGAACTGGATTCGGTTGAAAGAGAGTTCGAAGACCTTCGCGAAGGTGCTGACGAGCAGGGTCTTGGCGAGACCAGGCGCTCCGGTGACGAGGCAATGGCCTCCCGAGAGAAGCGCGATCAGCAGTTGTTCGACGACCTCATCCTGTCCGATGATGACCTTGCGCAGTTCCCTGCCGATCGTCGTTCGGGCTTCGGCGAGTTTTCCGACCATTGCCTCCTCAAGATCCGGCGTTGCGGCCGCCGGCGGCACTGTTCCGGTGAAGGTTTCATCAGGAATTCGGGCGGTCGGGTCATCGTCGATCATGGGAGTAGGGAGAAAAACGGGAATGTGGGATCTTAACGGGAACCGCGCGGCAGGGGAAAGGAAAAAACTGGCCGAATGGCGGGGGCGGACTCAGGTCGGTTCTCCCGCCCGGCATTTCCGCCCCGAAAACCCGTTGCAAAAACGGAGATGGGGCTTACTGTGACCGCCCTATGGCCAGAATCGCCGGAAAATGCAAAACACGAAAAGGGGTCGCCAAGAGATTCAAGGTGACCGGCAGCGGTCGGATTTTGCGTCGGAAACAGGGCAAACGCCACTTGAACCGTCGTAAAAATTCGAAACGCCTTCGCCGTCTGGCGCAGGGGGCACTGGTGTCCCCCGCCGATGAGAAGGCGATCAAGATGAACCTCCCCTTCGCCAGCAAGTAAGCTGTCGCAGGTGGTTCTCCCACCGCTCGGACCGGGTGATCCGGTCCACGATCGAGCAGACTGGGGCCGCGGCGAAAAGCCCACCGGCGCCTGATGAGAGGATGAGTCGGCCGATCGAAGTAAAAACAACAGTCCCCTCGGAGAAAACGAACCATGCCACGTGCCACCAATTCGGCTGCAAGCCGCAAGCGCCGCAAGCGCATCCTGCTGAAAGCGAGGGGCTTCCGCTCCGCTCGCTCGAAACTGATCCGTACCGCGAAAGACGCGGTCACCAAGGCCCAGCAGTGGGCCTACCGTGACCGCAAAAACCGCAAGCGCAGCTTCCGCGGCCTCTGGATCCAGCGGATCAACGCTGGAGCTAAGCTAAACGGAATGACTTACTCCCGCTTTATGGAGGGCCTGAAGGCTGCCGGGATCGAACTCGACCGCAAGGTCCTTTCCGATCTCGCTGTTCATGATGACGCTGCATTTGCCGCTCTCGTTGGGAAGGCTTCGGCCGCCCTCGAGGAAAAGGCGAAGGCAACCGCCTGAACCCGCACTCACAGGAATCCGATTTCAAAGACCGGTCGCTTGCTCTGCAGGCGGCCGGTTTTTTTTGCCCGCCCCTCCGCGACTTTTCCATTTCATCCCGACGGTTGCTTTTCGAAGCTGGCCCGGTTAAGTCTCCCGCCCAACCTTAATCCGCGTTCCCATGCTCGACCAGCTCGCAACCATTCAGACCGAAGCCCTTGCCGCGCTCGCAGCAATCACCGACGAGACCTCGCTCGAGGAGGCACGCATCGCCTTTCTCGGGAAAAAGGGCAGCCTCACCGCCGCCGCCGCTGGTATGCGCGATGTGCCCGTTGATCAGAAAAAAGAGGTTGGCCAGAAGCTCAACGAAGTTCGCGAGGCCATTACTTCGGCTCTTGAGGTGGCTGCGGCCGATCTCATCGCGAAGAAGGATGCCGCCGCCTTCGCTTCGATCGACCCTACCCTGCCGGCCCGCCCCTTGCCGGAGGGCGGTCTCCACCCACTGACGCTCGTTCTTGACGAGGCCGTGAGGGTGCTGCGCCGCATGGGTTTTGCTCTCGCCGAGGGGCCTGAGATCGAGACGGAATGGCATTGCTTTGACGCCCTCAACACGCCCGCCGATCACCCCGCCCGAAACGAGAGTGACACGTTTTACTTCGAAAACGGCAAACTTCTCCGCACCCACACCTCCTCCGTGCAGATCCGCACGATGGAAAAGGAGGTGCCGCCGGTGCGAATTATCGCGCCGGGCAGTGCCTTTCGCCGCGACGAGATTGATGCGACGCACCTCAGCGCCTTTCACCAGCTTGAGGGGCTTTACGTGGATCAACGTGTCACCCTTTCGGACCTGAAGGGAACGCTGGAGTATTTCTTCCGAGAGATTTTCGGATCGAAGACCGAGTTCCGTTTTCGTCCTCATTTTTTCCCCTTTACCGAACCGAGTTTCGAGGTGGACATCAAGCTGCATGCTGCCGGCCGCGCCGCGAAGTGGATCGAGATCGCCGGCTGCGGCATGGTCGACCCGGCGGTCTTTTCCGAGGTCGGTCGGAAGCGCGGCGACGCGGCCTACGATCCCGACAGGGTCACCGGCTTCGCGTTTGGCATGGGCCTCGACCGACTCGCGATGATTATGTATGGCATTCCGGACTTGCGGCTCCTGATCGAGAACGACGTTCGTTTCTTGCAGCAGTTTCGTGGCTGACGATTCAACGCAGATGACCGCGGAACTATCGCGACCAACTGCAGATAGAGTTCCACGGACCCGCTTTCATTTTTTACTTTTTACGCTCCCAACCTTTACCGGGCTCCCGCCCGCCCCGCTATGAAAGTCTCTCTCCAATGGCTCGGCGACCACGTCGATTTCTCGGAATATTCGATTCAGCGGCTTGATGAGCTGCTGACCTTCGCGGGGATCGAAGTCGAGGGAATTGAATCCCTTCCCGATCACCTCGTCGTCGCGCAGATCCTCTCTTCCGAGAAACATCCCGACGCGGAAAAATTGTCGGTTTGTCAGGTCGACGACGGCACGGGCAAGCCGCGCCAGATTGTCTGCGGGGCGAAAAACTACCAAGTCGGGGACAAGGTGCCGCTGGCGTTGCCCGGCTGTGTCCTCGACGGAGGCGGCGGAAAGGCCTTCACAATTCAGGAAGGCAAGCTGCGCGGAGTCGACTCGCTCGGGATGATGTGTTCGGCGAAGGAACTCGGGCTCGCCGCCGATGCGGATGGTTTGTTGATTCTCTCTCCCGAACTGAAGGCGGGCACCCCGATGTCCGAGATCTATCCGGCGGTCTTCGAACTCGAGATCACGCCGAATCGTCCGGATTGCCTGAGCCATCTCGGCGTCGCCCGCGAGCTCGCCGCTCTTGCAAAGAAACCGCTCAAGGGACGGCTTCACTTTGGGGAATCGACCACGCCTGTCCGCCCCGCGGGGGCGGATGAAGTGCTGCTTGAGTCGGAAGCCTGCCCCTATTACACCGCCCGCATCATCCGAGGAGTGAAGGTGACGGATTCGCCGGTTTGGCTGAGGCAAAAGTTGGAGTCGATCGGCCTTCGTCCCATCAACAACCTCGTCGACATCACGAACTATGTGCTCATGGAGACGGGGCAGCCGCTCCATGTCTTTGACCTCGCCAAGCTCGAGGGAGGCATCGTCGTGCGTCAGGCCGCCGCCGGCGAAACCTTTCTGGCGCTCGATGGGAAGGAATACGAGCTGGCGCCGGAGGATCTTGTGATCGCCGATGCCCAAAGAGCCGTCGCGATCGGCGGTGTCATGGGGGGCGAAGACAGCGGCGTGGTCGAGACCACGGTCGATGTCCTTCTCGAAGCGGCCTATTTTAATCCCCAGGGTGTGCGCCGCACGGGACGCCGCCTCGGGCTGCATTCCGACTCGAGCTACCGCTTCGAGCGGGGTGTTGATCCGCTCCAGGTCGCGGGTGTTTCGGAGTTCGCAACGAAGCTGATCCTCGAACTCGCGGGCGGCACAGCTGATCCGGAATTGCTTGTCGCCGGCTGCGCTGGGGAAGGGCCAAAACCGGTCGAGCTCGACAATGACTACTGCCGCCGCATCATCGGGGCGGAGATTCCGGACACCACGATTGATGGAATTCTGGCTTCGCTAGGATTGGAGAAGGCCGGCCTTTTCTGGAAGATCCCGAGCTACCGTCTCGATCTC
The DNA here is from genome assembly GCA_002288445.1 of Verrucomicrobiia bacterium Tous-C2TDCM. Classification (GTDB taxonomy): domain Bacteria; phylum Verrucomicrobiota; class Verrucomicrobiia; order Verrucomicrobiales; family DEV007; genus Arctic95D-9. The sequence goes on along the minus strand of NEUQ01000039.1, from coordinate 2,648 downwards.
GCGCGCCCCATCGATCTTGTCGAGGAAGTGGCGCGCGTCCACGGACTCGAGGGCATCCCCGCCGCGACGAAGGCGACCTTCTCACCGGCCTCGAAGGCCGACGAGGCCTACGACTACCTGAGGTTCCTGCAGGATCGTCTCGCCAGTCTCGGATTCCACGAGGCGCGCAACTTGAAGCTGATCTCTGACGCCCAGCTCGAGGATGACTTCGCCACGAGCCATCGTGGCATGAGCCCGGTGCGCCTAAAAAATCCGCTCAACGACGAACAAGATTACCTGCGTCCGGGCATCGTTCCCGGGCTGCTGGCATCGGCTTCCCGAAATGTCCGCTTTGGTAACTCGAATCTGCGACTCTTCGAGGCGGGTCGCGTCTTCGTCGCGTCGATGAAGGGTGAGGAGATCGAGCACGAACACCTCGCCCTGCTCATGACCGGAGCCCGGGGTCTGCGGAGCTGGACTGACAGCAAGCCAACGGCTCTCGATGTGCACGATCTTCGCGCCGTGCTCGAGGCGATCTGTCCCGATGGGTTGAACCTGGTGCCCGCCAGCGATGGCAGGTTGCTCTCTGCCTGTGCTGTCGAGATCGGAACGGGCAAAAAAGCGATGAAAATTGGGATGGCAGGGATCGTGCCTCCGTCGCGAGCGCGCGAACTCGATCTGGGTGCTCCGGTGCTCGTGGCCGAGCTGAACCTGAAGAAGCTGATGGCCGCAGCAAAGAGCGAAATCCGCCATGCGGATTTGCCCAAGTTTCCCGGCAGCTCTCGCGACGTCGCGATGCTAGTCCCCGGCGACTTGCCCGCTGGTGACCTTGCAGCCTTCTTCGAGGGCTACGAGGAGCCGCTTTTGATCTCGGCGGAACTTTTCGATGTGTTCACTGACCCGTCTGGCGCGAAACTTGCGTCCGATAAAAAGTCGTTGGCGTTTTCACTTCTCTATCGAGACCCGGAAAAAACTCTCGAGTCGGCGGAGGTGGAAACGGCCCACGGGAAACTTTTGGATTCCCTCAAGAGGACCTTCAACGTAGAGTTCCGGTGACGTCTCAACCCTCCAACCCCATTTTCTGATTTTTCCTGCAGTGTTCGACCTTTACCCATCTACAACAGGCCCGGACCGTTGTTACGTCAATGGGGGCTTAGCCGGTCGTCGGCTGTCAGGCCTTCGCTGGAAGGCAAAAGTCGACAGGCGGCCCCCTCCCTGTAGAGATACGGGAACGTGAGCCTCACGATCGGGAGACGGCACAGGCGGGGAACTCCCCTCAAAACCCCGGAGGTCGAAAGACCCCGGGGTTTTTGATTTTTTGAACAACATCAGCCCGCAAGCTCTTGGCGCCTCAGGGCGGGGAGGTTCTCGATCCTGACCCCCGGGTCCGCGTTCGAGGAATTTCCGAACGGACTTGAGATCCGGTTTTCCTGCCGTCGAGGGCACGAACCCTGCCGTTTCCGGTCGCCTCCCAGCCTTGACGCCGCGCCGCGTCTCGCTATAAGTTGGCGACTTGCGGGATCTGGTTCCGAGAAATCCCGCTTCTCGTTTTTACTGAAATTCCAATGTCTGAACCACTCGCTGGCAAAGTCGCCTTTATTTCCGGGGGATCCCGGGGGATCGGTCGCGCCACGGCCCTCAAGTTGGCCTCGGCGGGAGCTGACGTGGCGATTCTCTACTACAACAGCCACGAGGAGGCTGAGGCTGCCTGCGGACAAATCCGGGCGATGGGGCGCAGAGCCCTTGCGGTGCAGGCGGACGTGAGCCAGCCCGATAGCGTCGGCGAGGCGTTCGCCGAATTCAAAACACATTTCGACCGAGTGGATCTGGTTGTCAGCAACGCTGCCCTCGGGGTTCTCAAGCCGGCTCTGGAGATGTCCCTGAAGCATTTCCGACGTTGCATGGAGACCAACGCCCTCGCCTTGAACAGCTTGGCGCAAAATGCGGTGCCGATGATGGGCGCGGGTGGATCAATCATCGGCCTGACCAGCCTTGGTTCGGAGCGGGCCATCCCGAACTACACCTTCATCGGCGCCTCGAAGGCGGCCCTCGAGGCCCTCGCCCGCGGGCTTGCCCAGGAACTCGGACCTCTGGGAATCCGCGTGAACTGTGTCAGTGCTGGCGTTGTTGACACCGACGCCCTCAAACATTTTCCCAACCGCGAGCACCTCCTCGAGGAATACCAGACGCGCACTCCGCTCGGACCCACGCTGTCGCCCGAGCAGGTCGCCGATGCGGTTTACCTCCTCTGCCTCCCCGAAGCCGGGATGATCACCGGCCACACCCTCTTTGTTGACGGCGGTTACGCCATTTCCGGATGAGTGCCCTTTCTTTCCAAATCGAGGATGGTCTGTCCGGACGCTTTGCCCTCGTCACCGGGGGCAGCCGAGGCATCGGCCGGGCCGTTGTCGAGCGCCTCGCTAAGGCGGGCATGGACGTTACCTTCACCTACCTTGGCAACGAGGCGGCGGCGAGCGCGGTGGTGTCGGAAAATCCCGGCCATCAGATCACTGCGGTGAAGGTCGACGGACGCGATAGCGCGGCGGTCAACGCCTGCGTTGAGACCCTCGTGGAGCGGACCGGACGCATCGATGTGCTCGTCAACAACGCGGGCGTGATCCGCGACAATCTCCTCCCGATGCTCGAGGACGAAGACCTCAAGACCGTCT
>NEUQ01000038.1 GCA_002288445.1 Verrucomicrobiia bacterium Tous-C2TDCM | reverse complement strand
GGCAATGTAGAGCGATTTCCCATCGGTTGAGGTGATGACTCCATTGGGCTTTACGAGATCGGCGGCTACCTGGGTCACCTTGCCGCCCTTGTCGACGTAGTAGACCGCCTCGACGTCGATCTCGCGGTCGTCCCCCTTGCCATAGCGGGGATCGGAGAAAAAGAAACCCCCGTGGCCGTCGGGCACGACGTCGTTGGGGCTGTTGAACTTCTTCCCCTCGAAGGTCTCGGCGAGCACCGTGATCTTTCCCTCGAAATCGGTGCGGGTGAGACGGCGGGCGCCTCCTTCGCAGGCGATGAGGGCCCCGGCTGGAGTGAAAAAGAGCCCGTTCGCCTTGCCGCTTGATTCGCGGTAGGCCGTCGTCGTTCCGCTGGCGGGTTCGTGGACCATGATGCGCTCGTTCGGAATGTCTGAGAAGTAGATCTTGCCATCGGGCGCGAGGGCGGGACCCTCGGTGAATTTGAAATCACCGGCGAGCTTGCGGAAGGTCGCCCCCTCTTTCACGAGCGGGCCTTCGTGGGAGTAAGGCTTCGGATCGGGCGTGCGGTAGCCGGTCTTTTCGCCGAGATCCTGGATCCTGACATTCCGATAAAACACTTTCAGTGTTTCCTCGCGGTTGCCGATGCCATGGACCTGCAGGGCGATGAAGCCGGTCGTGGTCATGTCGTCCTTGAGATCGGCGGCGGGCACGCCGTTGATGAAGGTGCGGATGCGGTCTCCGATCGCCTCGATCCGGTAGTGGTTCCAATCGTTCTGCTTGAAGGCATATCGTGCCCCTTGGTTGTCCGAGAGGTCGTCGAGCCATCCCCGGCGGCCTTCGTCGTAAATCCCGCCGCTCCAGCCGCGGTCAGCGGGATCGATTTCGACCTGGTAGCCGTGGACTTGGCCGTTCTTGTATTCGGGCAGGCTGTTCGAGCGGATTTGCACGCCGCAGTTCAGGGTGGGATCGACCTTGTATTCGACCTCGAGGATGAAGTTCGCGTAGTTCTCTTCGGTACAAAGAAAGGAATTCGGCGTCTTGGGAACGGTCGTGCCGACGATCACGCCGTTTTCAACTGTGTATTTGGCAACGCCGCCCCGCTGGGTCCAGCCATCTAGATTTTTGCCGTTGAAGAGATCGATCCATTCACCCGGCTCGGCGGCGATGAGTGCTGAGGTGGACAGGGCTAGGGGAATGAGGAAGAGGGCGGAAAGGCCGGATTTCATGATATGGGTAGGGGGATAACATGCCGATGGCACGGTGACAAGCGTTTCGTGAGGCGGCATGGTTCGGAGGTGTGATCCTCACCGGCTCGACCAACCGGCCTGAAAGAGCCCCGCGAAAGAGCGAACCAAACCTCCTCGCTCTCCGTCGCACCCGCGGTTGCGCCGGGGATAGGACAGTGTCAGTTTCTCCTTGTCGGCCAGCGTTCTCTTCCCGCGATGGTCCCCCCCCCCAGCATGCCTCCCTTTGACTACCCTGTTTCCGCCATCGACGAACCGCTCCGGATCGGCGGTAAATTCTTCCGCGAGGGGGGCAATGCCTGTGTGGTGAAGGCGGTGACTTTCGGCCCTTTCCCGGCAGGGGCCTTCCCTGACGAGGGGCGCGGTCAGCTCTCGCGGATCCGTCACGAGCTCGGGGCGAACGCGCTGCGCCTCTTCGAGATCCCGTCGCTCGAATTCCTGCACGAGTGCGCGCGCGTCGGGCTGCGGGTCTTCATCACGATCCCGTGGACGCAGCACGTTGATTTTTTGAAACGGCGCAGCGCTCTTGCTGGGGCGGATCGCCTTCTCCTTGAGACGATCGCGCGCTTTCGCGGACATCCGGCGGTGGCCGGCTATTACATCGCCAACGAGATCGACTCGACGCTGGTGCGCTGGATGGGCGCCGGACGCGTGGTGGAGCAACTCGAGCGTCTCATTGATCTGGGGCATGCGAACGATCCGGAAGCGCTCTTTGCGTATGCCAACTATCCGGGCACCGAATACCTGCTGCCGCAAAACCAGGATTTTGTTGCCTTCAATCTCTACCTCGAGACACGCGAGGCCTACGCGGCCTACCTCGACCGGCTTCAGAATCTCGCGGGAAACAAGCCGCTGGTGCTCTCGGAATTCGGGATCGATTCGGGATCGCACGGAGAGTGGGGGCAGGCCGAGATCCTGCGGTGGGCGCTGGAGGAGGCGGCCTCGGCCGGAGTGGCGGGCGTGACCCTGTTTTCCTGGAGCGATCTTTGGCAGCGAGGGGGCAAGACGGTCGAAGGTTGGACCTTCGGGTTGACGGCCTCGGATCACTCGGCGAAGCCCGCCCTCGCGGCGGTGAAGAGCGCCTGGGAGCCGCTGCGCCGGCCTGCCGACGGGGTGATCCTGCCAGAGACACCAAAGGTTTCGGTGATCGTCTGCACGCATCAGGGCAGTGCAACGTTGGTGGAGTGTATCGACTCCATCCTCGCGCTCGACTATCCGGATTTCGAGCTGATTCTCGTCAACGATGGTGGCGATAGCCGCGTTGCCGAGATCGCCACGAGCTACGCGACCTTGAAACACCTCGCAACTCCGCACGAGGGGCTGGGGGCGGCTCGCAACACGGGCGCTCGCGCGGCCGGCGGCGCGATATTCGCCTACACGGACGACGACTGCGTCGTCGAGCCCGACTGGCTGCGCTGGATCGTGGCGCAATTTGCGGAGGACGCGAACCTGGGCTGTGCGGGTGGTCCGAACGTGCCGCCCGCTCCCGGGACGGCGACGCGAGCGGTCGTGGCGGCTGCTCCGGGGGGTGCGACCCATGTGTTGCTCACCGACAGGCGGGCGGAACATCTGCCGGGGTGCAATCTCGCGGTGCGGCGCGAGGTCTTTGAAAAGGTGGGAGGCTTCCGTCCGGTCTTCCGCTCTGCGGGTGACGACGTCGATTTTTGCTGGCGGGTCCTTTCGGCCGGGCACGGGCTCGGTTTCCATGCCGCGGCGTTTGTGTGGCATCACCGTCGCTTCACCATTCGTGCGTATCTCCGCCAGCAGATGGGCTATGGACGCGCCGAGGCCATGTTGATGCCGATGCATCCGGAACGGTTTCAGGGAGTGGGTGGGGCCGTGTGGGAGGGGCAGGTCTATGTGCTGCGTCGTCGTTTCGGGTCGTTTGTCTATCACGGTCACTATGGCCATGAGCCTTTCCAGTTGATGTATCCGGGCGGCGATTCGTGGTTTGGCGAGGTCGCCTTGCACAGTCTTTGGTGGATCGTGGCGCTGGTCTTTGCGACGGGAGGAATCTTTTTGGCACCGCTTCTTGTGCCGGCGGCGCTGATGATCTTCGGCACCCTTTGGGTGGCAGTGGGCCGGGCGGGACGTTCGCCGATCGACCCGGAATTCGACACGACCTCGTCGCGCCTCGTTCTCGCCGGCCTGATCCTCGTTCAGGGGGTGTCGCGAAGCGGCACTCGCCTGCTTTCGGGTTGGCGCTCCGCGAACTGGGGCAAGAGCCTGCAGTTTGTCGGCGGCACCGCGGCAGAGACTCTGGCGAAAAGCTGGTGGAAACTGGGCGACGAGCAGGAATACTGGAGCGACCGTGGAGTCGGGCGTGAGGCCCTTTTGGGAGCGATCCTCCGCAATTTCCCCGGTGCGGAGGACGATCCCACGGGCAAGAGCGATGTTATTTTCCGCCGGGGGCGTTTTTGGAACTGGGCTGTTGTCACGGTGACGGAGTATCACGAGAACGGGGGCCGATTGACCCGTCTCCGGGTCTTGGCAAGACCCCAACCGATCATGCGGATGATCGTTTCACCCCTGCTGTTGTTGATCCCGATGGCGGTGGCGATGGGCTTCGGCTTCCGGAATGAGTGGCTCACGCTCGGGCTGATCTACGGGATCGTCCTGGCGGCGTCCCGAGTCTTGATGTGGTTGCAACGACCCCACTTCCAACGCATCGCCCGCGAGGCCGGGCTCAAGGTATTGTGAGAGAGGAGCTCAGGGCGCGGAGGCGCTTCAGTGCGAGAGGAAGAGTGAAGCGTTGCCGGCTTCGATCATTGTCTTCGTGAAGTTTCCGACGAAGAGATCCCGGATGGCGTTGCGCGACTGCATTCCGAGAACGACGAGGTCGGCTCCGGGATCGGAGAGGAGTCGTGCAAAGGCCGGTCCGACCGCTTCCGGCGCCGCTTCGCGATCGACCTTGGTGAAGCCGTGGTCGCGCAGGTAGAGTTCGGCATTCCCGAGGAGAAAGTCGGCGTGCTCGGGAGTTTTTTCCGCTGCGACGATGAGGATCTCGGGATCGTAAGGGAGGGCGAGCGGCATGAAGTCGTGCAGGGCGCGGGCTGATCCGGAGCTGCCGTCAAAGGCGATGAGAACCCGCTCGAGCTTTTTCATCCCGGTGGCAGGAACGGCAAGGACGGGCGTCGAAGTGTGATCGAGAAGACGGTGGAGTGATTCTCCCTTGGCGCCGCGCGTTTCGAAATGAAAAGAGGTCTCGAGTCCGACGACAACCAGATCGTGAAAGATGGACGAGGCCATGAGTTTTTCGGCGGGGATGCCCTCGTATTCGGTCTCGTGGTGTTCGATCCCGGCGGCTCGGCAGATGTCGGAGGCCCGTTCGATGCACTCGCGGAGGATGTGATCGGCGTGGGCGATTTTCTTCTGCATCTCGTCGACCATGAGCGGGTAATAGGGCCCGATCGCGGGGATGAGGCTGGCGCGGATTTCGTCGGAGTCGAGCACGGCCACCGAAGAGACGGCGGAATGGTGGGTCTTGGAGAGGAAGCAGGCCGTCTCGAGAGCGGCATCGGCGAAGGCGGAGGGATCGAGCGGGACGAGAATGCGTCGGAGAGCGGTCTTCATGTGGGCCAACATGACACAAGTTCGGGAAATTTCTCTCGGCATGTCTTGTCCATCATCGTGCGGGGCTTGCGTTGCGTGAGTCTGCGGGTTGCCGTGACGCAGGAAAGGGCGAGAATAGGAACGATGCGGTCACCGGAGGAATTCCTCAGGCCCTGAAAACCAACGATGGAAGAGACTGAAAACCCCCGCGCGCCGTCGCTTGAGCCGGAGAGATCCTTCGGTGGCCACGCAATCGGGGACCCCTTTCGTCGGGTGGTGGAATCGGCTCCCTACGGCATGGTGGTCTCCGACGTCGCGGGGCGCATTGTGATGGTGAATCCCGAGGCGGTGAAAATGTTCGGTCACAGCGCCGAGGAGTTCCTCGAGCTCCGCATCGAGGATCTCGTGCCGCCGCGCTTTCGTCGCGGTCATGATGGGCTCCGGGAGGGATTTCACCGGGCCCCCGAATCTCGACCCATGGGAGCCGGACGCGATTTGTTCGCCTGTCGTCGCGGAGGAATGGAGTTTCCCGTTGAGATCGCCCTGACCCCGTTGGACATGGGCGATGGGCCGTTCGTCCTGAGCTCGATCGTTGATATCACCCGACGAAAGCGGGCCGAAGAGGAACTTGTCCGCTATGCGAAAAAGCTGGAGCGCAGCAACGCCGAGCTGGAGGGTTTTGCCTCGATCGCCTCGCACGACCTTCAGGAACCCCTTCGCAAAATCCGCATGATGGGCGAGCGACTCGTGGCACTCTGCGAGGCTGAACTTGGGGATCAGGGACGCGATTACCTCGGGCGCATGATCCGCGCGGGTGACAACATGCACCGCCTCATTCGCGATCTCCTTGCCTTCTCGCGCGTGGGGATGCGGGATGGGGGATTTCGCCGTCTCCCGCTCGCCGAACCGGTGCGCGACGCCCTCTCGACGCTCGAGATGGTGATCGAGGAGGCGGGCGCCGAAATCGAGGTCGACGATCTGCCCGAGGCGGAAGCCGACGAATCGCAGATGCGCCAACTCTTTCAGAACCTGATCGGTAACGCCCTGAAATTCCGCCGTCCCGGCGTGGTGCCGAGAGTGACGATCAGGGGCGGCATCATCGAGGCGGAGGAGGGTGGTCGGGTGCGGCTGGAGGTGTGCGACAACGGGATCGGTTTCGACGAGCAGTATCACGACCAGATCTTCGAAATTTTCCGGCGTTTGCACGGAAAGACGGAATTCGAGGGGACGGGAATCGGGCTCGCGATCTGCAAGAAGATCGTCGAACGCCACGATGGCCGCATTCATGCCCGGAGTCTTCCCGGGGAGGGGGCCACGTTCATCGTGGAATTGCCAAAGCAACAGAAAGCCTCCAACGATCAATCGCCCAGCCATCGATGACACGAGAATGCATCTTGATGATGGCGGACGACGACGCGGATGACCGTGAGTTCGTCCGTGAAGCGTTTGACGCGAGCGGTTTCCTTGGCGAGTTCCGCTACGTCGAGGATGGTGGCGCGCTGGTCGACTACCTCCTCGAAGCGAAGCGGAATCCGCGCGACCCGGCATCCCCCATGCCCGACCTCATCCTTCTCGATCTCAACATGCCGCGCGTCGACGGCTACGAGGCTCTGAAGCGGATCAAATCCGACGTGGGGCTTCGCCGCATCCCCATCGTCGTGTTGAGCACGTCGGAATCTGAGTCGGACATTGAGAAGACCTATGACGAGGGCGTGAACTCTTTCATCACCAAACCTGCCGGTTTCAATGAATTGGTGGAGATGGCGGGGCGACTCAAGAAGTATTGGCTCGAACTGGTGAAACTGCCGAACGGTCCCGCCCGGTGATGACTTCCGTTCCCATCAAGATCCTGCTAATCGATGACGACGAGGACGAATATGTCCTTCATCGCGATCTCCTCGCGGAGAGTTCTCGCGATCTTTACGAACTCGACTGGATCGCCGACTACGAGGCCGGGCTCGCGGACCTCACTGCCGGCAGCCACGACGCCTACCTCATCGACTATCGCCTCGGGAAAAAGACCGGTCTCGATCTCCTTCGTTCGATGCAGGCCCGCGGAATCGACCGGGCCATGATCATCCTCACCGGGCAGATCGATGCCGCCGTCGATCAATCCGCGATGGAGTCCGGGGCCTCCGACTATCTGGTCAAAGGTGAGGCTGGTGCGGCGGAACTTGCGCGCACGATCCGCTATGCGATCGAGCGCTGCCGCATCCTCAGTCGGCTCCGGGTGCAGGCTGAGATTTTAGGCAATGTCCACGACGCGGTTTTCTATGTGACGGCGCAGGGCGTGATCCGCGACTGGAACGAGGGTGCGACGCGCATTTTCGGTGTGCCGGGCGAAGACGCGATCGGACGTCTCCTCAGCGAAGTCTGTCCCCATCCGACGGGTCATCCCCTTTTCCGAAGCATCATCCCGGCGATCCAAAGGAACGGGGTCGCCGAGGAGGTGATCCACTGTCTTGTCGGCGAAGGCCGGGACGTCTACGTGCGCGCGAAGGTGACCCGGATGAGCCGTCAGGGCGAGGAGGGTTATGTTTTTTGCGCGAGCGACATTACGAAAGAGAAACGGCTCGAAGCCGAGCTGGTGCGCATCAGCGAAAACGAGCAACGGCGCATCGGTCAGGATATTCACGACGATCTCTGTTCCCAGCTCTCTGGGATCGGGTGCCTCACCAAGGTGCTAGAGCACCGGCTGCAGGCAAGTCACGCGGAGGAAGCTGAGATGATGGCCGGGATCACCGAAATGGTGTCGCAGGCCGGGACGAAAGCGCGCGAGATCGCCAAGGGTCTCGTGCCCGCCGTTCTGGAGACTCATGGTCTGGCTTCGGCGCTGCGGGAACTCACGGCCCGCCGTCGGGAACTCTTCGGCGCGAATTGCATCGCCTCGGTGCCGGAGGATCGCCGTTTCGAGTGCATCCCCGATGCGATCTCGATCCAGATTTATCGGATCGCCCAAGAGGCCATGACCAACGCGATCCGTCACAGCGATGCGGAGCTGATCGAGTTGACCTTGCAGGTCGTCGACGGTTTTCTTGAACTCGGCGTCCGCGACGACGGCAAGGGCATGTCTCGGGATCCGGGCGACACCGGCATGGGCCTGATGACCATGCGCCGCCGTGCCGAAATGATTGACGGCGAGTTTTCCATCCAGGCATCCCTCGGGGGAGGGACCGTGATTCGGTGCCGCGTCCCCCTCGATTCATGAAAGACGAAAAGAAAGCGAGAATCGTCATTGTCGATGATCACCCCATCATGCGGATGGGGTTGCGGCAACTGCTCGAGTCCTCCCAACTCGTCGAGGTCTGTGCCGAAGCCGGATCAGTCTCGGAGGCGATCACGGAGATCACGGCGGCTCGGCCGGTCGATCTAGTGGTGATCGACATTTCCCTGCCGGATCGCAGCGGGCTGGAGTTGATCCGCGAGCTGCGCACGGTCGATCCAGAGGCACGCTCGCTTGTGGTCTCATCGCATGATGAAAAAGTCTATGCTGAGCGGGTCTTGCGTGCGGGCGGACGCGGCTACCTGATGAAAGACCGGGCTCCCGAGCAGATCATCGCGGCGGTGAGCCAGATCCTTTCGGGCGGAATCTTTTTGAGTCCCTCTATGACTGCCCGCATGATGGAGGTGCTCTCCGGTTCGAAGGCCGCCTCGCCAATTTCGGGACTTACCGACCGCGAACTCGAGGTTTTTCGGGCCATCGGCGAGGGCAAAAGCTCGCGGGAAATCTCAGGTTTGCTGGGCGTCAGCATCCGTACGATCGATGCCCACCGCACCCACATCAAGGAGAAGCTCGGTTTGCGGGATGCCGCCGAACTCTCCTACGAGGCGATCCGGTGGATGGAGTCGCAGGCGTGAATCGTTGAATCTTGCAGTGATGTAGGGGATTCTCGTAGGCACGCTTGCGGAGATCTTGTACGCAAAATTAGCGGACGGCGCCAATATCGGGAGGGCGGAGCGGGGGATAGCATGATTAAAGAGCTGAACCCAACCCACCCCATCATGCAAAACAGACCCAACGCCCTCGATCCCGACGAACGCATCTACCGCAAGCTCGTCGATTCTCCGTTCTTCCAGACTTACCGGCGCGCCTTCATCAATGCGACCGGGCTGGGGCTGGTCCTTGTTCCGGCTGATGAAGAAATCCCGGTTGTCGACCAGGGCGGACGGTTTACCGCCCCTTTCTGCAAGGTCTTGAACGAAAACGGCGGCGGTTGCCGCCCTTGTCAGCTCGAGAAGCTCTGCCTCGCCCGCGAAGTCGGTAACACGGCCGAGACCTGCACCTGCTATGCGGGGATGCGCGAGACCCTGATCCCGGTGCGCGCCGGCGGCAAGACGGTCGCCTATCTGTCGACCGGTCAGGTCTTCACCGTGAGTGCGACGGAGCGCGATTTTTCCCTCGTCGCCGTGCATCTGCGCAGGGCCGGATGGGATGAAGGACGACTCGACCAACTTGCCGAAGCCTGGAAGGCGACTCCCGAACTCGGTCTCGATCGCTACGAAGGCAACATCACACTGCTCGCAGCTTTTGCCCTGCAGCTCTCCGACCTGCTCAACCGACTCCTCACAGAAGAAAACCACTCCGAGCCCCAGATCGTGGTGAAGGCGAAGCGATTTCTCAACGCGCACCTCGAGGAAAAACTTACCCTCGATGCCGTGGCCTCCCATGTCGGGGTGAGCCCCTTCTACTTCTGCAAACTCTTCAAGCAGGCCACCGGCATGACGCTGACCGAGTATGTGAACCGCCGCCGCATCGAGTGGGCGAAACGCAAGCTCATCAATCCGAATTCCCGCGTCACTGAGGTCGCCTTCGATGTCGGCTTTCAGTCGGTCTCGCAGTTCAACCGCAGTTTCCTGAAGTATGTCGGTGTCTCGCCGACCCGTTTCCGCGGGATCGGCGGAGAATCGGGCGGCCAACTCCAGCGGGCCGAGGCCGCGTGATCCGGCCGCGGCCCGTTCTCGCATCGAGTCGGCGATCACGCCCATCACGACCCCGTCGTCGAGGGGAGCTGTGTTAGGGAATCGAATCCCTCTCAGGGCCAAAGGAAGAACAGCCCAAGGCCGGTCAGGAGCGCGGCTCCATAGACCGGCAGGACGCGGAAAAACAGGGTCCGGCCTCCGGTCACTGCGACAATCGCACCCTTGAAAACGAGATTGGCAAGGGAGGCGACGAGAATGACCCGCCAACCGGTCGATGGATCGAGCGACCCCGTTCTCACCAGATCCGCTGTCGAGAGGGTGATCGCATCGATGTCGGTAAGACCAGAGGCCACTGCGATGCCGTAGAGGCCCGCGTCTCCGAGGTAGTGCCGCGCCGCCGCGCCGCCGAAGAGGACCACGACGAAGAGAAGCCCGAAGAACAACGCCGGTCTGAGCCCGGCCGGGTTCCCCGGCGGATCGAGGTGGAGGACCTCGGCGGAGCGTCGCCAGTAGAGCAGGAGGGTGAATAGAAGGAAGGCGAAGAAAAAGCAGGCGAGGGGAGGCGCCGTCTCGCGAAGATCTTGCGGATTCACCACTGCCACCTCCACGAGGATGCGGAGGACCGAGATCGACGACGCAAGCAGGATGATGATGGCGGCGGCGGTGACGCGGCTCTCCTCATGGCGTGCGAAGCGGGATGCGGTCACGGTGGTCGCGGTGCTCGAGACGAGGCCGCCGAGGATTCCGCTGAGGAGTGTGCCGACTCGAGTCCCCGCGAGATGATAGGCAAGGTAGCCGCCGAGGCCGATTCCGACGATGAGCACCACCATCATCCAGGCCTTGAAGGGATTGAAGACATCGAAGGGGCCGTAGGTCTGGTTCGGTAGCACCGGAAGGACGACCAGCGTGATGAGGACGAACTGCATGATCGCCCGCACGTCTTCGGGGCCCAATCCCCGCACGAAACGGTGCAGCGGTGTTTTGTAGTGGAGGAGCAGCGCGGTCACTCCCGCGAAAAGAACGGCCGGGCCTCGGTCATTCTCGGGATCGGCGAGGTAGATTCCGATCGTGAAGACAAGCAGCGCCGCAACCTCGGTCGTGGCGCCGGCCCCATAATCTGCATTCCTGCGCGCGGCGAGAACGTTTCCGGTCACGAGGATTGCGGCGAGAAAGACGACTCCCCCGCAGACAACCCACCCCCCCAAGCCGGCCCCGACGACTCCGATGAGGTAGCCCGCCAAAGCGATCAAGGCGAAGGTGCGGATTCCCGCGGGCCCCTCCTTGACGCGTTCCCGCTGGAGGCCGATGAGCAGCCCGATGGCAAGAGCGAGCCCGGGTCGGAGGTAGGTTTCGGAGTCCACGGTTTTCCCGGTTCTAGCGAATCGCCGCGCTGGAGTCCAGCCCTCACTTGTCGCATTTTGCGATCTGCCCGAAGATTTCCACAGAAGATGCCGAGACAGGGATGGCAAGGGACGATACATTCTCGAGATGAAAGTGGTTCACCACCCTCTCCTGTACGTCGTTTCCGCGCTCGTTTTAGTGGTTTCGTCAGGCTGTGGCGACCCCAGCTACGAGAGTGCCGGTCTTGCGGACAAGGAAGGGGCTCCAAACTCCGATCCGACCGATCCGACCTGGCCGGAAAAAGTGCCCGATGGTCCGATCGATTTCAAAACGCAGGTGCGGCCGCTTCTCATCATCAATTGTCTCGAATGCCACAACCGCGAGGACGCGCCCCGGAACGGCAACTTCATCCTCGAGACCCGCGCCCTCGCTCTGTCGACGGGGACGACGCCGCCCGCGATCATCCCGGGAGATCCTGACAAAAGTCCGCTCATCACCGTGATGACGCTCGATCCCCTCCATCAGCGGGCCATGCCCCCCGCTCCCGACAAGATCTGGGGAGTGCGTCTCGAGATCCTGCGACGCTGGATCCTGGAGGGAGCGGTCTGGCCGGAGGACGTCACGCTTGTGCATCCCCGCGAGATCACCGGGTGGTGAGTCGGAGCTATTTGGTGATCGTTAGCCTCGTCTTCACCACATCGATTTTTGCGGGTGAAGTCGTGGAACGTCCCGTCACCCTCAATGAGTGGGAGCGACTGGAGGACCCCGGTTTGCGCACCACCCAGATTTCGTGGGTTTCGGATTCGGTGGGGGCGAGTTCGACGGTTGAAAAGAGTCCCGTCTTGAACGCTGCGGTGTAATTCAGCCGCTTTCCATCCTCCCTCACAACGAGGAGGACCTCGAAATCGCGATCGCTCCAACTGCCCCGAAGACCGATTTCATCCCGATCCGAGGAGGAGCCGTTCGATGCCCGGATCTCGTAGAGACCGACCGGACGCCGCGACCTCGCTCGAACCACCGCCTGCTGCCCGGCTCCGGAGGCGTTGAAGAACCCCTCTCCTCTCGGCGTCTGGCTGCGCGGACCGATTGAGAGATCCGGCTGAAAGTTGTTGATTCCGGGTAGGAAGACGACCTCGTCGAAAAAGGCGGAGGATATCGTCGGATTAGAGGAGGGATCTCGGAAGAGGATCGCCTCGAGCAGGCGGCCCGTCCCCGCGCTGAGGTTCACCTCGGTTTTTCGCCAATCGCCGATGTCGGTTCGCTCAAGCACCTTCGTGCCATCGACAAGCACCCGGAACAGCGCGTTCTCCGGGGCGACGTTTGTCTTTGTCCAAAAGGAGAGCAGGCCGGCCCCATCGGGGATCTTCACATAGAGGCGTCTCGCCACGTCGGAGGTCGGTGCGGAGACGGAAGCGGCGTCGGATCCATCGTGGGTCGTCGTTGTCTGTCGGGTCCAGGCGTTGCTGAAAACTCCGGTGGCGAGGTCGATCGCGTCCGCCAGCTGGGCGTTCTCGCCAAAAGACGTGATCACCAGATCGTCGAGATAGCCTTCGCTGGGTCCCGCATAAAACGGATCGCCGCTGGAGGCGTCTCGAACAAAGGCGAATTTCAATTGATGGGTTCCGGGTGGAACTTCAAAGGCGCGGCGGTGGAGATCCTGATTTCCCTCGATCGAGCCGTAGCTTTCATTGTCCACCAAAAACTGCAAAAACGAGTTGTCAGTCGGATCCGAGGCGATACCCCAGTCGAAGGCGATCGTTGCCGGCCCATCGATCTCGAAAACCATCGAAGAAGTCCCGCCCGGGTCCACCGGACCACTTTTTGCGACCGAGCTGTTGAGCGCCCCGTCGAATGGAGCGGACCCCCAGTCCGTGCTGTGGAGCTCATGGGTAAAGTTTTCCACGGCCCCCTGAAGAGCCGGATTGTTCGGTATCGGTGTGACGACGAATTGGTCGATCCAAGCTTCTCCCGTGCCGCCGGCTGGAAGGCTGGAATAACGTTGGAAGAACCACTCGACCGGTTGCGTTCCGGTATCGACCTGGAAGGTGCGCGGCTCCCAAGTTGGAGCCTGCTGGGGATCGGACGGCATCTGGATGAAGCCGACGTCGCCAGCCGTTCGGAAATAGAGCGTATCGAAAGTGCGTTGCGCCGAGATCCTCCACCAAAAGGAAATGATGGCCGGACCCTCGACGCTCGTGGTCAGCGAGCTGGTCGACCGGTTCGGTAGCTGTGCCCTGATCGAGTCCGTTCCATCGTGCGTGATCTCCGTGTGATACTCCCAGAGTCCGGTTCCGAGCTGCACGCCCCCGAGGTCCTCGCTTTTCACAGTGACGGGTCCCAGCCCGGAAACGATGTCGAGGCCTTCCTCGATGGTCTGCGACCGGCTTTGCACCGCGCTTGACATCACCAAAAAAAAGATGCCCGCCAAACGATGGCGGGAATGGCTGAACAATCGTGACATGGAAGGCGGAATTCGGGGATTTCAGCGTGACGGGAAAAGACGTCTCCTACCGGAGCTTTTTGTCGTCGTGGGAAATGTGACATCGGTCAGCCGATCCGGTCCATCAGTTCGGATCGTTGCGGGGGCACTCCGCCGAAGTGGGCTCCGATCGAACGATAGGGCTCGGTCCCCGGCTCGGCCACCCCGAGGGAGGCGGCCAGCTGTTTTTCAAAATGCAGGACGGCCCTGCGATCGGCATCCTTGCCGTCGAGATAATCGAGGCCTCGGTCCAGCAGATCAGCCAATTCGTGCAGGGGCGTGCCGTCCTCCGAGACGAGATCGATCAGCTTCACAAAATAGGATGCCGCTAGGGTCTGGAGGTAGTTGCGCCTCAGACCGAGGCGGGCACGATCCACTTTCAGATCTTTGAGAAGATGAAGATCGCCCTCCTTCGCCGGATGGATCTCGAGTTCGCATAAGTAAAAGAGGTCGAGCCTTCCCGCAAACGGGCTTTTGGGGCGGCGCGCTCCCTTCGCCACTGTCTTCACGATCCCGCTGTCGCGGGTGCACCAGTGCACGATCAGGCTCGTCTCCGTCAGCGGGAAACGCCTGATGAGGGTGCCGCGGGCTTTCATCGAAAAGGGGAGGGGAGCGAGTAATCCCTCCCATCTTCCCTCCGGATCAGTTCCAACGCAAATTCCGACAAGAGTGTGAAACCCCCCTTGAACTTTCCCCGATCTGTGGAACCTCTTTGCCCCGCCATGAACGAAGAGACCAGAGAAAAGCTCCAGGCTGTCGCCACGGAGTCCTTGCAGGCCAGGCTCTCGGAGCTCAGGCGGTATCTTTGACTTCCCGAGACTGGAAGCCCAGCTCGAGGCTGTCGAAGCCGAGATGAACCTTCCCGAATTCTGGGAGGACAAGACTCGTGCCCAGAGCAAGATGGGTGAAGTGGCCGCGCTCAAGAACAAGGTCCTCCCCGTGCGCGAGATCCAAGCGAGGATTTCCGACCTACCCGTGCTCGTAGAAATGGCACTTGAGGAAAGCGACGAAAGCGCCGCTCTCGAAGTGCTCAAGGAAATCGAGTCGATCCAAACGGTGCTCGACAAGATTGAACTGCAGACCCTCCTCAGTGGTCCCCACGACCGTGAGGGCGCCTACCTGACCGTCCACGCCGGTGCTGGCGGCACCGAGGCCTGCGACTGGGCCGATATGCTCGTGAGGATGTACCAGCGCTGGGGTCAGCAGCAGGGCTTCAAGGTCGAGATGATCGACGTGCAGGAGGGTGAAGAAGTCGGCCTGCGGGGCGCGACCCTCCGCTTTGAGGGCGAAAACGCTTACGGCTACCTGAATTGCGAACGCGGGGTGCATCGGCTCGTGCGCATCTCTCCCTTCGACTCCCAGGCGCGGCGGCATACCTCGTTCGCCAGCATCGACGCCACTCCCGATCTCGAGGAAGAGCCCGAGTTGGAGGTCGATGAAAAGGATCTCGAGATCACGACGATGCGGTCAGGTGGTAAGGGCGGACAGAATGTGAACAAGGTCGAGACCGGCGTCTTGATGCGCCACCTTCCTTCCGGCGTGATGGTGCGATGCACGATCGAACGCAGCCAGCACAAGAACCGCGACCTCGCCCTGAAGATTCTCAAAGGCAAACTCCTCCAGATCGAGGAGGACAAGAAACGCTCCGAGATGGAGCGCGTCTACGGCGAGAAGGGTGAAATCGGCTTCGGCAG
The DNA here is from genome assembly GCA_002288445.1 of Verrucomicrobiia bacterium Tous-C2TDCM. GTDB lineage: Bacteria > Verrucomicrobiota > Verrucomicrobiia > Verrucomicrobiales > DEV007 > Arctic95D-9. The sequence goes on along the minus strand of NEUQ01000038.1, from coordinate 2,805 downwards.
CCAGATCCGCTCCTACGTCTTCCAGCCCTATCAGATGGTCAAAGACCACCGCACCGGCTGCGAGACCAGCAATATCCAGCACGTCATGGATGGCGACCTTGGGCCCTTCATCGAGGCGAAACTTCGCGGCCATGTGGCCGGGGAATCCCGAGACGAGGTCTGAGGTTCGTCACCCCTCCGACGCCTCGACCAAAGGGGTCGTGGCATCGCTTAGGCAATTGCCGGAGTCGGACAGGTGGAACCCATCACTTTCCCTCCGCGGCCCAATGCTTCATCTGCGCGATATTGGCTTCGATCGCGGCGTCGGCTTTCTTCAGATATTCTGCCATGTCGCTGTCATACATCGCCTCGCTCTCGGGCGCGGGATCCTTCGTGGAGGCCAGTCTCGCATCGAGCCTGCCGCGCAGCTCTACCAGTGTCGCAGTCTGGCCGGGATCGCCCGCAAGATTGTGGTTTTGCCAGGGATCAGCCCGGGTGTCGTAAAGTTCCTCGGCGGGGCGCGTCGGGGCAAAAAGCAGTTGTTCGGTCAAGGGTGAAAGGTTACCCGCTTCGTGACCAGCCCTCAGGGCGATGAGGATATCCTTGGCGTCCTTGTAGCGGTTCGGCTGAAGGTGGGGGCGCTGGGGATGGTAATTGCGGATGTAGAGAAACCGATCGGTGCGGAGGCTGCGGATTTTCTCGACGGTTTCGTCGCAGCGATCGCGTGCGGCGAAGACATCGGTGCGCGGCTGGTAGCCTTTGGCGAAGAGATCCCGTCCCTGCATCCAGTCGGGAACCTTGAGACCGGTGGCCGCGAGGGTCAGGGCGGCGAGGTCGATGTGTTCGACGAGATCCTCACGCACCGCATCGGCGGCGATGCCGGGACCGCGCACTACGAGGGGAACGTGCGTGCCCTCGTCGTAGAGGAACTGTTTGCCCCGCGCATGACTGATGCCGTGATCGGTCATGAAAACCACGAGGGTCGAATCGAGCAGGCCCCCGGCCTTGAGACGATCGATCACTTGTCCGACGTGGCGATCGGTCAGGCGCACGGAGTCGAGGTAGTCGGCCCAATCCTGCAGCAGCACCGGGTCGCGGGGGTAATGCGGCGGCAGCACGACCTTGGCCGGATCGGTCGTCTCGCCAAAAGCGTCGCGCACTTTGCTGCGGAATTTCTCCTCGCGCTGGTCCATCGGCCCCTCGCGCAATTTGCCGCCGGGGAGTTGCACCTGCATGAAAAAGGGTTGCCCGTCGGCCCGCGTGCTCCAGTCGGCGTCATCGTAGATCGCGGGATCGTATTCGAAATTGTAGTCGGTCTTGCCGAGACTGGATTTGCCTTTGCCTTTGCCTTTGCTCTTGGCTTTGCCGCCCTTGCCGGAAGTCGGATTGGCGACGAGACCGCTCCCGATGCAGGTGTGGTAGCCTGCCCGTCGCAGGATCGCCGGGATCGGCTCGATTCCATCGGGCAGATGGATTTTCAGGGCCCCACGGCCGCTGCGGTGCTGGTGCGCGCCGATCGTGGTCTGATACATGCCCGTGATGAGGGCGGAGCGGCAAGGCGAACAGACCGGCGCGGTGACGTAGGCGCGGGTGAAACGCGTGCCCTCCTTCGCCAGGGCATCGACGCGGGGCGTCGCGATCGTGGTTTCCCCGTAGCAGGAGAAATTCGCCGACATGTCGTCGACGACAAACCAGAGCACGTTCGGGCGCTCGGCCGCGTGGAGCGTGGCCGGAGGGAGAACTCCGCCGAGCAGACACACCACGCCGCAGAGAAAACGCCTCATCCGGCGACTTCCTTCACGAGCTTCTCGAGGCGACGGGTGTATTCGACCCAGACCTTGCGGGCTTCGCCCGAGTCATCGACATCTTGGCCGGCGTGAATCGCGGCCTTGATGTGCGGCTCGATCGAGAGCCAGCCGTCGTAGCCGGTCTTCTCGAGGTCTTCGATGATGCGGCGCTGCACGGCATCCTCGTCGACGTGGCAGGTGATCCAGTCCCCTCCTTCGGGATTTGGCTTCGCGCTCTTGATGTGCACGTGCACGATGTGATCGCGGCACTTCGTGTAGTAGTCCCAGGTCGATTCGTTGTTGTTGTCGTGCAGGCTGTTGTTGCCGGTGTCGATGATGAGTTTGAAGGCGGGGCTCGGCACCGCTTCGATCAGCTCGAGGAATCCTTCGGGCGTTTCCCCGTAACCGCTGCAATTCTCGTGGGCGAGGATGACGCTCTCGGCTTCGGCGATGGGGGCGAGCTCGCGGAGACGGCGGACGACCTCGGCCTTCCAATCCTCACGGGAGAGGGGAGCCTCCTTGTCATTCGGCCAGGACATGATGCGGAGATACTTCGCGCCGACCGAACGCATCCGCGGAGCGACTCGCTTGAGTTCGTCGATGTCCTTCTGGAAATCCGAGGTCACGGGACGCGCCCAGTTTCCGATCTGGCCGCCGAAGCCGACGATCTCGATGCCGTCGGCCTCGAGCTGTGCGCGCACCGCCTGCCATTCTTCCTCGGTGTGGTCGCAGATGCTCTTTCCGTTGACGAGACGAAGCTCGATCGCGCTCCAGCCCGCTTCCTTGAGCGTGGCGATTTGTCCATCAAGAGATTTTTCGGCCTCGTCGGCGAATCCGGTGAATTGGAAGGGCATGGGTCTGGGGCGGTTGGGGGTTGGAAAACGTATGGGAGCGTGATGATACACAAGCGGGACGGTCTGGCAAAGGCGCGATCCGGAAAAAGACACTGGTCAAATGAACGAATCTGGATAGAATTTCGTCATGTCTCTTTACTTGAAGTTGCCAGAGGTTTCCGACCAGCATGCCTTCAATCACCGCC
>NEUQ01000037.1 GCA_002288445.1 Verrucomicrobiia bacterium Tous-C2TDCM | reverse complement strand
GTCGGCTATTGCTTCGGTGGAGTCGGTGTCCTCGAGCTTGCCCGGTCCGGCACGGACATTCGCGGCATTGTCAGCTTCCATGGGGGGCTCAGTAGCCCGAAGCCCGGGGATGCGAATCGGATTTCCTGCGAGGTCCTCGTCCTGCACGGGGCCGATGATCCTTTTGTCCCGCCGGGCGAGGTTGAGGATTTTCATCGCGAGATGAAGGCGGCCGGGGTGAAATACGAGTTCGTCGCCTACCCCGGAGCCGTCCACGCCTTCACGCAGAAGATGGCTGGTGACGATCCCTCGAAGGGCGCCGCCTACCAGCCCGAGGCCGACGCGAAGTCGTGGGAGGCGATGAAGGTATTTTTCGACCGGATTTTCGGCCCGTGAGGGGCGGGAGCCCGAGGACGCCTCTTCCGCTTGCCACCTCCGCCCTTTCCGTCTAACTTTCAGCCCGATTTGGAAAAGGGGCATTAGCTCAGTTGGTAGAGCGTCTCGTTCGCAATGAGAAGGTCAGCGGTTCGATTCCGCTATGCTCCACGCCCTTCCACCACTCCCGGTCAAATTTGGGTCTCCATCAAAGTTTGGGGACAGGTCTGTTTTTAACCGCACTCTGCTAAGACTCCCAAGCGGTAGATTTCAAAGTTTTTGGAGCCGCGGGCGCTGATCGTGGCGCTTTGGTTCCTAACTTGACTGGGTCTTCAACCGCCTGGCGTCTCGAGGTCTTCGAGTAATCCCCGCAGCCTTGCGCGAGTGAAACGCTGCAGGACGAGACAGGGCAGGTTCGAGGCGAAGGCATAGACGATCATCACGATCGCTGCGACGGGCCAAGGATTCCAGATCAGGGTGAGGAGAAGTCCCGGGACCTGGGCGTAATGAGCCGCCTCGCCTCGACAGGTCTCGGCGATAAAAGCGCGAAGGTAGGCGGGATCCTTGTCGGCGAGTTTGCCCTTGGCGAAGCCGTCGAACCAAGGCGCCGCATCGGGAAGCAGGTGCTTCCAACGGCGAATCCGGAAGAGGGTCTGGTAGATGCCACCACCTTCCTCGATCGGCCGGCCGCGGAAGACCCACGACCCGGGATCGAAACGTCCGCGGTCGAGCTTCGTGAAAAGCCACGAGATCCCGAGGTGGATCATTGGAATGCCCAGGGCATTCAGGATGATGATCCAGAAGTTGGATAGCTCAAGCCACATCACGTCCCTTCCAGCTTACTTTTCCCCCGGCCTTCTTGCGCCGCAGGGCCCGGAAAAATACCGCCTGATAAAAAACGAGGGAGATCGGAAAGAAGACCGCGTTGAGGTAATGGAAACTCCCGGCGTGCCGAAAGACGTGGCGGCATTGGATCACGCCGAGGAGGTAGAGAAGCCCGATGAAGAGCTGCTGATGAAAGTCGGCGACCGGGAGGAACGCGAGGGCGATCGTGATCATGATCAGCCCGGAAAGCCAGGCCGAGATCCCAATCATCGCGCCGCGCGGGGTGTTGCCCGCCCCGGAGACAAATCCCTTGCTCCAGCCCGCGACGAGATCACCGAAGCCGCCCGGGAACATGCGCATCGTCAGGGTCCCCCTACCGAGGTAGCAACGACAGGCGATGCCGGCCTCGCGGAAATCGCGGGAAAGGTGGAAATTTTCCAGCACCTTCGCCTTCACGCGGCAGTGCCCATCGACCGCTTCGTAGCTCGGCTTCGACAGGAGCATCGCCTGACCGAACAGCCCGATCTCGCGGGCGCCCGAGCCCTTCACGGTGAAGGCGTTCATCCCGAGGATCATGATCGCGTTGAAAAAGGCCGAAAGCTCCTCGTAGGCACGATCGATGCGATGCCAGGGCCCGACCGAATGGACCGCCGTTGGCTCCGCCACCGCAAGGGCGGCGAGCCGGCGCAAACCACCTGGCGAGACGATGAGATCCGCATCGAGGAAAAGGAGCCACTCGCCAGTGGCGGCGTCAGCCCCTTGCTGGCAGGCCCAGGGTTTGCCATACCAGCCTTGGGGAAGGGCGGATCCGGGAATCACGGTCGCTCCGTGTTCGCGCGCGACCTCCGCGGTTCGGTCCGTGGAATGGTCGTCGACTACGAGAATCTCGTGCGCCGCGAAGGACGGATCGCACAGCGAAGGCAGGAGCCTCGAGAGGTTATCCTCCTCATTGCGGGCCGGAATGACGACGGAGAGTTTTAACCCGGATATCGGGACGGCGGGATCGACCCGGGGTAGTTCGCGAAAGCGGAGGAACACGCTCCAGCCGGCCAACCAGAAAAGAAAGTTGGAAGCGAGGAAGATCCAAAGGATGAAGTCCATGCGATCTTCCCTTGGGGCGGTTGGGTCAGGAGCTGCGCCCTTCCCTTTTGACGATGCGGTCGCAGACCTTTTGTCCGCAGAGCACGGCCATGGGCATGCCCCCGCCGGGATTCACACTGCCGCCGGTAAAAAAGAGGTTCGCGTATTTCGACGACTGCTTGGGTGCCTTGAAGGCTTGGTTGAGCTTCCAGTCGCTCACCACCCCGTAGATCGATCCGCGATTGGAGTGATACATTCGCTCGATGTCGACGGGAGTGAGAAGGTCCTCGACCACGATGTGCTTCCGCAGGTCGGTCAGGCCCATCCGCTCGAGCTTGTCGATGACCCGGTCTTTCAGGGCAACGTAATCGTCGTGCGTCAAAGGCTTGTCGGGATTGATCGGGGGGATGTGCGGCAGGATCTTGAGATTATCGTGACCGGCGGGCGCCTTCGAGGGGTCGGTGCGGGTCGGGGCAACCAAGTAAATCGTCGGGTCTTCGGGCAGTTCGCCACGCTTGAAGACGGTGTCGAAGTGCTTGTGCTGGTTCTTCGAAAAGAAGAAGTTGTGATGGGCGAGCTGCTCGTAAATGCGGTCGGTGCCCAAGTGCAGGACGAGACCGGAGCAAGCCGGTGCGAATTTCTCCAGCTTTTTCAGAAAAGCGGGCGGCTCGGAGAGGAGTTTCCGGTAGGCGGGGATCACCTCCATGTTGCAGACCACATAGTCGGCCGCGATCTTCTCCCCATCGGTCAGGGTGATGCCGGTGACACGGTTACCGCTGCGGTCGATCGAGGCGACCTCGCGGTTGAGGTGCACGTCCACCCCGAGATCGTCGAGGAGTCGTCCGAGGCCGAGGGCGAGTTGATACATGCCGCCCCTCACATACCAGAGGCCATAGTCGAACTGGATGAGCGGCATCAGGTTCATGTAGCCGGGCGCGTCGAGCGCGGAGGAGCCGACATACTTGATGAAGTATTCGAAGATGTGGCGGAGATGCTCTTCCTCGAAGTGGTTCGCGATCGACTCCGACATGGAATGCCGATGGTCCATCTTGAAGATGAGCCGCCAGCCGTAGTAACGGAGCATCTCCCAGAGATTGTCGAGTCCCTCCCGGAAGTAACCTTCATCGACGAGGTGATACTGCTCGCGGCCGTAGGCGAGGAAGGCCTCGAATTGTTTCCAGAGCGTCTCCGGATCTCCAGGGAGCTTGGCAAGTTCGGCCTTCATCCGGACCATGTCCTCGTGGAGGTCGAGGACAAGGCCGTCCTCAAAGAAATTGCGCCAGTGAGGCGATACTTTTTCGAGACCGACGTAGTCTTCCATCCGCTTCCCAGCCCGAGCCCAGACGCTCTCGAAAAATTGGGGGAGAGTGAAGATGGAGGGGCCCAGGTCAAAGCCGTAGCCACCGATCTCGCGGAAATTCAGCTTGCCGCCGATGCGCTCGTTTTTCTCGACGACTTCGACGTCAAACCCTTCGGCCCTCAGCGAGGCGGCCGCGGAGAGGCCTCCAAGTCCGGCTCCAACCACGACGACGCGTTTGTTGCGGGGGGATTTTCCATTGATCATGCGGTGATTTCGGTCTTTTGGTATCGAAGCCCGAAAGTATCCGAGATCAGGTTGGAAGCAATCCTCGCGGATTCGAAAATCGTGGGTAGACCGCTCCCCGGATGGGTGCCTCCTCCGACGAGGAAGCAGTTCTTGAACTCTTCGAATCGGTTCCGTGGCCGCATCCACGCCATCTGGCTCAGGCAGTGCGAAAGGTTGAAGGTGGCTCCCTTGAAGATGTCGAGCTCGGTGCTCCAGGTCCTCGGAGTGTAGATTTTTTCGACTTCGATGTGCTGTTCGAGGTCGTCGATGCCAAGGCGCTCGGCGAAGGCCTTGAAAACAAGGCTGCGATAGCGGCCTTGGATCTCGTCCCAATCAAGGTCGCCGTCAAGGTTGGGGGTCGGGACGAGGATATAGAGACTCGATTTGCCTTCTGGGGCGAGGGTCGGATCGGTCACGCTCGCGTTGCGGACGTAGAAGGAGAGGTCGTCAGAGCTGCGGTTCAACTTGAAGATCTCCTCGACGTTCTTCTTGTAGTCACGTGCGAAGACGATGCTGTGATGCGGTAGGTCGTAGAGCTTGTCGACGCCGAGGTGCATCATGAAGGTCGAGCAGCTGAACTTCATGCTCTCGAGTTTTTCCTTGGTATATTTTTTGAGCGCCCCGTCCGGGATGAGGTGGGTCATCGCGTGGCCGAAGTCCGCGTTGATGATGACGCTGTCCGCGTGGACCTTCTCACCGTTCTCTAACTCGACACCCGTGACCTTGCGACCATCGAGGAGGAGCTGTTTCACTGGCGTGCCGGTGTGGATGCGCGCACCGCAATCCTCGGCGGCGCGGGCGAAAGCCCTCGGGATCTCGGCGAGGCCGCCGATGGTGTGGTAAATGCCGTGCTCGTGCTCCATGTAGGAGAGCATCGCAAAGGCTCCCGGACACTCCCAGGCCGACATCCCCAGATACTTGCTCTGGAAGGAGAACAACAAAGCCAATTTCTCGTCGGTGAAATACCGCTTCAGGTTATCGAAAACGGATGAGCCCAAGGAGAGGTGCGGCAGGGCCGGAAGCAGATCAGGGCGGAGCGAACGAACCGGATCAGAAAAATCGCGCTGAAAGGCGGGCAGGAGGCTTTTGAAGCGGGCCTTTTCCTTTTTCAAAAACACATCCATCGCCCCCCCTTGGCCGGGGAAGAGGCGCTCGATTTCCCTCTTGGTGTCTTCGTTGTTGTTGCAGGCGCGGAAGATCTCATCGTCGAACCGCAATTCATACATCGGATCGAGTCGGACGAACTCCAAGTAGTCGGCTGAATCCATGCCCGCCTCGATGAAGATCCGGTCGAGAAGCGACTTCATCATCAGGAAAGTCGGGCCGATGTCGAAGCGGTAACCCATCTCCTCGTGACAGCCGGTGCGGCCACCAAGGCGATCCTGCTTCTCGAAGAGGTCCACTTGAATGCCACGGCTGGCGAGCAGCAGAGCGCTGGACACTCCTCCTGGACCGCCTCCAATGATGATCACCTTTTTGGCGGGATCACCCGCACCTGTCGAGCCCAAGTCCTTCATGTTTCTAACGGTTCTACCGCCGCCCCGCGTTTTCGGAGCATTGCGGCCGAAGCCCATCGGGCTATTCATCGTTTCAGCCCATGAATTCGTCGACAAATTTTTTCGACGAAGCTCTTCTCGGATCGTATCGGTCATGACTGCGGTTTGCGGCGGGTCGGATCTCGCCGGGGAGTGATACGCGCCCTAGAGAAAGATGGACGAAACTTCGACAATCTCCCTGCACGATCCTTTGGCGGCTTTCGCCGAAGCCCGGGCCTTCTGGCAATCCGGGAAAACCCGCCCTCTCAGCGATCGCCTCGCCGCGCTCGGCCGGCTCGAATCCGCCATCTCCGCCGAGACGGATGGCATTCTCGAGGCGCTCGCGGCGGACTTGGGCAAGCCGGGGCTCGAGGCTTGGCTCGCTGAAGTCCATTTCGTGCTTACCGAAATACGCCTTTTCCGACGGCAACTCCGTCGCTGGTCGAGACCCAGTCGGGTCGGAAATCCTTTCTTCGTCCTGCCCGCCCGCAGCGAAATTCGTCGTGAGCCCCACGGTGTCGTGCTGATCGCGGCACCGTGGAATTATCCTTTCCAGCTCTCCCTGAGCCCGCTCATTGCCGCCGTTGCCGGCGGAAACGCCGTCGTTTTAAAGCCGTCGGAGTTCGCTCCGAAGACTGCTGCGGTCCTTTCGAAGATCCTTTCGGGTGTTTTTGAACCGGGGCACGTCACCGTCGTCTGTGGCGGTCCGGACGTCGGAGCCGCCCTGCTCGAGCAGCCTTTCGACTTTTTCTTCTACACGGGAGGCGAACGGGTCGGACGCCTCTACGCGGCGGCGGCGGCGCGCCACCTCGTCCCCGTCGCCCTCGAACTCGGTGGTAAATGCCCCTGCCTCCTCACCGAGGAGGTCGACCTCGATCTCGCCGTCCCCCGCATTGTCTCGGCCAAGTGGTTCAACGCGGGCCAGACCTGCGTGTCTCCCGACTTCGTGCTCGTGCCCGAATCCATGAGGGAGGCTTTCGTCGCGAAAACGCGCTCGCTCCTCGAACGAGTCTACGGTTTCGAGGTGCCTCGCGACCTCGCCGCGATCGTGAACGAGTTCCATTACGAGCGAATTTTAAGTATTTGTCAGGGTGATGTTGTGATAGTCGGCAAGGACGATCCGGTTTCACGGATCCTCGCCCCCCGAATCCTCCCGAAGGCCTGCTGGGAAGATCCCTCGATGCGTGAGGAGATTTTCGGTCCTGTCCTTCCCGTGGTCGGCTACAACGATCTCGACGAGACTCTCGCGAGGCTTGCGGCGCTGCCTGCACCCCTGGCGATCTACGCGTTTTCGCGCGATTGCGCGACGCTGGAAGGCATCGCCGGGGCGGTGCGTTCGGGTTCGGTCTGCTTCAACGACGCGGTGAAACAGGCGGTGAACCTCGCGCTGCCCTTCGGGGGCGTCGGTGCCAGTGGAATGGGCCGTTATCGCGGTCGCGCCGGCTTCGAATCGTTCACCTGGACCCGTGCCGTGACCCGCCGCTACTGGTTGAAAGACCTCTTCCTGACCCTGCCTCCCTATGGGGGAACCCTCGCCTCGATGCGCCGATGGATGAGGTAGATGTCGTGATCCCGGCTTGTCCCATCGTCGGCGTGAAAAGGGATCGCTTGCTTTTTCGCTGGCGGCGTGTGGTCGGCGGGGTATCCTCAAAACGATGAATTTGCCGCGCTGCCGTCTCTCGCTCGCCTGCCTTGCGATCTCGCTTTCGGCGTTCGCAGCGGAACCCACCCACGAGGTGTTCGAAAAACCCGCGACGGGGCTACTTCATCTCGAATACCTCCTGACGCTCCCCGAGGGCTACGAGGCCGATCCGGAGAAGCGCTGGCCTCTCGTCGTCTTTCTTCACGGGGCCGGGGAGCGGGGCGATCAACTTGCCGACGTCGCCAAGCACGGTCCTCCCAAACTCGTCGCGGGCGGACGGAAGTTCCCCTTCATTCTCGCCTCCCCCCAGTGCCCGAAAGATGAGTGGTGGACTGAGCAGCCCATTCTCGATTTGATCGACTCGCTTGAGGAGAGCCACCGGGTCGACGCCTCGCGGATTTACCTCACCGGCCTCAGCATGGGCGGCTACGGCACCTGGCATTTCGCAACGCTCGCGCCGCATCGTTTTGCTGCGATTGCTCCGGTATGCGGTGGCGGTATCCCCTACAAGATGCGGCTCATACCCCACCTCCCGGTCTGGGCCTTTCACGGCGGCAAGGACTCCGTCGTTGTTCCCGATGAGTCGATCCGGCTCGTCGAGGCGCTGAGGAAGTCGGGCAACCAGGGGGTCAACTTGACGATTTACCCGGAGGCCGGGCATGATTCGTGGACCGAGGCCTACTCGAACCCCTTGCTCTACGATTGGTTCCTCTCCCACTCCTTGCCCGCCAACCCCTGACCCCTGCGGCGCCGTGCTCGAAGTCATCCACATCAGTGACACCCACTTCGGACCTGATCGCTCCCACATGATCCGCGGGGCGAACTCCTGTCAGCGAGCCGAGGCGCTCGTTGCGGGGATTCGCGCGTTGCCCTTCGTGCCGGATTTCATCGTCCATACCGGTGACGTGGTGAACGATCCCGATCCCGCCTCCTTCGCCCTTGCTGCCCAAGTGCTGGCCGATCTGCCGGCTCCGGTCTACTACGCCGCGGGAAATCACGATGAGGCGTCCATGATGCGGGAGGCGCTCGCCTTCGGCCCTCTCGAGCCGCTCACCGTCCTCGGGGGCCGACTCTGTTACCGAATTGCCGGAGCCGCCGGGGAGAAGGTCGAATTTTTCGTAATGGACGGCAGGGTACCCCCTGAGGAGGGACCGCACGGTCATCTCAGCGACTCCCAGATGTCGGCCGTGCTCGACCGCATTTCCGGCACCAAGTCGGTGGCTGTTTTTGTCCACTACCCGCTTACTCCGATCGGATCAAAATGGATCGACGAGCACCTTCTCGTTACCAATGGTGCCGACTTCCAACGCGCCCTTGCCGCTAAGGCCGGCGATCGACTGCGCGGGATCTTTTCAGGGCATCTCCACCGGGCCGTCACCCTCTTCAGCGGCGGGGTTCTCAGCAGTTGCGTTTCGAGCCCGGTCTGCGAGTTCACCGCTGGCCCCGAAGACACCTCGTGCCAGTTTCTCGCCGGGGGGGCGATCCCGTTCAACCATCTCACCTTCACCGCGGATGCGACAATGGTGAAAGCCTACCATCTCCCTTTTCCGGCCGGCTCATGACGCGTCCCCTGCGCCGCTGCGTTTTTTTTGACCGCGATGGAGTTGTGAACCGATCGCCCGGTGACGGTTACGTCCTCTCTCCCGGAGCCTTCCATCTGAACCCGGGCATCATGGAGGCTCTCCGCTTCATCCGCGAACGGCACTACCTTGCCATCGTTGTGACGAGCCAGAAGTGCGTCGGCAAGGGATTGATTACCGGCGAGACTCTGGAAAAGATCCACGACCAAATGGCCGGACTGCTCCGCGCCGGTGGAGAGGCCTTCGACGCGATCTACTGCCACACTGGCAGTGGCGGTCCGGAGGATTATCCCGCGAAGCCCGATCCTGGAATGATCCTCGCGGCCACCGAGAGGTTTGCGATCGACTTGGGCCAGTCTTGGATCATCGGGGACGCCGACCGCGACATCGAGATGGGCATTGCTGCCGGTCTTGCCGGTATGATCCGGATCCGTGGCGAAAAGGCGGTCACTGTCCCAGCGACCCACACCCTCGGGAGCACTGCGGAAATTCCAAGATTTCTCCGTTTAATTTTGTCATTCTGAAAATTTAAATTCCAACTCGCTTTCCGAAGCGGCTTGGATAGAATACCTTCTCCCCTCCGGTAGCCGTCGTTGCCGTCCCTTCCCGATTTTCCTCCTATGGCCAGAGCGTCCAATCTCACGATGTGCTCCTTCTGCGGCAAGAGCCACGCGGAAGTCAAAAAACTGATCGCCGGTCCGGGCGTCTACATTTGCGACGGCTGCATCAACGTCTGCCGTGGTATTCTTGAAAAGGAACTTCAAGAGCACGAGGAGGAGGAAATCTCCGCCGAGCTCACCGTGCCCAAGCCGAAGGAACTCTTTGAGAGCCTGAATCAATACGTGATCGGGCAGGAGCACGCCAAGAAGGTCCTCACCGTGGCGGTGCACAATCACTACAAGCGTCTCCAGCAGTTCGCCGTGCCCGCCAAGGTGAAGGCCCACGGGCAATTTGCGAAGTTCGAGGATGTCGAAATCGAGAAGAGCAACATCCTGCTCATTGGGCCGACCGGCTCGGGCAAGACGCTCCTCGCGAAGACTCTCGCGCGCCTGTTGAACGTGCCTTTCTGCATCGCTGACGCGACCACCCTGACCGAGGCGGGTTATGTGGGAGAGGACGTCGAAAACATCATCCTCCGGCTTCTCCAAGCCGCCGACTACGATGTGAAACGCGCTGAGATGGGCATCGTCTACATCGACGAGATCGACAAGATCGGACGCAAGACCGAGAATGTTTCCATCACCCGTGATGTCTCTGGCGAGGGCGTGCAGCAGGCCCTCCTCAAGATGCTCGAGGGCACGATCTGCAATGTGCCGCCGCAGGGCGGCCGCAAGCACCCTCAACAGGAATACATCCAGGTGAATACGGAAAAGATCCTCTTCGTCTGCGGTGGTGCCTTTGTCGGACTCGAAGAGATCGTGAAGCGCCGCCTCGGCAAGAAGGTGCTCGGCTTCGGCGACGAGATCACCAAGGTCGCAAGCGAGCCCGAGATCGAGCGGCAACTCCGCAACATTTCTCCTGAAGATCTCCACGGGTTCGGCCTCATCCCCGAGTTCGTCGGCCGGCTCCCGGTTGTGTCGACGCTTCGTCCCCTGAAGCGGGAGGAACTCATCGAGGTCCTCACCGGACCAAAAAACGCGATGGTGAAGCAATACAGCAAGCTGCTCGCCATGGATGGCGTGAGTCTCGAGATCACCACCGACGGCCTCGAGGCCCTCGCCGAAGAGGCGATGGGGCGCGGCACCGGCGCGCGCGCCCTCCGTTCGATCTTCGAGAAGTTGATGCTCGACGTGATGTTCGACGCCCCCAATCACGACGGATACACCCGGGTGGTTGTGGATCGTGCCGTAGTCGAGGGCGCTCGTCCGCCGGTAGCGGTCGAAGACAAGAATCCCCTCGGCGGAGAGAAGGAAGCGGCTTGATCCCGCTTTGACGCTTCAAAGGGGCGGCGTCGCCACGGCCTCGAATTCGAGGTCCAGCTCCGTTCCGGACGGGATCGTGTCGGGCGCATCGATCCACTCGAGCCAGACCGCGAGCGAGTCGAAGTTCGGGTCCGTCGACGCCGCAAGGAATCCCTGGATTCCAAGCTGGAGTCCTCCCGGGTTCTTGATTTCGACGCGGATCGTCGGCCCATCGGGATTCCAACTGGAGCCGCGGCCCTTCACCAGCTCGATCCACGAGCCCACGGGCAGGGCGCGGGGGAACAACCGTTGGTCCCGCGTCGTTGAGTTGCGGAGGTTCAGCGTCGCCACCGCCCCTCCGAGGGCTTCGTAGCGGATCTGGTTGGCATCGAAACGTTCGTTGTCGGCGAACATGCTCGAGAGCGTCAGCACGCGGAAGCGGTCGTTCGCTACCACCTCCTCTCCGCGTGCGAGGGCGATGTCGGCGACGGTCGTGAAGCGGGTTTCGAGCTTGAACCTGGTGCGTCCCACCTGCAGGCCCTCGATCCCATGCTCCAGAGCGATCGACGCCGCCCCAGGAAACGAGGCGGTGATCTTCGATCGGTAATCCTCGCGGATACCCTTCGCGTAGACTGTGACCCGGTTGATGTCGGGCAAAAGATCGAGAGTCTGGGTGGTGCGATAGGCTGGACTCGTCGCTACCGAAGTCCCGAGACGGCCCGACCTACCGTTCCGCTTCGCGTAGGTGAGTTGGAGACGTCCGTTCGCGACGAGGTCGGCGAACAGCAACGGGTAGTTGCGTCGCGTCCCGAGACGGAAGTGCCCCTCGATCGCCTCATGGCGTTGCCCGTGGATCAGCTTGCGTCCGTGATAAATCGGCACCTTGTTCTCAGCGAGTCCCAGGTTCTTCGCCTCGAGCAGCTGGACGCGATTTTCGAAGAAGGGCTTTTCCGCCAAAATCGGTTCCAATGTCAGAAGGAACACGGGGCAGAGACAGAGCAGGTGTTTCATCGGCTGGAAAGAACCCCTGCACGATGGGGATGTCATGGGGAGGAGTCAAGGTCCAAGAAAAACTCACGTTGACACTTGGGAGCCTTGCGAGACATTGACGGCCCTCTCAAACGCCTCGGTAGCTCAGTCGGTAGAGCAGTTGACTCTTAATCAATTGGTCCCAGGTTCGAATCCTGGCCGGGGCACGTTTGCTTTCAACGGGTTGCGACCTTCGGTGAGGTGTCATAAAACTTCTGCCGCCGCTTCGGTGACAGTTTGGATGACAGTCCGCCCGGCAGTGGCGGATGCATCGGCGGGCAGATAGCGCGGGTGGCGCGGGTGGCGGGGAGGATTCTCCGATCGTAGAGAACGAGCGGTTGACCCTACCCCGGTAGGAGAAGATCATTCACCATGAATAGCGTCTCACCGAGTGAACCCGCAGCTGGCCACGGCGGTGCGGCGAACCCTTCGATCGTGGGACAAGGAGTTTTTGCCCGGGTGGTTTTGGCGCTCGTCCTCGGTTTTCCTGTTTCTCGGCCGGCCGAGGCGGCCACGGTCGAAGAGGTGATTGCCAAGGTCGAGGAGATCGCCGGGGAGCAGGGCCTGCGAACGGCGCTGCTGGGCTTTTGCCTGATCGATCTCGAGGCCGGTCCGGAGGCGGCTGCCGGCTACCGAATGGACGCGGGGCTCGTGCCTGCCTCGGTGATGAAGGCCATCACCACGGCCACGGCCAACGAGCTGCTTGGGCCCGACCACCGCTTTGTCACAGAACTTCAAACCACCGGAGTGTTGGGAGACGACGGGGTGCTGAAGGGCGATGTCGTGATCCGTGGGGGAGGTGATCCGACGCTCGCCGCCGACGAGCTTTCGCCCACCTTCGCGAAGTGGAGGGATGCTTTGATTGAGGCTGGGGTGAAGCGGATCGAGGGTCGGATCGTCGGCGATGCCTCGATTTTCGGCACCATCCTGACACCGGATACCTGGCAGTGGAATGACCTGGCAAACTACTACGGGGCGGGCGCGAGCGGCCTGACCGTGCATCGGAACCTCTTCCGTGCGAGCTTCCGGACACCGTCCGTTGGCGCGAGGGCGCCGTTCGTCGGTTCGGAGCCCGCCCTGCCCGGATACGATTTCTACAATGAGATGCGGGTTGGTTCGGCCAATTCGGGCGACCAAGGTTACATCTATGGCGATCCTTACGGGAAGCTCCTCACTTTCCGTGGAACAGTCCCGGTGAGCAGTGGGCCGTTCACGATCAAAGGTGCCTTGCCCGATCCGGCTCTCTTTTGCGCGAGGACGTTTTCCGAATTCCTGAACGGGAACGGCCTCCCGGTTGCGGCTGAGCCGACGACGGATCGCCTTCTTGGTATCGCGGGTGAGGAGATCGGTGCCCGCAAAAAGGTCTTCGAACAGAGTTCGGACCCTCTTTCCGAGATCCTCGTGGCGACGAATCACGAATCCGACAACCTCAAAGCCGAGTGCATCCATCGCGCCATCGCCGTGAAGGTGAAAGGGGAGGGTAGCCCGATGGCCGCCGCCGCCGCGGTGCAAAGTCACTGGGCGCAAAAGGGGATCGACATGACGGGCTTCTTCATGGGCGATGGCTGTGGCCTTTCCCGGGCCAATACCGTGACGCCGAGGCAGCTTGCCTTGATCCTCCACGCCGCGGCCACGGGGGAACCGTTCGAGACCTTTCATCGATCGCTGCCGGTGGCGGGGCGATCGGGCACGCTCAAGAGCATCGGCAGTGGCTCGGCCGCCGAGGGGAGGATCCGCGCGAAGAGCGGCACGATGGACCGAGTCCGCAACTATGCCGGATATCTCGAAGCCCGTTCGGGAAAGCGCTACGCGTTCGCCCTCTTCGTGACCAATTACTCGACCGATCTCGCGAGCGTGAAGTCGAAGATCGTGAGGGTCTGGAGCGTCATGGCCAACCTTTGAGGGTGGCCGGCGACGCAAAAGTCGAACGGCGGCATTGAAATGGCGGGGCGAACGGGCTACAGGCGAAAGCCGCATGCCCTCCTCCGCGACTATTTTTTCGGCGATACTCCCTGTCTTCCTCGTCATTGCGACCGGGATGCTCTTCCACCTTCGTGGATGGTTGAGTGAGGAAACCGAGACCGGGATGATGAAGCTGGGGATGAACCTGCTCGCCCCTTGCCTCATCCTTTCTCTCGTGCCCGGTAATCCTGCCCTCGAGGAGCTGGCCGCAGCCGGATGGGCTATTGGGCTGGGTTTTGTTCTCATCCTTGGGGGATTTTTGATTGCGTGGGGAGCCGGGTTGGCCGGGGGAATGCGGATCGGGACCGGTCTACGCACCTTCACGATCAGTGCGGGGATTCAGAACTACGGGTTCATCGCCCTGCCGCTCTTGATCGACCTGTTTCCGGGAAACGAGGGCCCATCAGGACTCATGTTCATCTTCGGGATCGGTGTCGAACTGGCAATGTGGACGGCGGGGCTTGCGATCCTCACGGGCAAGGCTGGCCTCCGCGCGTTGGTAAACGGCCCTTTCATCGCGGTGATCCTGGCCCTGATCCTTAATTACTCGGGGTCCTATCGTTACATCCCGGGCGTGGTGCACACCTCGCTCGATATGCTTGGACGTTGTGCGGTGCCGATGTCGATCTTCATGATCGGGGCGACGATGGGGAGGTTTCTCCGTGAGGGCATTTTTACCGATGCGCTCCGAGTGGGTGTTTCCAGTATTCTTGTCCGGCTTGGGCTGCACGCCTCGTTGATCCTGGTCGCGGCGTTTTTCCTCCCGTTGCCCGCCGATCTTCGCCGTCTTCTCGTGGTGCAGGCAGCGATGCCGGCCGCGATTTTCCCGATCGTGCTTGCCAGGCTCTTCAACGGTCAGCCGCGGGTCGCGATCCAGGTAGTGATGATCACCTCAGTGGCGAGCCTCGTTACCGCTCCCTTCGTGATCGCGTGGGGGCTTTCGAAGTTGGGCTGAGGAAGCGTAGTCAACGAATTGATCGCCGGTTGAAGCCGACGCTTGACAATTGCGCAGCAGAAAGTTCCTTACGGGCCCGCTTTTGTGGACGGCAGGATAGCTCAGGGGTAGAGCAGAGGACTCATAAGCCTTTGGTCGGCGGTTCAAATCCGCCTCCTGCTACCGCCACAAATGCTCTCGAAAAATTTCGGGAAACGCCACGTTTTTTGCGGTTTCCGTAAATGGAATCGCCGAAAGAGAGGCAGCGGACGGCGCAAACCTCGCGGAATCGGAAAAATTTGAAATAAATTCCGTTGCGGTCGGTAAAAGGCCGTCTATATTCCCGCCCCCCGCGCCTCCTAGGCATCCCAAGCGCGGGGAACTTTGCCCTCACTCTGGCGCCTCGTGGCGGCGGCGTGGGAGCGGAAAGGGTGCCGAGAATTTTGCCAATAGACGGAAACGCCATGCCCACGATCAACCAACTCGTACGGAAAGGAAGACAGGACAAGCCCTCCAAGTCCAAGTCTCCCGCGCTTGATGACTGCCCGCAGCGTCGCGGTGTTTGTCTTCAGGTCTACACCCGTACGCCGAAGAAGCCGAACTCGGCTCTCCGGAAGGTGGCCAAGGTTCGTCTGACGAACGGTCAGGAAGTGATCGCCTACATCGGCGGCGAGGGTCACAACCTCCAAGAACACTCTATCGTGCTTGTCCGCGGTGGGCGTGTCAAAGATTTGCCTGGTGTTCGCTACCACATTGTTCGTGGTGCGCTCGACACCCTTGGTGTGGCCAAGCGCAAGCAGGCCCGCTCGAAATACGGCGCCAAACGACCTAAGGGGTGAGGATCTGACTCCCGTCAGATTTTCTCTCCGGCGATACGAATGTCCAGGTTTTCACCGAAATAATCCTATGTCCCGAAGAAAAAGAGTCTACAGCAAGCCGGAGCGGCGTGATGCTCGGTATGACAGCTCGATCGTCTCCAAGCTGGTATCCAAAGTGATGCGTCAGGGGAAGCGTTCGCTCGCTGAGCGCATCGTCTACGCGGCGATTGATCGCGCCAACGAAGGTGCGGAGTCGGTGGATCCGGTTGAAGTTCTTAACCGTGCCGTCGAAAACGCCAAGCCTCGTGTCGAGGTGAAAAGCCGCCGCGTTGGTGGGGCTACCTACCAAGTTCCGTTGGAGGTTTCGCCGGACCGCCAAGAGGCGCTCGCGATGCGTTGGATTGTCAATGCCGCACGTGGTCGTCGTGGTACTCCGATGCACATCGCCCTCGCGAATGAGATTCGCGACGCCAGCACGAATCAGGGCGTCGTCGTTCGCAAGCGTGACGAGACTCACAAAATGGCGCAGGCGAACCGCGCTTTTGCTCACTTCCGCTGGTAATTTTCCAAGTGCCTGCCGTCCTACAGTCCCTGCCGAAACCGATGAGTGGTGGTCTCAATCATCCCGATCGCGCCTTCCCGCTTGAGCGGACGCGCAATATTGGGATCGCGGCCCACATCGACGCGGGGAAAACAACCCTGACCGAGCGTATCCTTTTTTACACGGGCTCAATCCACAAGCTCGGTGAGGTTCACGATGGTCAGGCGACGACTGACTGGATGGAACAGGAGCGTGCTCGTGGGATCACGATCACGTCGGCAGCGGTCACTTGCGAGTGGCGCCAGTCTGAGGAGGTGGGTGTCTACAAGTCTGCCCCCGGTGAGCGTCATCGCGTCAACATCATCGACACCCCTGGCCACGTGGATTTCACTGCCGAGGTGGAGCGCTCTCTCCGGGTTCTTGATGGGGCCATCGTTGTGTTTTGCGGTGTGGCCGGAGTCCAGCCCCAGTCTGAAACGGTCTGGCGACAAGCCTCCAAGTATGGCGTGCCGCGCCTCATCTTCGTCAATAAGATGGATCGGGTTGGGGCGGATTTCGAAGCCGTCATCGCGGATGTTCGAGGCAAGCTTGGAGCCAATGCTCAGCCCATTTTCATCCCGATCGGTTCGCAGGATTCCCTCAAGGGGCAGATTGATGTCATTAATCTGAAAGCCGTGATTTACTCTGACAACGATCTTCTCGGTTCGACCTACGAGGTGACTGAGTTGACGGAAGAGCAACTCGATCTCGCTCACGCGGCCCGCAGATCCCTCCTCGAGGCTCTTGCGGATGTGGATGACGAACTTGGGATGATGTATCTCGACGAGATGGAGATTCTCCCCTCTCACATCAAGGTGGCGCTCCGTCGGGCGACGATCGCGAACGCCATCGTCCCGGTGATTGGTGGTTCGGCGTTCAAGAACAAGGGGGTTCAATACCTCCTCGATGCCGTCGTGGATTACCTTCCGAGCCCGGTTGAGATTCCTGCAGCCTCGGGGGTGGGGCAGGGTGATGGGTCCGCGGTCCTCGAGGCCTCTGCCGATGATCACGGGAAATTCTGCGCCCTTGCCTTCAAGCTCTGGTCTGACAAGTTCGTCGGTAAACTCGTCTTTATCCGCGTCTACTCGGGAAGGGTCTCGAAGGGTGACAAGATTTTCAACTCCCGCACCGGTCGTGCCGAGCGGGTCGGTCGCTTGATCCAGATCCAATCGAACGATCACAAGGACATCGACACTTGCTACGCGGGAGACATCGCTGCGATCGTAGGGCCCAAGAACGTCCGCACCGGGGATACCCTCCATGTTGAGGGATTCGACATCATGCTGGAGCCCCCGGCATTTCCTGAGCCGGTCATTTCGATGGCGGTCGAGCCGAAAACAACGGCGGATTCCGATAAGCTTTCCGAGGGTCTCCAGCGCCTCGCCGAAGAAGATCCGACCTTCGTCGTTTCGACCAACGAGGAGACCGGCCAGACCATCATTGCTGGGATGGGAGAGCTTCACCTCGAAATCATCCAGTCGCGCCTTCAGTCCGAGTTCGGTGTCCGCAGTAACGCCGGCAAGCCTCAGATTGCCTATCGTGAGGCCATTCTGAAAACCGCCGCGGGCGAATACAAGCTCGTCAAACAGACGGGTGGCAAGGGGCAGTATGCCCACGTTGTTCTCCGCATCTCGCCGAATGAGCGCGGCAAGGGTTTCACCTTTGCAAACCTCGTTAGCGGCGGGGAGATTCCCAAAGAGTTCTTGGGTGCCTGTGAAACGGGTATTCGCGAGTCGCTGAACAACGGTGTCATCATGGGTTATCCTGTGGTCGATCTCCACGTCGATTTGATCGGCGGATCGAGTCATGAGGTTGATTCCAACGAGCAGGCTTTCAAAATTTCCGCGATCCTGGCAATGCGCGAGGCGCTCGCCGCGGCTGCTCCGATTCTCCTCGAGCCGGTCATGGCCGTGATCGTTGAGGTTCCCGACGAATATCAGGGCGATCTCATCGGTGATCTTAATCGCCGTCGCGGCCGCATCGCTGAAGTCGACTCGCGGGCCGGATTCAGCCAAATCAAGTCGGAGGTGCCGATGGCCGAAATGTTCGGTTACGCCACCGACATGCGCAGCCTCTCGAAGGGGCGCGCCAGTTTCTCCATGGAGCCGCTCCGCTTCGAAGAGGTCCCCGCCGCCATCGTCGAGCGGATGACCGCCCAATACGTTTGATTTTTCACCCCATTTAAACCTCAACGGA
>NEUQ01000036.1 GCA_002288445.1 Verrucomicrobiia bacterium Tous-C2TDCM | reverse complement strand
GCGACCAGAGAGGGCAGGATCGGGAAAATCGAATTCATCTACCGCGAGTGTCACCACCCCGGAGAGAAATGTCGATGGGAAGCTGCGGCGCTTGTGCGGGAGGACCCTAGATTTCTACCGCAAACCGATCCCCGCTTTTCACCGACTGCACAAAGGCGGTCATGAGGCGGATGACGTTCTCCACATCCTCGAAGTCCGCCATCTCCACGATGCTGTGCATGTAGCGCAGGGGCAGTGAGATCAGAGCGCAAGGAATGCCGCCGCGGACGGTGAAGATCGAGTCGGTGTCGGTACCGGTGTGGCGCGAGGAGGCCTCGTGTTGCAAGGGAATGCCGCGCTCGCCGGCGATTTCAATGAGACGCTGCACCATCACGGGATGGTTCGCGGTGCCGTGCGTGATCGAGGGGCCACCGCCGAGGGTCACCTTGCCGTGCTGCTGGTGTTTGATGTCGGGACTGTCGGTCGCGTGGGTGACATCGAGGACAAGGCAGAGATCGGGCTTCAGGTGGTAGGCCGCCATCGTCGCGCCATGGCCGCCGATTTCCTCCTGCACCGCGTTCAGAGCGAGACAGGTCGCGGCGGGACGGCTCTCGGATTCGGCGAGGCGCCGGATCACTTCCGAAATGATGAACCCGCCGATGCGGTTGTCGAGGGCCCGGCCGACGATACGGTTTTTGCCAAAAGGCACGGCGCCATCGGCGTAGACGGCGGGATGTCCGACGCGGATGCCCATTTCGGCGACCTCGGCCGCGCTCGAGGCGCCGATGTCGACAAAGAGCTCGTGCACCTCGGGGGCCTTCTCACCGTCCTTGCGATCGCGGATGTGGATCGCGGTGTTGCCAATGATGCCGAGGACTTCGCCTTGGTCTCCGAAAATGGTGAGGCGCCGGCCCCGTGCATTGGCCCAGTCCGATCCGCCGATACGGTCGACACGGAGGAAACCATCGTCGGCGACGTATTTGACGATGAAGCCGATCTCGTCGGCGTGAGCCTCGATCATGATCCGCGGAGCCTCCGGATCGGCGCCTTTCAATGTGGCCCAGGCGTTGCCATAGGCGTCACTCTCGACCGAGTCAGCAAACTCTCGGCAACGCTTCGCCCAGACCCGCTGGCCGCGGACTTCGAAGCCGGTCGGACTTGGGGTATTGAGGAGCTCGTAGAGGAAGGTGGTGGCGATGGGGTCAAGGGACATGGGTCACGGGTGGGAGGGTGATCAGAATTCAGCAGGGAGGGGACGCGAAGATGCTTCGGAGGGCGATTAAGTCGATGGAACAAGCAATCAGAATGGCATCACTCACCGTTTACCGAATACTGATTACCGATCACCGAGAATGACCAATCAATTCTCCTCTTCCTCATCCCCTTCGTCATCGACGAGGTCATCGTCATCGTCCTCCACATCGAGGTCGTCGATGATTTCTTCTTCGATTTCGGAGGGGTCGGTTTCGGGGAGGGCGGCGACCGGCGTGTCGTCTTCGTCCCCGTCACGGACGACGAGGGCGATGTCTTGGATCATCTCACCTTCCTTCAGGTTCATCAGCTTCACGCCCGAGGCGTTACGGCCGGTGATGCGGATGTCCGAGACGCGGATGCGGACCGACTGGCCGGTGTTGGTCATCAACATGATATCGTCACCATCCCCGACACGGAGGCCGGCGGTGACGAGGCCAGTCTTTTCAGTAACCCGCATCGTGATGACACCCTTGCCGCCGCGACCCTTTGTCGGATAGTCACCGAAGGGCGTGCGTTTGCCGAGGCCACGCTCACTGACGACGAGGAAGTGTTTGCTGTCGTCGACCACAGTGAGACCGACGAGGTAATCACCCGGACGCGGACGGATCCCGCGGACACCGGCAGAGCCCCGCCCCATCGGACGGATTGTATTCTCGTTGCAGCGCACCGCGTAGCCGCGGTTCGTGACCATGGAAATGTCGTTGTTACCGTCGGTGAGAACGACGTGGGTGAGCGAGTTGCCCTCCTCGATGCGGATGGCAATGATGCCGTCTTTGCGGTAGTTGCGGAAGTCGGAGAGTTTCGTCTTCTTTACCTTGCCGGAGCGGGTCGCGAAGAGAACGAAGAGGGTGTCGACGAAGGTCGCATCCTTGTCCTCGCGTCCCTGGGCCTCGATGCGGAGGACGGAGGCAATCTTTTCCTCGGGGCGGAGATTGAGCAGGTTCTTGATCGAGCGTCCCTTCGAGATACGGCTGCCTTCGGGAATCTGGTAGACCCGCTCAACGTAAACGCGCCCGGTGTCGGTGAAGAACATCAGGTAATCATGAGCGGTCGCGGCGAAGAGGTGCTCGACAAAATCATTCTCATCATCCTTGTCCGCAGCCTCGCGGACCTCCATGCCCTTGAGGCCCTTGCCACCGCGGGCCTGGATACGGTATTCGACCGCGGGCGTCCGCTTGATGTAGCCGCGGTGGGTGATGGTGATGATGTTCGAGTCGTTCGCGATGAGGTCGACGTTGGCGATTTCACCATCCTCGGCCGGACCGAAATCGGTGCGGCGGGGAGTGCCATGTTTGGCCTTCACCTCCTGGAGCTCGTCCTTGATGATTTGGAGAACCCGCTCCTCACGGGCGAGGATGTCGAGGAGATCCTTGATCGTATCGAGGAGGGCGTCGTAATCAGCTTTGATCTTGTCGCGCTCAAGTCCGACGAGTTGATATAGACGCAACTCGAGGATGTGGTCGACCTGCTTGTCGGTGAGGACATAACGGCCCGGTTCGACCTTCAGGCTCTCCTGACCGCGGATGAAAATGCCGAGGGCTTCGACCGCCTCGGTGGAAAAGCTGTAGGCCTTGATCTTGGCTCGAGCCTCGTCCCGCGTCTTCGAGTCGCGGATCATGCGGATAAAGTCGTCGAGATTACCGAGGGCGAGGAGGTAGGCCTCCAGTTTCTCGGCCTGCTCCTCCGCTTTGCCCAAAAGAAAACGGGTGCGGCGCAGGATGACTTCGCGGCGGTGCTCGATGTAGCAGTTGATCGCGTCCTTCAGGTTCAGCAGCTTGGGACGACGCTGGTCGATCGCGAGCATGTTCACCGAGAAGGTGGAGGAGAGCGCGGTGTGCCGGTAGAGATTGTTCAGTACGACTTGGGCGCGGGCATCGCGCTTGAGATCGACGACGACGCGGGTGTTTTCGTCGGACTCATCGCGGACCGCACTGATCTCGGGAATAATTTTCTCGTTGGCGAGTTCGGCGATGCGCTCGACAAGACGGGCACGGTTCACGGCGTAAGGGATCTCGGTGATGATGATCTGCTCGCGGCCCTTCGCATCCTCGACGACTTCGGCGCGACCGCGCACCTTCACACTGCCCCGTCCGGTCGCGGCATAGTCGCGGATGCCCTGCATGCCGAGGATGGTGCAACCGGTCGGGAAATCGGGACCCTTGATGTAATGCAGCAGCTCGGCAATGCTGATCGATGGATTGTCAATTGTGGCGCAGATGCCATCGACGACTTCGCTGAGGTTGTGCGGGGCGATGTTCGTCGCCATGCCGACGGCAATCCCGGTGCCGCCATTGACGAGCAGGTTCGGAATCGCGGCGGGAAGCACCGAGGGCTCTTCGTTCGTCTCGTCGTAGTTGGTGACGAAATCGACCGTGTCCTTCTCGAGATCGGTCATGAGGGCCGAACCGCAATGGGTGAGGCGGGCCTCGGTGTAACGCATCGCGGCGGGCGGGTCGCCTTCGACCGATCCGAAGTTCCCCTGGCCGTCGACGAGGATGTCGCGCATGGACCAATGCTGCGCCATATTCACGAGGGTGGGATAAATCGCGCCGTCACCATGCGGGTGGTATTTACCCATCGTCTCCCCGACGATACGCGCGCACTTGAGGTGCTTCTTGTTCGGCGCGAGCGAGAGATCGTGGTGCATCGCGTAGAGGAGTCGACGCTGCGAGGGCTTGAGACCGTCGCGCGCATCCGGCAGGGCGCGCGAGATGATGACGGACATCGAGTAGTCCAGGAAGGACTGCGACATCTCATCCGCCACGTTGATCGGAGAAATGCCACGCTCGCCCGGAGGGGGAGTCGCTGGAACAAGAGGAATGTTAGGATCGTCGGACATCGGGGGAAAGGGTCAAAATTAGCGGATCAAACATCGAGGTTCCGTACATTCAGCGCGTGATCCTCGATGTATTGGCGGCGCGGTTCGACGGCGTCGCCCATGAGGATGGTGAACATCTTGTCGGCTTCGACGGCGTTGTCCTCGTCCATCTTCACACGGAGGAGCTTGCGGGTGGCGGGATCCATCGTGGTGTTGAAAAGTTCCTTGGCGTTCATTTCGCCGAGACCTTTGAACCGCTGGATCTCCATGCCGCGCTTGCCGATCTCCATGATCTTGGAGAGGATCTCCGGCACGCTGAAAACGGGATGGATCTTCGCATGATCGCCCTCACCCTCGATGATCTGGAAGAGGGGCTGATCCTGCGAGGCAAAACGCTGCACATCGAGACCAAGTTCGCTAAGACGGACGAGAAGCTTGGCGATGGAGTTGGCTTCGTGGATCTCCACGAGACGGGCCCGGCGGCTCGGGCCATCGGACTTCCCACCGACTGCCCCGTCTCCGTCGAGAACGAGGGCGCGCCGCCCGAAGAGGTGAAGATCAGGATTCTCGGCGGCGAAATCGCGCAGCTCCGTTTCCCCGAGGAAATAGCGCACGGATACCTGGTTGCCCTCGCGCACCTGGACAAGGTATTCGGGCAGCTTGCTGTCGCGACCGGCAGCGAGGTAATCCTCGAAATCACCGGAGTTGCGCCCAATCACGTCGCTGTAACGACTGAGCTTGGAAAGCATCTCGAGGACGTCCTTCAACTGGTCGTCCGCGAAGATTTCGCCGGTGCCGTCGAATCCCGCACGCAGCTTCACATCGCCGGCACCGAGCTCGATCAGCATTCGGTTGAGCTGGGCGTCGTCCTGCACGTATTGCTCCTTTTTCTTCCGCGTGATCTTGTAGAGGGGCGGTTGTGCGATGTAGACATAGCCGGCCTTCACCAGAGCGGTCATCTGGCGGCAGAAGAAGGTTAGCAGAAGCGTGCGAATATGGGCACCATCGATGTCGGCATCGGTCATGATGACGATCTTGTGGTAGCGCGCCTTCTCGAGATTGAAAGAGCCCTCGCCTTCACCATCACCGATCCCCGCGCCGATTGCGGTGATCATGGTCTGGATTTCCTTGTTCTGGAGCACTTTGTCGAGGCGGGCTTTCTCCACGTTGATGAGCTTGCCTCGAATCGGCAGGATCGCCTGGGTGCGGCGGTCGCGCCCCTGTTTTGCGGAGCCGCCGGCGGAGTCACCCTCGACGATGTAGATCTCGCTCTCGGCGGGATCGCGCGATGAGCAGTCAGCCAGCTTGCCGGGGAGACCGCCACCGGTCATGGCCGACTTGCGCACCGTCTCACGGGCCTTGCGGGCGGCCTCGCGGGCGCGGGCGGCATTGACGACCTTGTCGACGATGCGTTTGGCAATCTGGGGGTTTTCCTCGAAAAAGGCGTTGAAGCCATCATAAACGATGGAGGACACGACCCCCTCGACCTCGTTGTTGACCAGCTTTTCCTTGGTCTGCGAGCTGAAGCGGGGGTTCGGGTGCTTCACCGAGAGCACCGCAACAAGTCCCTCGCGACAATCCTCGCCGGATAGGGCGGGATCCTTGTCCTTGAGAAGTTTGTTGGTCTTCGCGTAATGGTTGATCGCACGCGTCAGGGCGGCACGCAGGCCGCTGAGGTGGGCACCACCGTCGCCGTTGGGGATGGAGTTGGCGAAGCAGAGGATGTTCTCGTGGTAGTCGCCCGTATACTGCATCACGATGTCGGCGTAACACTCGTCATCGACGGTCTTTCCATTGTCATCGATCGGCACCATGCGGCGCCCCTTCAGGACGATGGGGTGCGGATGGATGAGGTCCTTGTTCTCGCCGAGCTGGCGGACGAACTCGACAATGCCATCCTCGTAGTAGAAGACCGACTTGCGCTCGGAATCACCCCGCTCGTCGATGAGCTCGATGGTGATACCCGGATTGAGGAAGGCGAGCTCGCGGAGGCGGGCGGTGAGGTAGTCGAAATTGAAATAGACTCCGGCGGTGAAGATCGTGGGATCAGGCAGGAAGCTGATCTTCGTCCCCGTTCGTGTCGGATCTTCGAGCGTGCCGATGACCTCCAGCGGGCGCGTCGTCTTGCCGCGCTCGAAGCCGATGTGGTGGATCTTGCCATCGCGATAGACGTCGGCCTTGAACCAGTCGGAAAGGGCGTTGACGCACTTCGCGCCGACCCCGTGGAGACCGCCGGAGAACTTGTAGGCTCCCTGACCGAACTTGCCGCCCGCATGGAGGTTTGTCAGGACAAGCTCGACGGCGGGCATCTTGAATTTCGGATGCATGTCCACCGGGATGCCGCGCCCGTCATCCTCCACCGAGATCGAGCCGTCCGCATGAATCGCGATGATGACCCTCTGGCAATGTCCGGCGAGGTGTTCGTCGATTGAGTTGTCGAGCACCTCGAAAACGGTGTGGTGCAGACCGCGCTCGGTGGCGGGATCGCCGATATACATCCCAGGTCGCTTGCGGACCGCGTCGAGGCCCTCCAGCTTGTCGATTTGCGCGGCGTCGTAATCCCCTGTCGGCATCGGGGGACGGTTGTCATCTTCGGGTTCGGACATGGCGGAGAGCGGTGGGGTCGGGAAGGAAAAATCGCAGCGCGGAGTAGGGTTTCCCGAGACCTCCGGAGGCCGCGATTTTCGGAAACTTCACCCTAGCGAGAAACCTCGAAAGATCAAGGGTTTGGACCCTTTTTGACCCCAAAAGAGAGGCTTTTTCCCCCCACGGGAAAAATGGAGCAAAATCGCACGATTTTAAGGGTCTCATTGGGACGAAAATCAGCCGACGAAGGTCGATCGGAAATGGGATTCAATGGCGCGGAAAGCCATGGATTAGGCCCCTGCGCCCAGCGTCGTTTGACGGACGGCGGGTTTCTCTGCGAGGACTGCACCGGCCTGGACACGATGTTTCGCTGCCTGGGATCGATCGTTTCCTGCCGCTGGCGGAGGTCTACGGGGGCGTGGATTCAGGCCCCCACTCCCATCAATTCGCCCGCAAAAACGCCACGAGATCCGCGACATCCTGCGCCGTGAGCCCCTGCTGCGCGGCGCTGAGCATCAGGGAACGGTTCAGCTTCTGATTCGATCCGATCTCCTTCCGCGGGATCATCTGGGTGAGCCCCCCCATGCTGGTGATGATGGTCGGATTGCCTTCCTGGATAACGAGACCGTGGACGGTCTTGCCCTCCTTCGTCAGGAGCACCGATCCATCGAAACCGTGGGCGATGTCGGCACTGGGATCAATGAGGCTGCGGGCGATGACGTCGTCGGTCTGGGTGCGGCCCCACCCATCAAGGGGAGGCCCGAACTGTATGCCAACACCGCCGATCTCGTGACACATGATGCATCGCGCCGAGGTCGCCTTGCCACGAGCGGCATCGCCTTTCAGGGCGAGGACCGCCTCGACGGTAAGGGCTGATTTTTGGGCTTCGTCAGGAGCGGGTGTCATCACTTCCTGCACGACGACTTTCGAGGGATCATAGATACCGCGGGCCTTTAACTCCGAAAGCAAGTCGTGCTCTTTCCAGTCGTTGTTCATGCGGTTCATTAGCCACCAGACCGCGTCGCTCTTCAGCGGCGTGTCGAGCTGGGCGATCGTGAGCATCGCCGTGGCAGCACCCCTTGTGCGGATGAAGGCGATGGCATCGAGCGATTGCCGCCGCTGCGCGAGGGTGAGATTTTCCGCCTGAACGCGAGTCAGGAAATCCTCGACGGCCGAGGAGGGATGAAGCCTCCAGGCAATGCCACCGAAGACATCCCCCCAAAGCCGCGGATCCTCGTGCCCGATCGCCTTTTTGCAGGCGGCAAAGACCTCGTTCTCCTTGCCCGTAGCTCCGGTGCCGAAAGCCTCGAGATAGCTCCGGTCCTTCCCATCGTAACCCTTGGCCAGAGAGACGAGGATATCCTTCGAAAGGTCGAAGGAAAGATTTCGCATCGCGAGGGCAACCTCGCGGCGCACCGCCGGATCGGGATCTTCGACGAGGGCCATCGCCGCCCCTGAGAGGTCAAGTCCGGCCCGACGCATCGCCCGGAAGGCGGCGATCTTGCGCTCCGTCGTCGGCTGATCGGCGGGATACCCAGCGACGCGCGGGCCGCTGATACCGAGTTGGTAAAGGAGGTGGATAGCACGTCCCTGAATGTAGGGACTCGGATCTTCAAGCAGCGCGGCCACGGGATCGAGGGCGGCTCGACCCTTGGCTTTCAGCCCGTAGAAGCCGATCGCACGGACATTCACGGCGGGCGACTTCAGCGCTTGGATGAGCCCGGCGATCGTTTCGGGATCGATCTTCGGCACGACGGATTGAAAACCCTTCGGCGCAATCCGGTAAATCGCACCCGAGCAGGTTTCGTCGAGATCCTGATGCCCCCCGACTCGGGGATCATACCAGTCGGTCACGTAGAGTGCGCCATCAGGTCCCACGGCAATGTCGGAGGGACGAAAGAGGGTGCGCTGCTCGCGGTTCACACTCGTCTCTCCACCGAGAAAGTCGGAGCCGGCGAAATCTCCCGTGGGATTGCTCGTCATGAAATCCATGCGATCGAGTTGGAACCCGGCACCAACGAGTTTCGGGTGGTAGCCGAAGACCACATTCCGTCCCGCTTCACAGGCAAGGAAGGTTCCGGCCCATTTTTCTCCGAGAGCCCCGTTTTCATAGAAGACATTGCCTGTGGGCGAGCCGCCACCGTAAACATCACCAGCCGGCGTGATACCGGGATCTTCCTGACGCCATTCCGCGACCGGGATGGTCTGGCCCGGGCGTTTGTCGGCCTTCCAGGTGCGCTGGCCGTCGTTCGAGGAGAAGCCGAAATTCGCATACTCCATCACCCACGAGACGCGGCAGGCGGGCGGATCATCGTTGTCGTTCTGGAAGACGTCGCCGAGCGAGGTGACGGACTGCTCGTAGGAATTCCGGTAGTTGTGTCCGATGATCTCGGCCTCCGTGCCATCGGGATTCATCCGCACGGTGAAGCCGCCGACGTAAACGTGACCATCGCTGCTCGGCTTGCCGGCGAGCACGTCGGGATTGTGGGGAAACTCAAAGGGCCCGATCGGCTTGGGACGATAGGAGCCGTAGATCGTGAAGGTCTGGCCCGACTTGTCGGTGAACTGGCCCCCGCAATTGCCCGAGTTGAAATACCATTTTCCGTCGGGCCCGACCGTGACCGAGTGGAGCGAGTGATCGTGGTTCTGACCGCTGAAACCGGTGAGGAGGATCTCGCGCTTGTCCTTGGCCGCATCGAACTTCAAATCGCGATCCACGTCGGTGTAGACGAGGAGATGCGGTGGCTGCGAGACGACGATCTGGTTGTCGATCACCGCGACACCGAGCGGGGCGACGAGGAGGGGCTCCTGCACGAAGGTGTGGCTCTGGTCGCATTGCCCGTCGCCATCGGTGTCCTCGAGCACAACGATGCGGTCACCCTCGGGCTGGCGGTCGAAGTGTTTGCGGTAGCGCACCCCCTCGGCCACCCAGATCCGGCCCGCGTGATCAATGTCGAGGTTGGTGGGATTATAGAGGTGGGGAGAGGTCGCCCAGAGCGTCACCTCGAGCCCTTCGGGCACGACAAAAAGATCGTTCGGCACCGTCGCGGCCGGCGCATCGGGGTAGGACTTGGCCGCTTCCTGGGCGAGGATGGACGAAGAAAGAACGAGAAGGAGGCAGAGAATTCGGATCATGTCGCGGAAAGTCGAAAGCCTTGGAGAAGCCGCAATGGAAGCGTAAAAACACCCTTCCGGTCAAGGCCTGATTGGCGGGGATGAAAAGTAGTCACCAGCCTCCGCGAGCGCGAAAGATGATCGGGGTCGGAATTACTCCGCCAACCAACGCTCCACCTCAGCGATTTCTGTGAAATCCTCCACCAGACGGTCTGGTCGACCTTTCTCGAGCTCATTCCGAGTCGCCGCCCCCGTCGCAACGGCGAGCACCTTTGCCCCGAAAGCCCGCGCGCAGGCGATGTCGCGAAGGGTATCGCCGATCACGACGATGTTCTCCGTGGCAAATTCCTCACCGAAGAAAGCCACGGCGCGACCGCGCGCAATAGGACCGAGTTCGTTGCGGTCGTGATGATCGTCCCCATAGGCGCCAGCATCGAGGGAGAAATGGTGGTCGATCCCGAAATGACGCAGCTTGATTCGGGCGCCCTCCCGGAGATTGCCGGTGAGAATAGCAAGGCGATGATCCCCGCTATCTGAGAGGCGGGCGAGCAAATCGGGCACACCCGGTAGGAGGCGAGCCTTTCCGATGAGGGAATGGGTCGCCAGCCCCCGCTCAAGCCGCAAGGTGTAAGCTCGGAAAAAGCGCTCGCGATGCTCCGGGTGGTCTTCGACTCCGAAATGGACGAACAGGTCCGCCGCGACCCCGCGGTCGGTCGCCCCACCGAGCTCGAGATGCGGGAACTCATCCGCAGAATACTGCGGAAAAGCCTCGTGGAAGCCCTCGCGGAGCGCCCTGAGGCCGGCTCCTCCCGCATCGACGAGAGTGCCGTCGATGTCAAAGAGAAGCAGCTTGCGCGAAACCTTCACCGGAGGCCGATCGATCACTTCGCGTCGTCCTCACCGGAGTCTCCGGCCTCGGTGTCGTCGGAGGAGTCGCCATCCTCGTCGTCGTGATCATAGTCGTCGTCCTCATCGTCCTCATCGTCGTAGGCGTCCATCGCGGCATCAGCCTCGGTGAGATCAACGATTTCACCATCCTTGCGGAACTTGCGCCGCTGTTTTTCGGCAGGAAGCGGGGACACCATCATCAGGATGTTCCGGTTGTTTAGCTTTGGCTCCAGATCGATGTGGGCCATTCCGGAGAGGTCGATCTTGACCTTCTCCATCAGATCGAAACCGAGTTCCTTGTGCGCCATCTGGCGGCCTTTGAACTGAAGCTGGATGCGCACCTTGAACCCGTGAGCGAGGAAATCCTCGGCGTGCATCATCTTGATCGCGTAATCGTGCGGATCGATGTTGACCCGGAACTTGACCTCCTTCTCGCGCTTCTTCGGCTTGTCCGACTTCTTCTGCTTGGACTGCTCGTACTTGAATTTCCCGTAGTCGACGATGCGGCAAACGGGCGGTTTCGCGTTGGGAGCGATCTCAACGAGATCGAGGCCGAGATCCTTGGCCTTGTTCAAGGCCTTCCAGGTCGGCAGGACCACGTTGTGCTCTCCGTAGATCACGCGGATCTCCGGGCAGCGGATCTTGTCGTTCACCCGCGTCCTCGGGGGACGGGGCCGGCGTTTCATGGGTTGGCTAGCGATGGCAGTATACCTCCGGCGGGTTTAGGGTTGGGCATTGCGCTCAGGACAAAAGGTCCCGGGAGCGAAAGGGAATCGGTTCCGGGAGGAACCGGGATTCATTGACAGAGGCTGGAGCAGCCGAGTCATAGGGAACGCGAACGGATCTCCGCGACGATTTGATCGCGAAAATCGCCGACAGCAACAGCGCCTACGTCACCGCGCTCGCGGTGACGGACGGAAACTTGGTTCGATTCCTGTTCTTTTGCGCCGATGACCAACATATACGGAATTCGCGCCAACTGGGCAAGGCGAATTTTTGCCCCGACCTTGTCGCTGGAATCATCGATCGTCACCCGAACTCCAGCGGCGCGCAGCGTGGCCACGACCTCATTGGCGGTATCGTCGAACTTCTCCGAAATCGGGAGCACGCGGACTTGCTCCGGCGAAAGCCAGGTGGGAAACTTGCCCGCGAAGTGCTCGATAAGCACCCCGACAAAGCGTTCCATTGAACCAAATGGCGCACGATGGATCATCACGGGACGGTGCGGGGCATTGTCGGGACCGATGTATTCCAAGCCGAACCGTTCGGGCAGGTTGTAATCGACCTGCACGGTGCCAAGCTGCCATTCGCGCCCGATCACATCCTTCACCACGAAATCGATCTTCGGACCGTAGAAGGCGGCCTCGCCTGGCTCTTCGGTGAAGGAGGTGCCCAGCGTCGCGGCGGCCTCGCGAAGGGCGGCCTCGGCGCGATCCCACTTTTCAGGATCCCCGACATACTTGCTCGAATCGGGATCACGAAGGCCAACACGAACCCGGTAATCCTGCATACCGAGGGTGCCGAGGACGATTTTCACGAGTTCGAGGCAGCCGATGATTTCATCTCGCACCTGATCCTCGGTGCAGAAGAGATGGGCGTCATCCTGCGTGAAACAGCGCACGCGCGTCATGCCGCCAAGCTCTCCCGACTGCTCCCAACGGTAGACGGTGCCAAACTCGGCGAGGCGCACGGGCAGGTCACGATAACTGTGGTGATTGCTCTGGAAAATCTTGATGTGGTGCGGACAATTCATCGGCTTCAGGAGGAAGCCGTCGATCTCGCCAGACTCGAGTCGATTGGAGAGTTCGCCACAACCGCAACCTTCCTCGGCGAGGGCCTTGAGACTCTCTCGCTCGACCACCGGAGGAAACTGGGATTCCGCGTAATACGGGAAGTGACCCGAAGTGCGGTAAAGGCCCAGCTTGCCGATGTGCGGCGTGAAAACTTGGCTGTAGCCCTGACGCTCGAGGTGCTCGCTGATGAACTTTTGCAGTTCAATCCGGACAACGGAACCATTCGGTTTCCAGAGGATCAACCCCTGCCCCACGGCCTCGTCGATGTGGAAGAGATCGAGCTCCTTGCCGAGTTTGCGGTGATCGCGCTGCTTCGCCTCTTCGAGACGCACGAGATGCTCCTCGAGTTCGGTCCTATTCTTGAAGGCGGTGCCGTAAACGCGCTGGAGCTGAGGGTTAGCGGCGTCCCCCTTGTAAAAGGCACTTGCCACGCTCATCACCTTGAAGGCTTTGCAATTCCCGGTCCGCGGAACGTGGGGGCCGGCGCAGAGATCCCAGAAATCGCCGTTCTTGAAGAGCGAGATTACCTCTCCCTCGGGGATGTCCTGAAGCAAGTCGACCTTGAAACGGCTCGGCACCGCGCGTTCGGCCAACGCGGCGAGGCGGCCTTTCTGGGCGAGTTCGAGCGCTTCGCCGCGGGAGACCTCGACCTTTTCGAAGACCTGATTCTCCTTCACGATCCGGGTCATTTCCTCCTCGATCTTAGGGAAGTCGTCCGGGGTGATTCGGTGGGAGAGGTCGACATCATAGTAAAAGCCATTCTCCACGGGAGGTCCGGCCGCGAACTGGGCATCCGGCCAGAGTTTGGCGATCGCGGTGGCCAGAACATGAGCGGTCGAGTGCCGGAGCCGCTCGAGTTCGGACATTTGCTCGCGCTCTTCGAGCGTTTTTCGCTGGGGCTCTGTTGAATCCGGCATGGGACAGGAAAGTTTGAGCCCGTAAGGTATCCACTTTGTGCCGAATACCAAGAGGAAAGGTCGTCACGCGGAGGCCGGTGACAATCCTCTGGAACACCCTTCCACACTCGGACACCGCCCCATTCCGAAATTGCCGCTTGAAACAAGGCCCGGCGGGGTGAACAAGTAGGGTTCCCGCTGGTTCCAGCCAACCGGGGCGTAGCACAGCCTGGTAGTGCGCCTGTTTTGGGAACAGGAGGTCGCTGGTTCGAATCCAGTCGCCCCGACTCTTTTCCGTCACGGAAAAGCTGAGAGAAGATGGCTGGATGAGAACCACTCGTGGTTCGAGCCGAAGCGAGCCTTGGCGAGCGGAGTCAGGCGGAGTGAAACGCAGCCAATCCAGTCGCCCCGACTCTTTTCCGCAGCACACCGCAGCGGAAAAGCGGGGGGGGCGGGTCTCCACAGGTCAATTGTTCCGCACCTCGCGCAGTTGTTTGCCTGCTCGCGCGATCAGTTCGCTCAGCTCGAGAGCGTTTCGTTGATAGAATCCGTGGGCCTTCACGTGCATCAGCTCGAGGGCGAGATCGACGATCCAGCCGGCCCGCGCTTCGTTGCAATCGGGTAGCGTCGTGACGAGGCACGCCCTAATCTCGCGCACCACCTGCACTGCGTCACCGGTCTCGAGATGCCGGCGGAGGAGCGAACCGGCGATTTCCTCGCAAAGGCGGAGTAGACCGCTCTCGAGCGGTTTTTTGCCGGGAACTTTACCAGAAAACGCCGATTCGGTTCGGGTTTTGACCGGAGCAGCAGCGAGGGCGGAGGCGGAAACGACTGGTTTGGACTGAAGGCGGATTTTCATGGAACCACCCTAACACGGGGGGTGGGACATCCGGGGCGCAGGGGAATCACTTTTTACGATAAATCTTCGCAGCCTGCCCCAATTCCGTCGCGACGCGCGTCCGCAACTCCGCAGGCTCGAGGGCCTCGGCTTGCGCGCCAAAGCCGAGGATCCACCGGGCGATGTCTTCCAGAGCGGAGAGCGTCATGGTGATCTCGATCACGGTGCCCCCGGGCTCAATCTCGACGATTTCCTGACTCGGGTGCCAGCGCCGCTCGGCGACGATGCGCGCGGCGAAGCCCTTGAAACGGATCCTCACCCGGTAGGCAGCACGTCCATGATCCTCGCCCGCCCAAACCCCGAAACTGCCGGCGAAATGGTCCTCAAGTCGGAAGTCGCGCGAGCGGACGAAACGGTTGGCGGTGAGATGGACGGCGCGCATCCGCTGCACCGCGAAGGTGCGGCGCGCATCCCGGTCGAGATCGTGTCCGATCAGATACCAGCCTCCGTCGATCTCGGCGAGGTGATAGGGCTGCAACCGCCGCTTCGCGGGCTTTTCCTCGGCGAGTTTGCGGTATTCGAAGTGCAGTTCGCGGCTCTCGAGAACGGCTTTGGCGAGCCGATCGAAGAGGAAGGCATCGCGCTCCGTCATGCCAACGGATTTCACGGAAAAGGCTTGATCGAGCTCGGACCAAGGGATCGTGACACGGTCGCTCATGCCCGCGAGAAGCCTTTGGAAGCCGCTCCTGAGCGAGGCCTCCAAGGCCGAGCCTTTCATCGGACCGAGGGCATTACGCGCCAGAATGAGGGCAACAAGATCCTCCGAAGTGGTCTTGAGAAAGGGGAAATCACTGACAGGCCGCGAGTAGAAGTAGCCGTGCGAAGTCTCGTCATACTCGAGGGGTAGCTCGAGCTCCTCCCTCATGAAGTTGAGATCGCGCTGAATCGTCTTGCGGTTCACCTCGAGTTCACGAGCGATCGTGCTGCAGTTCGGCAGAGCCCCCCGTGAAACCATCTCGTGGATGCGCAGGACCCGCTCGAGCGGACGGCGCGTGCCCTGGGCCTTGATCGATTCTTCCTTCACCCTCTCCGCCACCATGAGATTCGAACGTGCAACCGGGGCAAGGGGAGGTCAACGCGGTTTTTCCACCGGACCCGAAGCCTGTCGGCCGGAGTTGGGCGAGGGCTTTACGAGTGGGCAAAACTCCTGTCTATTACGAATCATGACACAACGTCTCGTGGCGCTCCTTTTGATCCTCACGGCGATCCTGATCGCTTTTCCCTCCCCGGTCCGGGCGCAGGCCGACTACAAACGCTACTTTGACGAGGACAATCTTCCGAAGGTCCGCGAGATCTTCAGCAAGGGGCGCTACGACATCGTCATTCAAGTCTGCGAATACGCCGACCGGCGTGGCCAGCCTTCGTGGGAGTGGCGCGTTCTCCACTTCGAGGCCCTCGCCGCGATCGGTCGCTACGAGGAGGCCTATGACGAGGCGAAAAAAACCGCCGAACGCTTCCGCGAAGACCTCGGCGCCCTTCTCCGCCTCCACCGCTATTTCAAAACCCACGGTTACAAGGAAGACGCCGCCGCCCGCCTCGCCGATCTCAATCTCGCCGCCAAGGCCGTCCCGAAAAAAGAGCGCACCCCCCTCGATCTCGTCCACCTCGGCGAGGCCGCTTTGATCCTCGGAGCCGATCCGGCAAAGGTGATCGAACAGTATTTCAGTCCCGCAAAAATGGTGAAACCGCAGGGTAAGGAAGTCCCGCCCGGACTCCTCGAAGCCCACCTTGCCTCCGCACGACTCGCCGAGGCGAAGGAGGACCTCAAGAAAGCCGCCGAGGAGTACGGGGCCGCCTTGAAACTCGCACCCGCCAACCCTGATGCT
This sequence comes from Verrucomicrobiia bacterium Tous-C2TDCM, assembly GCA_002288445.1. GTDB lineage: Bacteria > Verrucomicrobiota > Verrucomicrobiia > Verrucomicrobiales > DEV007 > Arctic95D-9. Next base: position 2,712 of record NEUQ01000036.1, on the reverse strand, counting down.
CTCTTCGGCATGGCCAAGGCGCTATTCCCCTCGGATCGCGAGGCCGGCACCGCCTACCTTGAGAAGACCCGCGCCGAGTCTCCGTTGCATTTCGGGGCGCTCCTCCTCCAGACCGAGTCGGCGATCAACTTCGAACAATACGAGGCCGCGACCGAGTTGCTCAAACTCGTCGAGTCGGTCAATCCCCGCCACCCCGAGGCCCACGCCTACCGGGCCATCCTCGCCGAACTTGAGCGCAACGATCACGCCGCCTTCGAGCAGGCGCGCCAGACCGCCCTCTCCGTCTGGAAGGCCAATCCCGAGATCGACTATCTCATCGGCCGCGTCCTTTCGCGCAAATATCGCTACGAAGAAGGTGCCGAGTCCCAGCAACGCGCCCTCGCCTTCGATGCCAGCTTTCTCCCTGCGAAACTGCAACTCGCCCTCGACTACCTGCGACTCGGCCGCGTCGATCAAGCCTGGCCCCTTGCCAAAGAAGTCGCCGCCGCCGATCCCTACAACGTGCTCGCCTTCAATCTCGAGGTCCTCGAAAAAGAGATCGCCAGCTTCGCCTCGGTGAAGACGCCCGACTTCATCATCCGCCTCCCCCCCGAGGAAGCCGAGATTTACGGCGACCGTGTCGTCGAGATACTAACCGAAGCAAAAAACGTGCTGGGTAAAAAATACGGCCTGACGATCGATCATCCCACCCTCGTGGAGTTTTATCCCGATCAGCAGGATTTCGCGATCCGGTCCTTCGGCTCACTCGGCGGCGACGGACTCCTTGGCGTCTGTTTCGGCTCGGTCGTGACGATGAACAGTCCAGGAAGCGTCACCGCCGCCAAAAGCAACTGGGAGGCGACCCTCTGGCATGAGTATTGTCACGTCATCACCCTCACCGCGACGAACAACAAGATGCCAAGGTGGCTCAGCGAAGGCATCTCCGTCTACGAGGAAAAACAGCGCCAAGCGAACTGGGGGCAGGAGATGAATCCCGACTACCGGAAGAGGATCCTAGAGGACGAGGGGCTCACGCCCGTCGGCGACATGAGCCAGGCGTTTTTCCAGGCGAAGGATTCGATGGCCGTGATGTTCGCCTATTACCAGAGCATGCTCGTCGTTGAGCACCTTGTGGGAAGCTACGGCATCGAAAAACTTCGCGCCATTCTTGCCGATCTCGCCGCGGGCTTGCTGGTGAACGACGCCATCGCCCGACACACCGCGCCGATGGAGGAATTCGAAAAGTCCTTCACTCTCTTCGCGACAAAGTTGGCCGAAACCTACGGTCCTGGCGTCGACTGGACGCAACCCAAACCCGAGGAGATGGATCCGAGGGCCCTTCTTTCGATCGCTGCTTACCTCAAGAATCAACCGAACAACTTTGAGGCACGCCGTCTCCTCACGGAAAAGCTTCTCGAAGCAAAGAACTGGGATGCCGCGATCGAATCGGCCGACGCCTTCATCACCCTGCTCCCCGACTACACCGGGCAGGGCAACGGCTACACCCTAAAGGCCCTCGCCCTGCGCAGCAAGGGGGATGCCGTCGGAGAAGCCGCCGTGCTGGAACTGCTCGCGGCCCGCTCAGCCGAAGCTTTCCAGGCCTACCAGCGGCTCATCGAAGTGAACTTTGAAAAGGGCAACTGGGACGGCGTCATCGCCAACGCCGCGCGCGGACTCGCGATCAATCCCTTCACCGAACGCATCCACTATTGCAACGGCTGCGCCCACGAAGCCAAGGCCCAGCCCGCCCTTGCGGTGAGATCCTTTGAGAACGCCCTGCGCCTCAATCCCGCCAATCCTTCGGAAGTGCGCTTCCGCCTCGCGCGGAATTTGAAAGGCGAGGATCCCGCCGCGGCGAAACGCCACCTCCTCGACGCCCTCGCCGATTCACCGCGATATCGTGAGGCGCATGGAATGCTCATCGATATGGTGGACGGGAGGAGCACGGATCCGGCTCCGGCGCCTGCAGCGGAAACGATCCCGATCCAAACGTCCCCGCCTGCGCCGGTCCCCGCCCTGCCATGATGAAGCCGCTCCCTCCCCTCGCCGAGATCGAATCGGCCGAGGCGCTGATCCGTCCGCACATCCGCGAGACCCCGACCTATCGCTGGCCTCTGTTGGAGAAAGACCTCGGGGTCGAAGTCTGGGTGAAGCACGAGAATCACACGCCCGTTGGCGCTTTCAAAATCCGCGGCGGACTCGTCTACCTCGATGAACTGAAACGGTCCGAACCCAACACCGCCGGGATCATCGCCGCGACCACAGGCAACCACGGCCAGTCCATCGCTTACGCCGCCCGCGAACTCGGGATGCGCTCCGTCATCGTCGTGCCCCAAGGCAACAATCCCGAGAAAAACGCCGCGATGCGCTCGCTCGGAGCCGAACTCGTCGAGCACGGCCGCGAGTTCCAAGAGGCACTCGAATACTCCCGCGAACTCGCCGCCCGCGAGGGACTCCATGCCGTGCCTTCCTACCATCCCTGGCTCGTGCGTGGCGTCGCCACCTACGGACTCGAACTCTTCCACTCCGTCGCCGATCTCGATGCCGTCTTTGTTCCCATCGGACTCGGTTCTGGCTTCTGCGGACTCGCCGCGGCACGCGCCGCCCTCGGACTGAAAACCTCCCTCATTGGCGTCGTCTCCGAACACGCCCCGGCGTATCAGTTGTCGTTCCGTCAGGGTGAATTCATCGAACAGCCCAGCACCACGCGCATCGCCGAAGGCGTCGCCTGCA
>NEUQ01000035.1 GCA_002288445.1 Verrucomicrobiia bacterium Tous-C2TDCM | reverse complement strand
GGGCGGTTTAAGGCGGATTCGAAGAGAGTTCGAATCCCGACGGAGTCGTCGGAACCCAGTTTCCCGACGCGAACCCGTCTCGCAAATTGTCCGGCCTGATCGATGAGAAAGGGATCGTTAAGAAGCGTGAGTGACTGGGCGGGCACGTTGGTCACGTCGCGGCGTCCCACCGAGGAAGCGGGGGTGGGAAAATCGAAGGTAGTGAGGAGCGGGTCGAGGTCGTTGCGTTTCACGCGGAGGTAGAGCGAGCGACGCGGTATTCCTCCGCTCACCGGAACCCCATAGCGGGTTGGATCGAGCTGGCCCGAGACCGCGAGAAGGGAATCCCGGATCGCCTCGGCCTCAAGACGGCGGAGCGGATGGTAAGAGAGGAGGCGGTTGTCGGGATCCCTTTGGTTTGCCGCCGGAGAAGGACCGCTCGCCTGCCGCCACGTTTCGGTGAGGACGAGTTCGCGGACGAGTGCCTTCAACGACCACTTCATCTCGTGGCGAAAGCGCCACGCGAGGTGATCGAGCAATTCGGGATGGCTCGGTTCTTCGCCAAGCCTGCCGAAGTTGTCGGTGGTGCCGACGAGACCCTCACCGAAGAGATGAAACCAGACCCGGTTGACGAGGACGCGGGCAGTGAAGGGATTTTTTTCCGAAACGAGATCGCGGGCGAATTCAAGCCGACCGGTGCCGTTGGTTTGGTAAGGTGTCGCATCGATCGCCTCGAGAAAACGCCGTGGCACCCTTTCGCCGGGTTGCTTGTGATCGCCGCGGACGAAGAGCGGCTGGTCGGCGCCGGGGCGCTCCCACACGCCAGGTGCGCGCGTCGGCAGCGGGATTGCCGCTTCGAGGGCACGGTAACTCGAGACGAGATCAGCGAGATTCGGGGGAAGTTCTTCAGCCGTGTTGGGGAGCCAGCCTGTCGCAACGATTTCATCGAGCAGAACGGCTTGGGAGTCGGAGAGGGTTCTTCCCTCGCCCCATGTCCCGATGAGGTTCCTGAAGATGATTTCGATTTCGCGCATCGCCGAGACAAAATCAGCCGGCGTTTTCTTTGTGGGAGCGATAAGGGCGGAGAGAGCCTCGTCGTTTCCATTTGGCGGAGCCTTCGTTCCCCTGGGAACGAGCACCGCCTCGCGCAGTCCGAACCACGAGCGCTCCGCTTCGTTCACAAGAATGGGAGCGTCACCGCCGGTGGCGAGTTCGAGATGAAGGCGGTCGCCTTTCCAGTAGGCGAGATCGTGCTTCACCCAGCGCCAGCTTCCAGCGAGGTTCGTGACCGGATAAATAGTGCCGCTGCGCGGATAGTGTTGCACGGCATAGCGCACCGAACTCTCTTCCCCGGCGACCCTGACAAACAAATCAAACTCGGCATCGAGATCGAAAGGGGCGGAGGCGAGGACGGCGCGATGGCGCGTGGAGAGGAGGTTCGAGTAGGCGCCGGAGGGAAGGACCCGGCCGACGACGGGACCAGATGGTGAGAGGGTGTAGTCTCCGGCGAGGGACGGTCGTGGCGATCCGAGGCCCTCGCCGTAGCGGCTCCATTGGGAGTATTCGTCAGGATCAGAAAGGTTCCATCGGCGTGAGACGAGCTTTTCGAAATCCGCGGACTGAGCCTCGGCGTCGCTGGTTCTGGAGAGGGCGTTGGTCCAGATCCGCTCGAGATTCCGTGGGTTTTCCTTCGTGTCGGCAAGGTCGCGGAGGAAGGCCGTTGCGGATCCGCCGTGGACCTTGCTTTCTTTCTGGAAAAGATCCCCCCACGCTTCGGGCTTCTTCGGGAGGAAGGCAAGCCAATGGGCTGCGAGGTCCTTGCGGATTTTTGGCTTCAACGAAGTCAGTTGATCGCGATGGGTTTCCAAAACGCCCGGTGCATCGACCGCAATCGTCGCGGGTAGGGCGCTGGTGAAGATGCCGAATAGGGCATAGTAATCCGCCTGGCTGATCGCGTCGAACTTGTGATCGTGACACCGCGCGCATGATACGGTAAGGCCGAGGAAGGCTTTTGTCACCGTGTTGATCTGGTCGTCGGTGAAGCGGACGCGCTCGTCGAGGGCGTCTGTCGGTGAGAAGCCGTGGAAGACCATGCGGAGGTGACCGGTGCCAAGAGCGCTTTCGTTGATCTTCAGGTCGGGGTTCACCCGCGGCGTTTCGAGGAGATCGCCGGCAAAGTGTTCGACGGTGAGTTGGTCGAGCGGGACGTCTTCGTTGAAGGCCCGGACGAGGTAATCGCGATAGCGCCAGGCGTGGGGAATGACGGGGTCGCCCTCGCTGCCGTGGGAGTCGGCGTAGCGGATCCAGTCCATCCAGTGGCGCGCCCATTTCTCGCCGAAGGCAGGGGAGTCGAGGTAGGATTCGGTGAGATTGCGGATGGCGGATTGTGGATCGCGAATTGAGTCTGTTGCGTATGCCTCGGTCACTTCGGGAGTTGGCGGCAGGCCCGTGAGATTGAAGGCGAGACGGCGCACGAGCGTCCGGGGATCGGCGGGGGGCGAGGGCTCGAGGCTTTCCCTCGCGAGACCGGCGCGGATGAAGCGGTCGATGGGATGATCGACTTCGCTCACCTCCGGAATGGGCGGGTTCTTGATCGGTTGGAAACTCCACCACTGCGATCGTCTCGCGGAGACCGCGGTCCAGTCGGAGTCTTTGGCGACGTCGACTGGAGACGGGGGCGCGTCGCGTGGATCGGGCGCTCCCATCGCGATCCATTGGCGAAAATCCTCGAGGATGGATCGATCGAGCTTGGCCCCGTTTTTCGGCATTTTCAGATCCTCAATCTCGTGCCGGATCGAATGGATCAGGAGGCTTTTGTCCGGGATGCCGGGCTCGATGACGGGCCCTGAGTCGCCGCCCTTTCTCCATCCTTCGCGCGAGTCGAGGAGAAGCCCGCCTCTCGCCTTGGTGGCCTCGGAGTGACATTCGTAACACTCCTGCGCGAGAATGGGACGAATGCGAGACTCGAAGAACTCCCGCTGGGCTTCGGGGATCGGCTCGGCGTTGGCAGCGGGGAGTCCGCTGATGACGCAAATGAGGACGAAGCCCCGGAATTGGACGATTCGTTTCATCCCCTCAACTTCCTCTCGATCCGGTCGGTCGACTCGCGGCAGCATTGCGCGAAGCGCGTGAATTCCTCCTCCGGCATCCGGTTGATCGGGGCCATCACGGTAACGGCTCCGATGGGTTGGCGGTAGTCATCGAAAATCGGCACCGCGACGCAGTGGATGCCTTCGACCCCCTCGGCCCGGTCCACGGCGTATCCGAGACGCCGGATGGAATCGAGTTCGCGGAGGAGATCCTCACGGCGCGAAAGGGTCTTGGCGGTAAATTTCTTGAGGGTCTTCCCGCGGCCGCGGAACCAAGCCGCAAGCGCCTCCTCGCCCCAGTGCGCGAGGATCGCCTTGCCCGGGGCGCAGGAATAGAGGGGCACGCGCATTCCCACTTCACCGCAGACCTGCAGGGGGTGGGTGCCGCGGAATTGCTCGAGGACGAGCGACTTCCCTCCTGCTTCGATGATCAGTTGTATGGTCTCGCCGGTCTCATCGCGGAGCCAACGCAGCGCCTCGTGGGCGCAAAGGGCGAGGCTGCGTTCGCCGCTGCGCGGTCCGGTCAGCTCGAGGAGGCGGTTCGTCAGAACGTAGGCCTTGTTGTCATCACGCTGGGTCGCGTAGCCCATCACGACGAGGGTCTTGAGGAGGCGGAAGACGAGGTTCTGAGTAAAGCCGCTCCGCCGCGTCGCCTCGGCCACGGTGAGCCCGGCTCCATGGCGCGAGAGAAGATCGAGCATGGCGAGGGTTTTCGCCCCGGTCGGCGAGGGCATCTGGTCCATCGAGGATGCCGAATCGGGCAGGGTTGCAGACAGGTTCATGTATCGTATAAAAGAATATGATCGCAAATAAGATGAAATGTCTCTGGCGTGATCGTGGGGGCGGAGGCTTGATCTTGGGACAAAGTCGACGACCCTCCGAGGTGTGCTTCCGAAGCATGACGGTCGCTGCCCTCCATGACTCCGCCTTCTCTCCGCCTCCTCACCTGTCTTCTTAGTCTTGCCAGTTTTCCCCTCTTCGGGCAGGAGCATTCTTTTGATGCCCTTCGCGAAGAGGCACGCAAGATCGCCGCCGCGCCCTACGTGCCGCCGATCGACCGGCTTGCCGATTATTGGAAGAACCTCAATTATGACGGGCATCGTGACATCCGCTTTCAGATGGAGTCTGGCCTCTGGTGGAGTGACGGTCCTTTCTCGATCGACTTCTTTCATCCCGGCTGGACCGCGAAACAGACCGTAACAATCCACGAGGTGCAGGGCGGACTCGCCGATCCGCTCGCCTTCGACCAAAGCCTCTTCGACTACGGCAAGCAGGTCGTGCCAGAGGGTACTCCTGCGCCTCCTGGATACGCTGGTTGGCGCGCGCGCGCGAAGTTGAACTCGAGTGAATACATGGATGAGTTTCTCGTCTTCCTCGGGGCGAGTTATTTCCGGGCCGTGCAGGCGAAGGGGCATTATGGACTCTCGGCTCGCGGACTCTCGATCAACAGCGGCTTGCCCGGAGTGCCGGAGGAGTTCCCGAATTTCACCCGCTTCTATTTGGAAAAACCGACGGCCGGCGATGCTTCACTCGTGGCCCAAGCCCTCCTCGAAGGCGAGAGCGTCGCGGGTGCCTATCGCTTCACGATCACTCCGGGCGAGGTCACGACGATGGATATCGAGGCCGAACTCACCCTGCGTCGTCCCGTGCAGCAGCTTGGCATCGCGCCTTTCTCATCGATGTTCTGGTACGGTGAGGGAACGCACCCGAGACCCTACGACTTCCGTCCCGAGATCCACGACAGCGACGGCTTGCTGATGGAGACGGCGGATGGCGGCTGGCAGTTCCGTCCTCTCGAAGTGACCAAAAACCAGGTCCGGCACTGTGTTTTTTCCCTCGAGAATCCGCGTTCCTGGTCGCTCCTGCAGCGAGATCGCTCTTATTCCTCCTACCTCGATGTCGAAGCCGCCTATCACAACCGCCCCAGCGTGAAGGTCGAGCCGGTCGAGGGTTTCTCGAGTGGCAATCTCCACCTCATCGAGTTGCCGACGGAAGACGAAACCAACGACAATGTGATCCTCGCATGGGAGCCGCAGACCCCGCTCGAGATCGGCAAGCCGCATCGCTTCCGCTACCGCCTCCACTGGCTCCGCGACCTGCCTGCGACGGGGCTCTTTCAGGTGAAATCGACGCGCTCGGGCAATCCCGTGCAATTGCCGAAGCAGGTGCTCATGACGATCGAGTTCGCCAAACCCCTCGTCGCTGAGGCGAAGGTGGGCGACCCGAAATGGGACGACATCACTGGCTGGGAGCCCAAGGTGACGATGAGCCGCGACGATGTCGAGCTCATCCACGTCGGGCTCTCCGACCTCAGCATGGCCAACGTCGACGACCTGCCGGCCGGACTCGGGAAAAGCCCCGAGGTCCACATGCCCCAGGTCCTGCGCGCCTTTTTCGTCTTTGAACCGGCCGACGGTATCAACGAGATCGACCTCACCTGCGAACTGAAGGACAAGGACGGCAAGGTCGTCTCGGAGAAGTGGCTGTATCTATGGCGCAGGGGGTGAGAACTCCTCTCAGGGCTCCAGACCCTCGTAGAATTCGCCTAGCGGGAGTTCCACCTCGATCTCAGGCAGCAGGATCCGTTCGCCGGACCCGGAATAGTGTTCGTGCGTGAATCCGCCGGAGGGGCGACGACGGTAAAGGGTAGCGGCGGCTTCGTTTGGCTCGACGATGAGGAGCGCCTTCAGGGTCGGGATTGCCAGATAGGCTTCGCGCTTTTCACCTAGATCGGTTCGCCGCGTCGATTCGCTGAGGACTTCCACGATCAAGACAGGCCGATCCTGCCATTGATCATCATCGCGATTCCGCTCGCAGACGACCATGGCATCGGGATAGTAGAAGCGTGTGTGATTGGCCAATTCGATGCGAACCTTGGTGTCGCTGTTGAATGGGCGACAGGGTTTGCCGCGGAGATGTGCGAAGAGCAGTCCGGTGACATTCGTCGCGATCTGGTTGTGCCGGTTTCCGGCACCAGCCATGGCGTGGACTTCGCCACCAAGATACTCGTGCTTCACTTCGGAGAGCAATTCCCCCTCAAGATATTCCTCGACCTTGATGGGTGCTGGATGAAGCAAGACGGTCATGCTTGGAATCTACCCGAAAGCGATTCGTAAAACAAGCACCCAACCCTTTGATTGAAATCGCTCAGCTCAAAAACGAGCACACATACTGGCAGATGCCTTCCTTCACCCGGATCGTGAATCCGGACTTGGCGGCTACTTCGAAGGCGGTGCCGGCCTCGTAGGTCGCGGTCGTATCCTGACCATCGAGCATAACCTCGCAGGTTCCATCGGTGATGGCCATCTCTTCGGCCGCGTCCGTGCCGAAGTGATATTCGCCCGGGTAGATCAGGCCAAGGGTCTTTTTGCTGCCGTCCCCGAAGAGGACGGAGTGACTGACGACCTTGCCGTCGAAGTAAACGTTGGCTTTGGCAACAGCGGTGACGTTTTCGAAGTTCATGATTTTTTCAGGGGGGATTTAGTTTTCGCACTTGAGGCGGCGGCTGGCCTGAGTCTTGAGGCGGAGGGCATTGAGACGGATGAAGCCGGTGGCATCGTCTTGGTTGTAGGCGTGCTCGGCACCCCCTTCCATCGTCGCGACGGCTTCGTTATAGAGGCTGAGGGGCGAGCGGACGCCGCCGGCGATGACGTTGCCCTTGTAGAGCTTCAGTCGCACTTCGCCGCTGACATACTTCTGCGACTCGGTGACAAGGGCCTGCAGGGTCTCGCGCTCGGGGGCGAACCAGAAACCGTTGTAGACGAGTTGGGCGTATTTCGGGATCAGCGAATCCCGCAATTGCATGACCTCGCGGTCCATTGTGAGGCTTTCCATCTGGCGGTGGGCCTGGAGGAGGATGTAACCGCCGGGTGTCTCGTAGACGCCACGGCTCTTCATCCCGACGAAGCGGTTTTCGACCATGTCGACCCGGCCGATGCCGTTGCGCCCGCCGAGGAGATTCAGGACGCGCATGATTCCATAGGGAGTGAAGAGCGTGTAGTCGCCGGACTGACCTTCTACCATCACATCACCGAGCTGGGAGAGGATCGCGGGGAGGTCGTCGTGTCGGATTCCGATGCAGTTTCCTTTTTCGAAAAGCAGCTGGACGTATTCGGCGCGGTCGGGGGCCTCCTCAGGTGACACGCTGAGGACATACATATCGCGATCGGCCTCGCCGGAGGGATCATACCAAGGATCTTCGAGGACCCCGCTCTCGAAGCTGATGTGAAGCAAATTGCGGTCCATCGAGTAGGATTTCTTGATCGAGGCCTGAACGGGGATCTGGTTCTCGGCAGCGTAGGCGATCATTTCGGCCCGGCCGGGGAATTGATCGCGGAAACGCTTCTGGCGCCAGGGAGCGATGATCTGAACGCCGGGGGCTAGGGAAGCGGCGGAGAGCTCGAAGCGGACTTGGTCGTTCCCCTTGCCGGTAGCCCCGTGGGCAATCGCGTCGGCTCCGTGCTCGAGGGCAGCCCTGACCATGCCCTCGGAGATACAAGGGCGGGCAATCGAGGTGCCAAGGAGATATTGCCCCTCATAAATGGCTCCGGCCTGGAGCATGGGGAAGATGTAGTCGCGGGCGAAGGTCTCCTTGAGGTCGCCGATGATGCACTTCGACGCACCGGTCTTGAGGGCTTTTTCTTCGAGACCGTCGAGTTCCTCGGCTTGGCCGACATCGGCGCAGTAGGCGATGACCTCGGCCTGGTAGGTGTCCTTCAGCCAGGTGAGAAGGACGGAAGTGTCGAGACCGCCCGAGTAGGCGACGAGGATTTTTTTAACGTTTTCGCTCATGGGAAAGTTGGAGGTTCCGGCTTTTCGGCCGGGCGGCATTCTACGTCCCGAAGGCGGGCTTGCAACGGGATTTGGGGAGAGTTGGAGAGGTTGGAGCAACGTCGGATACGCTGCCTCCGCTTCGTTCGCTGACCGGTGTCCGCTCCTGCACCTCCCTCACTTCCTCGTCTTCACCGCCTTCACCCGTTCGGGAAACAAAGTGCGGCAGATCTCGCAGACCGTGCCGTCGCAGCCACGGGCGCTGCAGTGTTCGCGGCCGTAGAAAATGATCTGGAGATGGAGCTTGTTCCACTTCTCCCTGGGAAAGGCCCTTTTCAAATCCCGCTCCGTTTGTTCCACGTTTTTGCCGCTGGTCAGCTTCCATCGTTGTGCGAGGCGGTGGATATGGGTGTCGACGGGGAAAGCGGGCACGCCGAAGGCTTGGCTCATCACGACCGAGGCGGTCTTATGACCGACGCCGGGAAGGGCCTCGAGGGCCTCGAAATCGGCGGGCACTTCGCCGCCATGCTGGTCAACGAGGATCTGCGAGAGCTCGGCTATGGCGGTCGACTTGCGCGGAGAAAGACCGCAGGGTTTGATGATCTCGCGAATCGACTCGACGGGCACTTTCGCCATCGCAGCGGGATTGTCGGCCAAGGCGAAAAGGGCAGGAGTAACGGTATTGACCCGGGCGTCAGTGCACTGCGCCGACAGCAGAACGGCGATCAGCAGGGTATAGGGATCCTGGTGATCGAGCGGAACTGGAGTCTCGGGATAGAGCGCCTCAAGGCGAGCGACGACATAAGCGGAGCGCTCGGCCTTGGTCATCACGCGGTGGGGTCGGTGACGCGCCAACCGATCAGGCGCTGGTCCCGGTCGGCGAGAGGGAGATCGAGCCGTTGCGGCCTTTCTTCTCGATTTCGTTGAGCATCTCGCGCACGTGGTCGGCATGGCGAACGTGCTTGCGCTCGTCGAGGATCCTGCGGCTCTCCTCAAATGAGCCCCATTCGAGGACGCGAATGGGGACGTTGCGGACACCCCATCGGTTCATCGTGCCCTTTTCGGGCTTGTAGATGTCGATGGTCTCGGTTCCGACAAGGGCGCTTCCATAATCATCAACCACGTATTCGTAGGGCAGTCCCTCGATCATAAAACGGGTGCCGAGAGGATACTTCGACCAATCGGCCGCCGCGCTGCGAACGTGGGAACCATACTTGAGGGTATTCCCGGCGGCGCTCTTGCGTCCATAGTGGACGTGATCGGACTCCGTGTGGGTGTAGGCTGTGGTCCGCACCATCATGATCTGATTGGTGGGCCGGTTTGAGACTGGCGTGCGCGGGACGGAGGCGAGAGTCGTCGGCGGGGCCGTGGCGACCGGCTTGGGCACGGCAACGGAATCGACCTCGGCCGGAGGAGCCGGCAGCCCGACGATCTGATCCGACGAAATAGCGTCAAGTGGCGCGGCTGGGGCCGTTGCGGCGGGAGCGGCTCCATCGCCAGCAGCAGGAGCGGGAACAGCAGAGGAGACGACAGCAGGGGCGGGAACAGCAGGGGAACCGTCGTCGGTGGGTCCGGTCGCGGCCGTCACCTCAGGGATCGCGGCTCCGCCCAGTGCAACTTGCTGAGTGAACGCAGAGAGGTTGGACGAGGTGCCCATGCAACTCGCGAGAGCCGAGGCCCCCACGATGGCGAGGGAGATGCTGGCGAGCCGCGGGATGATTTCGGTGGGTGGCATGAGAGCGAACCTCATCTTTTTAATGGTTTCCGGAGCTAAGTCAACGCTGGGCGATCCGAACTCAGGCAGAAGCCGTCCCAATGCATTGATTGAAAATGGAGTGATCAAGTCAAGGAGAGGGTGCGATGAATCTTCGGCTGGTCCTCTTCTCACCCGAGGCAAGACGGGGTTGAGGCTCGAATTATTAGGACAATTCGGGAATTTCTTTTCAAGGCGGACCGGCCGCTAGGGGAACTCTCGGGCAGGTTCTGCGCCGGTATGGGGAGTAATGCGAATTCTCCGGTTAGAGGCGATCTCTACGGCGACGTGACGGGCGCCTGCCAATTCGTAGAGAGGGATCTTTCGCATCGTGAGATGATCCCGCAGGGTCTGGGAGATGCGTTCGTTCTCCGGGAAATCGGCGTGGGTCGAGATGACTGCCTTGGGCGCGATCGCATCGACAAAGGCAGCGAGACCGGAGGGGGCGTTGGCATGTTGTCCGCGGATCCAGAGATCGGCGCTGAGATCGGCACCCGCTTCAAGCAGGGTGCGTTCGGTTTCAAAACCGCTGTCCGAAGTGAGAAGAAGGGAACGTCCCGCGTAGCTGATTTTCAGAACGAGCGCGCGATCATCGGCGAGTCGACCGGGATACAGACTCGAGGGATGGAGCACCGTGATCGAAACCCGGTCACCGACGAGGAGCCGCTGACCCCGGTCCAGTTTTGTGGGAGTGATGCCGAACCTCAGCGCCGTCTCAAGGATTTCGGGATACGTCGGGGACCGGTTTTCCACCGAGGATTCCAGCAGGAGGCTGGGGCGGAATTGATGGATCAAGCCCGGGGCCGCCCCGAGTTGGTCCTCATCGCCGTGCGTGAGGACGAGCGCATCGATCCGGTTCATTCCCCGGCTTCGCATCAGGGGCAAGACGCGCCCTTGATAGGTGCGGTTGCCGCCGCTGTCGATCATCCAAAGGAGGGGTGAGCCGCGCTCGTTCGGAATCTCAAGCAGTGACGCCGCCCCGCCACGGTCCCCGATCAGGTCAAGCCGCAGGATCTCTTCCTTGCCGCTGTTCGGGCGGTCCTGACCGACATGGATCATCGCACCGGGTAGACTCGAGAAGAACTGGGCCATCCAAGTCATTGCGATCGAAACGATCACATTGATTCGGTTTGCAACGAAACTGAGCCAGGTGAGATGGAGGCTGTAGGTCACGAGCGAGGCCGCGGCGAGGGCCATGATGACCCCTGCAATGGGGACCATGAAGACATTCGCGAGGATCCCGATCGGCGAGACGCTCTGGAAATGCCACGCGAGGAGCCCGAGCGAGCCTAGCCACGAGGCGATCGAGACGGCAAAAAGGGCGGCGATCGAGCCCGTGAGGTGGTCCAGCATGCGGCGGCCCGGGCGGATGAGGCTCTGCGGTATGAAGGGATCGACGAGAAAGGGGCTGGCGAGCCGATTCGTGAGGAGCGGGGCGAACAGGGCGATGAAGACGAGGACTGTGAAGGAGAGCTGGAAGCCTGGAAGGAAGAGTGGCTGTGGATCCCAAGCGAGGAGAAGGATGGCGGCGAGGCCAAGGCTGTTGAGGAGACGGGGTTTTTCGCGCAACGAGTGACCGGCGAGGAAAGCGGAGGCCATGAGGGCGGCGCGCACCGCCGACGGGCTGAGGCCGGTGAGCACCGCATAAAACAGTACCAGGGAAATGACCACCGGCACAGCGCGCGAACGCGGCACGCCAAAGGCTGCGGCAAGCCAGTTCAACATCCCGGCTAGGATCGCGACATTGAGGCCGGAGACAGCGAAAAGATGCATGGTGCCGCTGATACGGAAGTAAGCCTCGAGCTCTTCGGGTGAGTGCTCGCGTGCTCCGAGGGCCATCGCCGCGATGAGGCGTGCGTAGGGCTCGTGTTCTTTCGAGATCCCAAGAAGAAGGCCCTCCTCAAGCGTTCTCCGGAGTTGGAGAGCGTAGCGGACGAGACCGGAGCCGCGTTTCTGTTTGAGACGGATCAAGGAGTCGCCCTCGGCAATCTCAAGCTTTCCAAGGGAACCCGCTTGTCGAAAGTAGAAGGCTTTGGCGTCGAAGGCTCCCGGCACTGCCGGACCTTCGAGGGGGAGGAGTCGTCCCGTGAAACGGATCGAGGTGCCATAGTCGAGGGGGCCGGGCGACTTTTGCACCCAGACCGGCACCCGATGATTGCAAGGGAGCTCTCGTCCTCTGATGACGATGCGCTCGAGTTGTATCATCGTCGAAATCGAACGGTCACCCCGATCGACCGAATCAGCGATCCAGCCTTCACCCTCGAGATGGACGGCTTTCCCCTCTCCCAAGACCTGCGCGAGGGGAAAGGCGCGGATTTCCACAAGACGTTCGTGTTGGCGCCAGCCGAGTAGGAGAAAGACGACGAAGGCACCTGTTGCTATGGCCTTGAGGGAGCTTCGCCGGTAGCGGAGCCAAGCAACCCATCCGGCGAGGATCAGGGCGATCCCGACAAAAAGGCCTGTCTGCTCCTGATCGATCATTGCGATCGCCGCAATGGCGGCAACCGCTGCCAAAACCAGCGGACCCCGGCGGATCGCGCGACCGAGGCGGGCACTCCACGAAGTCAATCGTCGGCCTGTGAGAAACGCTGAATCGCGACGGGGCATCAGAAAATTGAAAAAAGACAGTTGGCAATCGTGCGCGCGCGGATACATTCTTCCTCCCCGTTTGGTCACCACCAAGGGGGGAGCTCAGATTTAAGGCATCATTCGTTTTAGAATTTTTAAAAATTAATTGAAGCTTTAAGAATCTCGGCAAAGGTATCGCGTCTCGCGGGTATAGCTTAGTGGTAAAGCCCTAGCCTTCCAAGCTAGTTATGTGGGTTCGATTCCCACTACCCGCTCCACTTCATCGGTGACCATGAAGATCGCTTTCCTTTTGAAACTCGCGGCGTTCGCGTGTTTGACTGCGACTCACGTCTGTAGTTCGGAGTCTCTACACCGCTCGGAATCGGCGGTGGAGACCTTGCGAGACAGCCTTGAGGCCCACCCCGAAAAGGCCTTGGGGCTCTTTCGCGAGTCGCTGAGGGCGAATCCCGACCTTGCCCGGGCTCTTCTCGCGGTCGCCCTCAGAACCCTCGGCGACGACCCCGCTGCCGTGATTCCGATCCTTTACGCGGCGCGACTCGAGCATCCTGAAGAAGACGCTGTGTTTGCCGAGGTGACGATCGAGACGCTCCCTGATCTTGCCCGCGAACTCCTCGTCACGTTCGCCGCTTCGCCCGAGAAAATGCGCGCCGCCCTAGAGGAATCGCCGAGGGCAAGGGAGGTCGAGGAATTCGCCTCGCGGGCTCGCGTCGCGACTTCATCCGGTCTCAAGGCCGAGTTCGCTGCGATGGATGAAGAAATCCGGGCAGCGATTGTTCGCGCCGATGCCAAGTCCGAGGCGCGGAGTTGGCCCGGCGAAGCAGCGGCGCTTCACCCGATGCCAGTCAAAAAGAACGACGAGGTCCGGGTGTCGCGCGGTTCGCTTCGGGTCGATGAGTCGAGTCTAACCAGTCACCTCATGCTTGATCGAACCGATGAGCGCGAGATCTCTCCAGGGTCGGTGAAAATCGACGATGCGTGGCGGCCCTCTCGCGAGATCCGTCTCGATGAGACGAAGTTTTTGAGAGATGGAGGCGAGGCTTTCGCCGAGCCGCTCGAAGCCCGGGTCAAATCGATGTCTCCGGCCGGATCCGTCGGCCTGCCGAAACGTCCCGTGCTGAAACGGTCGAGCGTGTATCGCATTCCTCCGGTGGTCGGGAGCTATGAGTCGACGATCGACATCGAGAGTGCCGAAGACGCCCCGCCCGCGCTCATCATCCGTCCCGAACCAGCCTCCCCGACGACTCCAAAGTAATCCCCTTTTGGGCCGATCACAGGCGAGCTGGATCAAAAGGCGTCGACGGAGCCCGCCCCCGAGCCTTTTTTTCCAAGAGCGGACGCAGTTGCTCGATTACCCGTCGGTTTTCCGGTGAGGGATCAATCGCAAGGTTCTCAAATTCGCCCGGATCGGCGGCGTGATCATAGAGCTCCGCGCCTGCTTCTCCCTCGTTCCATTCCGTGTAGCGCCAGCGTTCCGTGCGAAGGCTTCGGCCCATGACCGGAAAGGAGAGGCGCTCATCGGCGGGACGGAGGATCTGGGTGACTGCCCCGCCCTCCCAGACCGCTAGGGGGTCGTCGAGTAGAGGCAGGAGGCTGCGTCCATCAAGTCCGTCCGGCACTTTCATGCCCGCGGCATCCGCGAGCGTGGGATACAGATCGAGGAACTCGACGACCCGTCGGCAAGGCTGGCCGTTCCCCCGCGCTCCGGGCCAGCGGATCAGAAGTGGGGCGCTGGCCGACTCCTCAAAGAGGGTGCGTTTTTGCCAGACTCCGTCGTGCTCCCCGAGGTGGAAGCCGTTGTCGCTCCAGAACACCACGATCGTGTTTCCGGCGAGTCCCAGCTCTTCGAGCGCGGCGAGGAGGCGCCCGACTTGGGCATCGACGAAAGAAACGCTGGCATAGTAGGCCCGTCTCGCCTCGAGGAGCGTTTTTTCGTCGAGTCCGTAGTGAGGCAGGGGATTGTTGTGGGCGAAGGCGGCCACCGGCAAGTCGGCCCGATCCCCGGGAGGGGAGTAAGGCAGGCGCATCGAGTCGAGCGGATAAAGGTCGAAGTATCTCCTCGGAGCGACAAAGGGGGTATGGGGACGAAAGAATCCCACGCCGAGGAAAAAGGGCTGTTCGCGATGCTCCTGCATCAGGCGGATCGCTTCGCTCGCGATCATGCCGTCGGTTTGTTCCTCGTCGGCGCCGTCGGCGGCGAGCCAACTGAGCGCCGCGCTGATCTTGCGATGCGGTTCGGAATTAAAGACGAGGGCTTCGTCGCTTTTGTCGCGGCCTTTCGGATTTACCGTGAGTTGCCATGACGGAGCATCGTCGAAGCCATCCGTGCCGATGTCGGCGGGAACGTCATAGTGATAGATCTTGCCGACTCGGGCGGTGAAATAGCCAGCTGCGGCGAAATATTGCGGCAGTGTCACCACACTGGGCAGCGCCTCCCGGAAATGGCGGTCGAGATCATAGACTTGGGTTTGGTCGGGACGGCGCCCCGTCATCAGACTGGCGCGGGCTGGATTGCAGAGCGGGATCTGATGGTAGGCCCGCTCGAAGCAGACGCCCGACGCGGCGAAGCGGTCCAGGTGGGGCGTGATCGCCAGCGGGTCACCGTAGCAGCCGAGCGCGTTGGCAAGATCGTCGGCGGCGATAAAGAGAACGTTGGGTCGGTCCGCCGCGCCGCTTGGGACGAAGGTCATGATGCTCAGAGTTGCGAGAGGAATCCATTTCATTTGTTTGGGGGCGGTTATCAAAGCGGAGGTATCTGGCCCATGGTGACCTACGACTCCATCGCGTCGCTCTGCAAATCACTCAGCTCGCGAAGTTCCCAGAACCAGGCGCCTTGTCGCGCTCCTTGACCGCGGGCAGGTTTTTGACGACAGGTAGTCAATGAATCTCACTAAAACCGCCTTTGGCTCCTGGAGCGGGGGCCGCTTCATGCACTTCGGTCAACGTCTCGACGAGGATCGATGGAAGAAACTCGCCCGTCAGGCTTATGAAGAGGGTGTGCGCACCTTTCTGACCTCTGACGTCTACGGGATCGGCAAGGGAGATGAACTCCTCGGTGAGGCGCTCGAAGGCGTCGATCGCGATAGCTACTGCCTCGTCGCGATGATTGGGCACGACATTTATGACGGCCTCCGGAACGGAGCAAAGGGCTATGCCCGCTTCACCGATCCGGGCTTGCGTTCCCCTGACGAGTATGCGGCCTACCTTGAGCGGGCCACTGCGAAGTGCGCCGAGCGCTGCCGCACCGATCATTTCGACGTGGTCATGCTCCACAATCCCGATTCGATCGGTTACTCCAGTCCCGAGGTCTGGGCGGCTATGGCCGGACTTCGGGAAAAGGGTCTCACCGAAATGACCGGGATCGCTCCCGGTCCGGCAAATGGTTTTGCCATCGACATGGCCTACTGCCTCGAGCATTTCCACGAAGACATTGCCTGGGCGATGATCATCCTCAATCCCATGGAGCCCTGGCCGGGGCGTCACGTTCTGCCGGTGGCGAGTGAGTTCGGCGTCGACATCCTCGCCCGGGTCGTCGATTTCGGCGGTATCTTCCATGATGATGTGAAGGCGGGTCACTTCTTCCGAGACGGCGATCACCGCACCTATCGTCCCGCTGGCTGGATCGAGCACGGCAACGAAAAACTCGAGCAGATGCGTCCCATCGCCGAGAAATACGGTCTCAGCATGCTGCAGTTTGCGTGCGCTTGGAACCTGAGCCAGGCCCCGGTGAAGTCGGTTGGCCCGACCTTCATTCAAGAAGCCGGCGACGGTGCGCGTCCCATCGAGGAGAAGATCGCTGATTTCGCCGCCTTGCCCGACATCTCCCTCACTCCCGAGGAGGTGCAGCAGGTCTTCGAGATCGGCAACAACGAGGGTTGCATGCAACTCAAGGGAGCCAGTGTTCGCCACGAGGGCATCGAGCCACAGCCCGATCACTGGCCGATGCGCCCCGAACTTGAGCCTTTTGCCTCCAAGTGGCACTTGAACCCCTCTTGGTAAGAGCCTTTAGTGAACCACCGGGGAGTTCATTCCCTTCGAGAGCCCCGGGAACCCCTTCCCGGGGCTTTTTCTTCATGGAGACCCTCACCGATACCCAGAACCAGCCCGATTCCAGAAACCTCGCCATCGACCGGGTCGGGGTGAAGAACCTGCGCTTCCCCCTGCGCATCCGCGACAAGGCCAATTCCGAGCAGGGCACGGTCGCGACCATCTCGATGGCCGTCGATCTGCCGAAGCACTACAAAGGCACCCACATGAGCCGATTCGTCGAGGTGTTGAACTCGCACGGTCCCGTCCTCGACGTGCACACCATTTCCGGCATCCCGGCCGAACTTCTCGAACGTCTCGACGCCCAACAGGCCCATGTCGAGTTCCGCTTTCCCTTTTTCCTGAAGAAGGAAGCGCCGGTGACGAAGCGCGAAGGCATGCTCGACTATGAGGTCATCTTCGACGTCGACGCCTCGCGCGAGCGCACCGACTTCACTGTCACCGTGCTCGTCCCCGTGACGACGCTCTGCCCCTGCTCAAAGGCGATTAGCGCCCGCGGCGCCCACAACCAGCGCGGCATCGTCACCTACGCGGTGAAGTTCAGTGGTGAGCCCATCTGGATTGAGGATCTCATCCGCCTCGTTGAGCGTTGCGCGAGCTGTGAACTTTACAGCGTGCTGAAGCGTCCCGACGAAAAGCATGTCACCGAGCAGGCCTATGACAATCCTGTCTTTGTCGAGGACCTCGTCCGCAACGTGGCCGCCGCCTCGAACCTGCAGGAGGGCATCGCCTGGTATCGTGTCGAGGCCGAGAACTTCGAGTCGATCCATAATCACAACGCCTACGCGGTGATCGAGAAGATTCCCTGATCCGCTGGCAGGGCGGTCTCGCCCGGCGAGGTCGAGTCAGCACCGTCTCGAAGCTCCGTCCCCGCTCGATTCTCCTAGGGCATTTCTGGAATCTCGCGGCAGCACGGTTCGCGCCAGGGTAACCCACTCCGCCAATGCGCTCACCCGACTGGCTCCGTCTCTTTCCCGATTCCGACTACCGGTGGTCGATGAGCCTCCTTCCCGGTGACGGGCGCGATTTCTTTTCGCATTCCCGTGACGGCGAGGCGATCCTCGGGCAACGACGCCGGCAGCTCGCCGAACAGGCTGCGGACTACGCGGTTCTGCCTGCGGTCGCAGGAGACCTTGTCGGGGAAGTGCTCGAGCGATTGGAGGTATGGCAGGGCCGCCGTTTCCGCGACGCGATGGAGGCGGGCACCTCCCTCGAGCCAGACTGGGTGCTGTTGCGTGCCGATGAGGAGGGCGTCTTTCGAGTCGAGGCGGGAGTGGTCTGTTTTCCCTCACACTGGTCGTTGCCGGAGAAGGTCGGTATGTCGCTCGAGGCCGTCCACGGACCGGTTCCCGGATTGAACGATACGCTCGCTCGGCAGATCGGCATATTTCTCGCGAAGCTCGCTCCCGGTAGCGAGTGGGAACGCGAGAACTGGGGCCTCAGCGCCAACCCGGAACTCGACCATCACCCCCGGCATCGTTGGCCGCAGCTCACCGGCGGCGAGGCGCCCGACCAAGTTTGGATCCGCCTTGAACGCCAGCTTTTGGTTCGTTTGTCAGGAGGTGGGATTCTTTTCGGAATCCGCGTCAGCAATCACCGTCTCGATGAGGTGGCGGGTATCTCCGAGTGTCTTCCCGCCCGCATCGCACGAGCCCTGAGGACGATGCCGGAGGCTGCGGCAGGCTACAAGGGAATCCTCGCCGCCCGATCGGCAATCGCGGCGCGTCTCGGGGCGGGAGGCTGATTCAGACTGGTAATCGGCTCACTGTCAGGACCCATCCACTAAATGACCTTTTTTTTGGCGCGGAATCACCCGCGAGATCACAGCCTCGGATTGGAGGAAGGAGGTCCGGCCGTGTCTATTGAGGACTGCCGGACGAATGTTCGGTTTTTTCACGCGAGGACTCCCTCGATGACGTGGCCGTGGACATCGGTGAGCCGCATGTCGCGGCCGCTGAAGCGGAACGTGCTCCTCGTGTGATCGATCCCCAGGAGGTGCAGCATGGTCGCATGGAGATCGTAGATCTCGAAACGATCCTGCACCGCCTTGTAGCCCCATTCGTCGGTTGCGCCAACGCTGACGCCGCCCTTCACCCCGCCGCCCGCCATCCAGACGGTGAAGCCGAAAGGATTGTGGTCCCGGCCATCCGTGCCTTGGGCGAAGGGAGTGCGGCCGAATTCACCCGCCCAGACGATGAGGGTGGAGTCGAGAAGTCCGCTACGCCGCAGATCCTTGATGAGGGCCGCGACCGGCTGGTCGACGGTCTTGCAGTTCTTGGTGTGGCCATCAAAGAGATTGCCGTGCTGGTCCCAGCGATCGCCGTTGCCGTTCGGGCAGGTCAGTTCGATGAATCGCACCCCGCGTTCGACGAGGCGGCGCGCGAGAAGACACTGCCGTCCGAAGGTTCGGGTGTTCTCATAGTCGGCATCGAGCCCGTAGAGTTTCTTCACAGACTCGGGTTCACCAGTCAGGTCGGTCAACTCGGGCACCGAGGATTGCATGCGGAACGCGGTCTCGTAGTTTCCGATCATGCCCTCGATTTGCGGATCACCGCCGCTCGCGGC
>NEUQ01000034.1 GCA_002288445.1 Verrucomicrobiia bacterium Tous-C2TDCM | reverse complement strand
GGATCGCGCCGCAATTTGATCTCGCGGAAGCGAAAGGCAAGCGCGTCGAAGTGGACGAGGCGCCCGATCAGGGGATCGCCGAGGCCGAGGAGGAGCTTCACGGCCTCGTTCGCCTGCATCGCCCCGACGATGCCGGGGAGGATGCCGAGGACGCCGCCCTCGGCGCAGCTCGGGACGAGTCCGGGCGCGGGTGGCTCGGGAAAGAGGCAGCGGTAGCAGGGGCCGCCGAGATGCGGGGCAAAGACGGAGACCTGGCCCTCGAAGCGGTGGATCGACCCGTAGACGTTTGGTTTCTTTGTCAGGACGGCGAGATCGTTCGAGAGGTAGCGGGTGGGGAAGTTGTCGGTGCCGTCGATGATGAGATCGTAGGGCTCGGCGATGGCGGCGGCATTCTCCGCGGTGAAGCGCGTCTCGAAGGTGGTGACACGGACCTCCGGATTGATTTCGGCAAGCCGGTCGCGGGCGGATTCGATCTTGAGCCGCCCGACGTCGGTGGTGCCGTGGAGGATCTGGCGTTGGAGGTTGGAGAAGTCGACGCGATCGTCATCGACGAGACCGATTTCGCCGACGCCGGCGGCGGCGAGATACATCGTGACGGGCGAGCCGAGACCTCCGGCCCCGAGGCAGAGGACACGCGAGGCCTTGAGGCGCCGCTGGCCGGCGGGACCGACTTCGGGCAGGGTGAGGTGGCGGGCGTAGCGCGAGCGTTCCGCTTCCGAAAGCGGATTTTCCGGGGCCGGGGAATCCGTGATGAGGGGGATCATTCGCGGTGCGGATGAGAAATTTAGACGGATAGTTAGCGGCGCATCGCTCTACTGGCAAATATCATTCCGATCTTTGCCCACCGACGTTTGTCATCCGTCGGACGTAACAAATCCCGAAACCTGCCTCATGAAACCCTCCCAAAAACCCTGTCTTTCCCTGATTGCTGGCTGCGCCGTGCTGCTGGCGTGTCCCTCCCAACCGCTCTGTGCCGAGGAGGTCAAGTATGCTGATCTCGAAAAGAAGATCTCGGTCGACAAGAATCCGGTCGCCGCTGAGGGCGGTGTGGTATCCAGCTATGCGCCGGCTTTGGCCAAGGTGATGCCCGCGGTGGTGACGATCTTCTCCTCGAAGTCAGTTGCGGCGCAGGATCGCAACCCGCAGCAGGAGGAGCTCTTCCGCCGCATGTTCCCTGACATTCCGGAGGACTTCTTCGAGCGCCAGCAGGAAGGTGGAAACCGGAAGGAGGAGGGCCTAGGGTCAGGGGTGATCATCTCGGCCGACGGCTACATTCTGACGAACAACCACGTCGTCGGAGATGCGGATGAGATCAAGGTGACGTTGCCCTCCGACAAGAAGAAGGAATACGTCGCCAAGGTCGTCGGTGCCGATCCGCAGACGGACGTTGCCCTCATCAAGATCGATGCAATGGATCTGCCGCACGTGGTGATCGGTGACAGCTCCTTGCTGAAGATCGGTGATGTTGCGCTCGCGGTTGGCAATCCTCTCGGTCTCGAGCAGACCGCCACGATCGGGATCATCAGCGCGGTCGGCCGCAGTGATGTGAACATCATCGAGCAGGGCTACGAAAATTTCATCCAGACCGACGCGGCGATCAACCGGGGGAACTCGGGTGGCGCGCTCGTCGATGCTACGGGCCGTCTCATCGGCATTCCTACGGCGATCCAGTCGAACTTCTCCGGCGGTAACATCGGGATCGGTTTCGCGATTCCCTCGAACATGGCTCTGAACATCGTCCAGCGCCTCCTCGACGGTGGCGGCATCGTGAAGCGTGGCTTCCTTGGGGTTTTCCTCCGCGATCTCGACACGAACATGGCGAAGGCGCTCGGCCAAGACAACACCAACGGAGTCCTCGTGGCCGAGATCGGCGAGAAGACTCCCGCCGAAGCAGCCGGGATGAAGCCGGGAGACCTCATTGTTGGCTACGACGGCAAGCCGGTGCAAGGCATGCAGCAGCTTCGCCTCGATATCAGCAACACGACTCCCGGCTCGGAGGTGGTCTTTGAGATCATCCGCAAGGGCAAGAAGACCGACCTGAAGGTGAAGCTCGGCGACCTTGAGGACAATCAGCTCGCTGCGAGTGGTCCCTCGGGCCGGCCGAAAGCGCCGAAGGATGCCGACCTTATCGAGGGGGTGATGGTCGACGAGCTCGACGAAGAGACTCGGAAGAGCCTCCAGGCTGACGAGGCAGTGGAGGGTGTTCTGGTGAAGAGCGTCAAAGATGGCGCCCCCGCGGCCGAGGCGGGCCTGCGCCCTGGCATGATCATCACCCAGATCGACCAATCCGATGTCACGACCCTCGACGAGGCCCGCAAGGTGGTCGAGGATTTCAAGGGTGACGTGCTCCTGCTCCAAGTCTACATGGCCGGACGCCGGGACATCCTCGCGGTGCCGCTGAAGGATTGATCAACCCTCGCCTCAGCCCGTGAGCGGCGACGACTCCAGACTCGGGATCACCCGGCTCGATCAGAACTCGGTCGCGACTCACGGATGGCAGGTGCGGCTGCAATGGAAGGGCGTCCGATTCGGGCGCTTCTTCTCCGATGCCGCTTGGGGTGGCCGCGAGGCCGCCCTTTTTTGTGCAGTGCGCTACCGCGACCGGCTTGCCGCCCGGCTCGAACGGCGTCGGTCCGAAGCGGCGGCGTCGACACGCTCGCACACGGCGCCGACTTCACGCAATCGCTCGGGCGTGGTCGGGGTCGCCCGCATCGTGCAGCGGAGTGCCTCGGGGGTGGAGTATTCCTTCTGGCAGGCGAGTTGGACAGCCCCGGATGGCACCCGCGAGTCGGTGCGCTTCTCGGTCCGAAAACACGGGGAAGAGACCGCCTTGGTCCTCGCCTGCGAGGCAAGGCGCAAGGCGATGGAGTGATCCGCCGGCCGCCCCCCGGAGATCAACCCTCGCCACCCTTGGGATTCTCCGCGAGGAGGGAGCCGATGAAGGGGAAGAGTTGTTTCTTCCGGCTGACGACGCCCTTGAGGATGAAGAGGTGGGAGTCGCGGCGGGGATAACCGATCTTCTGACGGATCTCCGGAGGGGCCTCGATGAGGAGAAGGGAGTCGTTCAGGGTGATGTCGGTGATCATCAGGCAGGCGAGGTCGAGGTGGTGCTCGCGGATGAGGCGCTGCAGTTCGCCTTGGAGAGCTTCCCGGGCTGGCCAAAAGTAATCGAAGCCGATCTCCTCGACCTGGGAGATGCTGACGCGGTAGCCGCTCTCTTCGAACTCCTTGCGATCGGAGCCGACCGCGTCTTGGAAGTTCCCGCCGCGCAAGACGGAGCCGGCCGAGAAGAAATCTTCTTTGAACTGGTTCACATCGATTTCGGCGATGCGGCTGGCCCATTCGAGGACGGTGCGATCCTCCTCGGTCGTCGTCGGCGAGGTGAGGTTGAGCGTGTCCGAGATGATTCCGGCGCAGATGCAGTAGGCGATGCCCCGCGAAGGGGCGATCCCGTGCCCACGGAAGGCGCTGCCCACGATGGTGCAGGTCGAGCCCACCGTCTTGTTGATGAACTGGATGGGCTCTTTCGTGACGAGGTTGCCGCTGAGACGGTGGTGATCGAGCACCTCGATGATGTCGGCCTCCTCGGCCCCGGCGACGGCCTGGGAGAATTCATTATGGTCAACGAGAATGAGGCGCGGCTTCTCGGGATTGACGAGATCGGCGCGGGAAAAGACCCCGACGAGGCGGCCCGTCTCGGGATCGCAGACGGGGAAGAGGGCCTGATCGCGATTCGACTTGAGCCTCTCCTTCACGGCTTGGAGTTTCGTTTCGGGCGAAAAGGAAATGAACTCGGTCGAGACGGCGCTTTGAATCGAACGGGCGCCCCGGATGAGCTGGGTCGTCGAGGCGGTGTCGCGTTCGGTGACGAGGATGATGGTGCCTTTTAGCCGCGCCGCATGAACGATGGCCTCGGAGGGGCGGTAGTTGCTGGTGATGACGAGGCAGCGCACTCCGGCCTCGACGGCGTGGAGCTGCACCCCGACGCGGTCACCGGTGATGATGAGGAGCTGCTCCTTGGGCATGGTGGCGATGCGCTCCTGCATCACCGGCTCGGAGGATCCGGCCACCATCATCAGAAACTGCTGCTCGAGAGCCGCGTCCTCCACCGTCGTGACCACTTCGGCTTCGAGGATCTGGGAAATTTTTTCGACCGAGGCGCTGACTTTGCGGGGATGGTCGCCGTGTTCGGTCGAAGGGATGAGGAGGTGGAGGAGATCTTGTAGGGCGAGCATCCCCGAGAGAATGCCGTTTTCATCGATGACGGGGAGGCTGCGATAGTGGTGGGCCGCCATTTCCCGGTAGGCTTCGATCACGGAATCGGTGGCGCGGGCGGTGGAGACCTCGCGACGGCAGATGTCGCCGGCGCGGAGCTGGACATCGCTCATGAGGGGCGGGCGGGGAAGTCCGGCTTTTTGCAGGACCCACTCGGTGCGGGTGTTCGGAGGGCCGCAGCAGGCCGCGACGGCTTCGGGGATTCGCGTCTGTCGCAGGAGATCGGCGTAGGCCAGGGCCGAACAGATCGCGTCGGTGTCTGGATTCTTGTGGCCCATCACCCAAGTGGGGCGAACGGGGCGGGGGGCTGTCGAGGGGGTCTCAGTCACCCGGGGAATGTCCGCCATCCCGGGAGAGATTCGACTGAAAAGTTGGAACTTGGCCGGGGCTGACACAAGTCGGGCGGGAAAGGGGAGCGGCTCAGCCGAAGTAATCGGGCTCGTTTCCGGGCCGCCACTTGATGTTGCAGCCGGTGCTGGGATACCAGGGGGGCGGGGTTTCGCGACCAGAGAGAAGATTATCGACGGCCCGGGCGAGGTCGGATCCGGTCGGGAATCCCTTTCCGGGCCGGGAGTCGTCGAACTGCCCGGCGTAGACGAGGCTCAAACCGGCATCAAAAAGGTAAAAATCGGGAGTGCAGGCGGCAGCGTAAGCATGGGCGACCTCCTGGGTGGCGTCGTGGAGATAGGGGAACTCCCAACCATGGGACTCGGCAAAGTCGGTCAGGCGGTCCGGACCATCCTGCGGATAACGGTCGGCATCGTTGGAAGCGATTGCGACGGTGGCGACGCCGCGGGAGGCGATTCCGTCAGCGAAACGACCGAGGGCATCGGCGAGGTGGACGACGTAGGGGCAGTGATTGCAGGCAAAGACGACGAGAAGGCCCCGCTTTCCCGAAACGAGGGTATCGGGGCGGTGGAGGAGACCGGTTCGGTCGGGCAGGGCGAATTCGGGGGCGCTCGCGCCCGGCTCGAGTCGAAAGGTGGAGGCGGTTTCGGCCATGGAAATCAGGGGGAGAGTGGGGTGAGTCTGGGAAATCGCCCAAGGCGGGTTGACAATCTAACGGATCGCGACTAACTGTCCCGCTCTTTTTCCAAAACTGAACCGACCACGCCATGGCTACCGTTGAAGTGATTCTCAAACAAAAAATTGAAGGACTGGGCGCCGAGGCTGACGTCGTCAAAGTGAAGCGTGGTTTCGCGCGCAATTTCCTCCTTCCCCAAGACCGTGCCTTCGAGGCGACCAAGGCGAATCTCCGCCACGTCTCGAAGCTCAAGGAAGTCCGGGCAAAGCGCGAGGCTGAGGAGTTGGCCGAGGCTGAAAACACCGCAGCGAAGCTGAAGAAGCTCCGTCTTTCCATCGAGCTTTCCCTCGGACAAGGCGGCAAGGCCTTTGGATCAGTCACGACGGCTGACATCGCCGCGCTCATCGCGGAGAAGAGCCGTCTCACGATCGACCGTCACCTCCTCGTCCTCGAGGCTCCGATCAAGACTCTCGGTTCTTTCGAGATTCCGGTGAAGCTTCACCCCGCCGTCGAGGCGTCTGTGACCATCCGGGTGGTCGCTGCCGACGGTGAAGGTGCTGCCGAAGAGTCCGACGAGGCGTGACGGATGGATGGCATCCCGAAATGACCGGGCTGCCCTTGGATCGAAAATAGCGATTTTCATCGATTCGTTTTGCGAAATCAGGGCGGGTTGCTTAGATAGCAAACCCGCCCTTTTTGTATCGTGTCGAAAAGCTCCGGGATTTCGTTTCTCCCCACCCCACCTACGATTCCCCATCCCATGTCCGATCCCAGTTTTGCCCGAGGCGGTGATTCCCTGAAAAGTGGCCCGAGAGGACCGAAAGGCGAGGGGGGCAAGCCCTTTTCGAAGGGCGCATCGGCCGAGGATCCGCTGCGCTCGATGCCGGTCAATGCCGATGCCGAGCGCGCCGCACTCTCGTGCATGCTGATGGATCCGGTCACGATCATCCCGAAAGCGATTGAAAAGCTTTCCGCGGGATATTTCTACATCCCTGCCCACCGCGTCATCTTCGAGACGCTCCTGCATCTTTATAAGACGCGGCCCGAGGGAAAGCTCGACCTGATCGTCCTGAATACCGAACTTTCGAACCAAGGCAAGCTCGACGCGGTGGGGGGGCCGAAGACGGTCGCCGACCTCCTTGATGACGTTCCGACGACGGCTCTCTTCGAAGATTATGCGGGTTTCCTGAAGGAGAAGTTCGTCCTCCGTCGCGTCATCCAGGATTGCACCGAGTGCGTCACCCAGGCCTACGATGGCCCCGAGAGTTCGGCAAATTTTCTCGATTCGGTCGAGAAGCGCGTCCTCCAGATCCGGAATGAGACCGAGAACCAGAAGGGCATCGAAGAGATGCGCGTGCACGTCCTAAAAGTGATCGAGTCGATCCAGGACATGTATAACGGCGAGGGCCAAGGAGGCGGCCTCATGACCGGTTTCCATGATCTCGACGCGATGACGAACGGCTTCCACGGCGGCGAAATGATCGTCGTGGCGGCTCGCCCCTCGATGGGCAAGACCTCCTTCGTGATGAACATCGTCGAGAATGTCGCGATCCGGAAGGACAACCCCGTCGCCTGCGCCGTCTTCAGCTTGGAAATGACCTCGGAGTCGCTCGTGCAACGTCTTCTCTGCTCGCGCGCGAAGGTGCAGATGCAGAAGTTGCGCGGCGGCTTCCTCGCCAAAACGGATTTCCCCAAGCTGATGCAGGTGGCCGGTCAACTCGCCGAAGCGCCGATCTGGATCGACGACACCCCGGGACTTTCCATCAACGAGCTGCAGGCCAAGGCGCGTCGGCTCAAGCAGCAACACAATATCGGACTGATCGCCATCGACTACCTCCAGCTCCTCAAGGCGCCTGACGTGGGCAATCGCGACGGCCGTGAAAAGGAGATCGCGGCGATCTCGGGGGGTATCAAGGGCATTGCCAAGGAACTTAACATCCCGATCATCGTTCTCGCCCAGCTCAACCGCAATCCAGACTCCCGCGGTGGCAAACCCCGCATGAGCGATCTTCGCGAATCCGGCTCGATTGAGCAGGATGCCGATCTCGTCGGCCTGCTGATGCGGCCCGAAGTATATGCCGACGACGACGAGGACCGCGAAAGCAAATTCGGAGAAGCCGAATTCATCATCGCGAAACAACGGAACGGTCCGACCGGAGAGGTGCCGCTGACCTTCGAGAAAGCGTTCATGCGCTTCGAAAATCGCGCCAAGGCGGAGGAGTGAGATGATCGGGGGCGCCGGCCTCATCGAAAATCTCAGGTGCTGATGCCGAGAAGGGCGGGGCGCTGCTGCCGCGCCCTCACCCCTCCGTGGCTCTCGCGACCGAGGGAAGAACGGCTTGCGAGGCTTCGGGCCGTGTCGTCGACCGTCGCCCGACTGTCGGCGGTGTGCCGGCCTACCTGCACTGCTCTCATTTCTTCAGATAATCCTGATTTTTAAGCTTGCTTAACAAGAACTTGAGATAATATAATGAATCGGCATCCTTTTTCTTAATTATGAAAATTATGGAGCCAATTTCAGGTAGTTTCCCCGTTTTCTATAGAAGCAATACTCTCAGACTTGTCGAATCGAAGATGATCATTCCCATCAAGCCATGGCTCGATCTTGCCAACGGGAAAGCGGACGCGAGCGCCTTTCAGCGCCGTCTGCCGTCGGGGGATGGACTCGTTCTTTCGTCGAATTGGGGACGGTTGGATGGGTTGGGGGAGGCTGGGGAGCGGGATGTCTGCAGGGCCGAAAACATTGAGCGCATGGATTTTTACCACGAACCCATTCTTGCGGAGGAGATCCTCGAGGTGTTGCGCCCTGTCGAGGGTAAACAGATTTTCGACGGGACCTTGGGGGGCGGCGGGCATTCCGAGTGGCTGCTTCGCAGCCGGGCTCATGTCATCGGTTGCGATCAGGATCAGGAAGCTCTGGATCATGCGACGCGACGGCTTGCCTCCTTTGGGGACGCATTTCTTCCGGTGCGGGGGAACTTCCGCGACGTCGACACCATTCTCGCCGGTCTCGGGATCGCCCACGTTGACGGGATTTTGCTCGATCTTGGAGTTTCCTCCCGCCAGTTGGACGATCCAACCCGGGGCTTCTCGTTTCGTGAGGATGGGCCTCTCGACATGCGCATGGATGTCCGTGCGTCCTTTTCCGCGCGGGATCTTGTAAACACGTGGGGCGAGGAAGAGCTCATCCGCATTTTCCGCGAGTATGGTGAGGAGCGGCACGCCGCGCGCGTCGCGCGCGAGATTGTGAAAGTGCGCTCCCTGTCCCAGATTACGACGACGCTCGGTCTTGCGGAGTTGGTGGCTCGCGTCGTGCCGAAGACTTCCGGCAAGCATCCCGCGACGAGGGTGTTTCAGTCGATCCGCATCGCGGTCAATGGGGAGCTTGAGGCGCTCGAGACGGCGTTGGAAAAATCGGTCGAGGTGCTCGCCCCGAAGGGGGTCTTGGCGATCTTGACCTTTCATTCGCTCGAGGACCGCATCGTGAAGCGTTTCATGCACCGGCGCAGCAGTCCCTACGTCGACCGGCCGGAGTGGACGGAGCCGCGTCGCAATCCCGAGTTTGCCTTTCATCTCCCGACGCGCAGGGCAATCGGGCCGGATGAGGCTGAAACCAAAAGAAATTCCCGGTCACGGAGCGCCAAGCTTCGGGTGGCGGTGAGGGCTTGAATCATGGAAAAGCGCAATCGATACAAGAATCGCATCGGAGGATTCATGATCCTCCGTCTCTTCCTCGCGGGTGGTCTCGTTCTCGGGGCTGGCGCTGGTTATGTCTATGTCAGGAACGAGCACGTCCTTTGTGGCAATGAGATCGGCCTGGTGGAGCGTCAGATCGGGTCTCTTGATCAGGAGATCGAACTCTGGGAGCTCCGTATTGCTGCCGTCCGCGACCGGCACGAACTCTCCCGGCGCCTGCGCTGGGTCCAGAGTGACTTGGCTGAC
This sequence comes from Verrucomicrobiia bacterium Tous-C2TDCM, assembly GCA_002288445.1. Taxonomy (GTDB): domain Bacteria; phylum Verrucomicrobiota; class Verrucomicrobiia; order Verrucomicrobiales; family DEV007; genus Arctic95D-9. The sequence continues at coordinate 9,555 of NEUQ01000034.1, read as the reverse complement.
ATCGACCTTTCCAAGGTGATTGAAATTCAATCGGTCTCGCCGTCCGGTGCTCCGGTGGCAAGTGCCTACTAACAGAAGAAGAACGTGGATCGGGCAATTAAAAACCGGCTGGTCTTCGGCTGCGCTATCCTTGTGCTGCTCCTCTCGAGCTTGAGTGTGCGGCTGTTTCACATCGAAGTGTTTCGCAGTGATTCGCTCGCGGCTCAGGCGCGGGGGCACTACGAGGCGAAGGATCGTCTTCCGGCGCGTCGCGGACGCATTTTTGACCGCTCGGGCGAGCTGTTGGCCCGAAGTCAGACCGTCTATTCGCTGGAGGTGGACCCCTATCACCTCCGCGATCCTCTCCTCGCCTGCATTGCGCTCGGTGCCCGGGATCAGATTTCGCCGCAGTCGGTTCGCAAGCGCCACCTCCCCGAAGAACTTTCCGGTCTTTATCGGGAGTATGTCGCGGAGACCATCGCGGCCATTCTCGATGCGCCGGTTCAAGAGATCGCGCGCCAATTGCGGGAGGGGACTGGTGGGGCGGTCGTTCTTGCGAAAAACATCGAGGATGATTTCGCACGGCAGGTTGAGGAGATCATCGATGCGAAGAAGCTCGGTGGCGTCATCCTCCGGGCGGGTGAGCGCCGCTATTACCCCAGTCCGTTGTCGCTCACCCAAGTGATCGGCTACGTCGACGAAAACGGCATGGGTGTCGCTGGTGTCGAAAAGATCTTTGAAGAGGAGATGCGCGGGACTGATGGATTCCGCTACTGCGAGCGAGATCGCAGTCGTCGTGAGATCCGCGCCTATCGTGGAGAGCAGGTCGATCCGGTGGCGGGTCGCGATGTCTATCTGACGATCGACATGGGCGTCCAGGCGGTCGTGGAGCGCGAGCTCGATGGTGTGATCGATCGTTTCCGACCGGCCAAGGCCACGGTGATCTTTTTGGATCCGTCGACCGGGGAAGTGCTCGCGATGGCGAGCCGTCCGCATTTCGACCTCTCGACCCGCAAGGGGATTCGCGGGCAGGAGCCGGTGCGGCGAAATCCGGCGGTGTCCGACCTCTATCAGCCGGGTTCGACCTTCAAGATCGTCGGATTTGGCGGAGCGTTCGATCGGGGCCTTGCGGATCCCGCGACCGAGGTGGATTGCCACATGGGCCAATATGCACTCGATGGCTTTACCTTGAAGGATCACCATCCCTACGGAAAGCTGACGGCGCGACTCGCCTTCGCGAAGTCCTCGAACATTGGCGCTTTCCTCGTCTCGCGTCCGCTCAACAAGGACCTTTTTCACCAATACGTGAAGCAGTTCGGCTTCGGTTCCAAGACCGGGATCGAGTTGAACGCGGAGCACGCCGGAAGGGTGATTCCCGTGGAGCGGTGGTCGGCACCTTCGTTCTCGAGTCAGGTGATGGGTTATGAGGTCTCGGTGACGCCGATGCAGATGGCCATGGCTTGCAGTGTCATCGCCAATGATGGCGTCCTCCTCCCGCCGACGATCCTCCACGGGGTGAAACAGGACACCCGCGGGGCTGATTTGGTGAAAGGGCCTGAACGCGCCGGTCGTAGGGTGCTGAGTGTGAAAGCCGCCCAGCAGGTGTTGCAGTGCATGACGGAGACGATGACGGACCACGGCACCGGCTCAAAAGGGGACCTGCCCGGATACACTGTCGCCGGAAAGACCGGGACGGCACGCAAGCACGTCGAAAACGTCGGCTATGTCGACGGACTCTACGTGGCCTCCTTCATGGGTTTCCTCCCGGCCGAGAATCCGAAGCTGCTCGGCCTGGTCGTGATCGACGAGCCCAAGGCCAGCGGTAGCCTCGTCTATGGGGGTGCGGTCGCGGCTCCGGTCTTTCAATCCATCGCCGCCGAGGCGGTGAAAATCCTCGGGATCGATCCTGATCTGCCTGAAGAGCTGGAAGGGGCGCCGACTTTGCCACTGGCGGCCGCGCAACCGGAAGGAGAGGGACGCTGACTTCATGAAACTTTCCGACCTGATCGAATCCATCCACGTCCGCTCTGTCGCGGGAACTCTCGAGCTCGAGGTCTCGGGGGTGTTCCATGATTCCCGAAAAGTGAAGCCGGGGGGCGTTTTCTGCGCCCTCAAGGGGAGCGGCAGCGATGGGCATCATTACATCCAGACAGCGATTGACAACGGTGCTGTCGCCGTGATTTCGGAGTTACCGAATCCCGCCGAGTTCATGGCGACCTGGATTCAGGTGGGTAACGGACGTGCCGCCATGGCGACGGCTTCGGCAAACTTCGAGGGTCATCCAAGCCTCGCCTTTCCGGTCGTCGGAGTCACCGGCACCAATGGCAAGACGACGACGTCCTACCTGGTTCATCACCTCATGCGCTCGATCCTGCATCGCGCGGGATTGATGGGAACGATCCAATACTCGACCGGCGAAACTTTCGTTGAGGCCTCGCACACTACGCCCGAGTCCACCGAGGTGCAGCGCCTTCTCCGCGAGATGCGGGACTCTGACTGCCGGGGTGTCGCGATGGAGGTCTCTTCGCACGGGCTTTCGCAGCATCGGGTTGGCGGCGTTGCCTTCGACGTGGGAATCTTCACGAACCTCACCCAGGATCATCTCGACTATCACCGGACGATGGATGAGTATTTCGCCGCGAAATGCCTCCTCTTCGAGCAGATGGACGCCGAGACCTCGAAAGTCGGCACGGTCATTATCAACCTCGACGACCCCTATGGCGACCGACTCACGAAGATGCGTTTCCAGCGGATCAAGCGTCTCACCTACGGGCGCGGTGCCAACGCTGATTTCAAAGCGGGAGAAATCCGTTCCGATTTCAACGGGACGCAATTCAAGCTCCACTTCCGCGAACGGCAGTTTCTGGTGCGCGTTCCCCTGATCGGTGACTTCAACGTCTACAATGCCGTGGCCGCCATCGCCGCGGGATGGGCGATCGGGCTGAACCTCCGGGAGGTCGTTGCGAAAATGGCCGATGCGCCCCAGGTGCCGGGTCGCCTCGAACTTGTGGGTGGGAGACAAACCAACTACCGGGTTTTCGTCGATTATGCCCACACGCCCGATGCGATCAAAAATGTCCTCGCGACGCTTCGCGCCCTCAGTCCGCGTCGGATCATCACTGTTTTCGGTTGTGGCGGCGATCGCGACTCCGCGAAGCGTCCGCTCATGGCCGCTGCGGCGGAGGAGGGCAGTGACCTTTGCCTGCTTACTTCTGACAATCCCCGCACCGAGGATCCGCGCAAGATTCTCGCCGACGCGGCGCGCGGGTTTTTGAAGGGAGGGCATGAAGTTCACGAGGATCGGCGCGAGGCGATCCGCAGGGCCATTCAGCTCGCGGGCGAGCGCGACATCGTCCTGATCGCCGGAAAGGGGCACGAAGCCTATCAGGAGATCAACGGGGTCCGACACGATTTTGACGATCGCAAGGTCGCGGCTGGTTTCATCTCCCAAAAAGCCGAAGGGGGTGCCGCATGAGAAGTCTGTCCCTTTTTCAAATCTCCGAGTGGGTCGATGGCGCCCTCATCCAAGGTGTCCCCGCGGGTCTGGTCGGGCGGGTCGAAACGGACTCCCGCCGGGTCGGGGCAGGGGATCTCTTTGTTGCGATCAAGGGCGAGCGTCTCGACGCCCACAAGTTTCTTGGAGACGTCGCCATGGCCGGAGCCGGGGCCATGCTTGTGAGTGCCCTGCCTCCCGACACGGAACGCTTCGGCGGTGGCATCATCCGCGTGAAGGACACCCTCAAGGCCCTGCAGTCTCTGGCCTATCACCACCGACGCACTTCGAGGGATCTCTTCGTTACGGGTGTCACCGGGAGTAATGGGAAGACCTCGACCAAGGATTTCCTCACCGCCGTGCTCGCCTGCGGGGGTTCGGTCAACGCGACCTCCGGGAACTTCAACAACCACATCGGTCTCCCCCTCACGATCCTCGCCGGAAACGAAGGCGACCGCTATGGCGTCTGGGAGATGGGCATGAACCATGCGGGGGAAATCGGCGTGCTCGCCGATATTGCCTGTCCCGATGCCGCGGTCATCACCCATATCGGCACCGCCCACATCGAGCACCTCGGATCTCGTGAAGCCATCGCTGCCGAGAAAGCCAGCCTCGCTGAAGCGGTGCCCCCGGGCGGATTCTGCGCCATGCCCCTGCATGATGATTTTTATGGATTTGTCAGGGACCGGATCCGTTGCGAGATGGTTTCGGTGGGGATCGGTCAGGGCGATGTTCGCGCCGAGGGCCTCGTATCGGATCGGGAGGGGCGCGTGCGTTTCGAGCTTGTGTCGGCTGATACCCCGCCCGTCACCGTCAGTCTCCCGGTGCGCGGGGAGCACATGGTCATGAATGCGCTCCTTGCCGCGGCGGTGGGTCTCCGACAGGGAATCGATCCGGTCGCCATCGCCGAATCACTGCGATCGGTGCGTCTCACCCATGGAAGGCTCGAGGAGAGAGTGGTGGGAGGCATTGCCTTCCTCGACGACAGCTACAATGCCAATCCCGATTCCATGCACGCGGCCCTCCGCACGCTGCGTGCCGCCGAGATTGCGGGACGCCGCGTCGCCGTGCTCGGGTTCATGGGCGAGTTGGGTGTTCACGAGCAGACAGAGCATCTTCGCCTCGGTGAGCGGGTGGCCGAGCAGGGCATCGACGTCCTCGTCACGGTCGGCGAGCGGGCCGCCTGCATCAACGAGCGGGCCTCGGGGCTCGCCGAAAACCGGAATTTCCCCACCCACGAAGAAGCCGCCGCGTTCCTCCGCGAGCTCCTCGCCGCCGGAGACCTCGTGCTCGTGAAAGGGAGTCGCTCCGCCGCCATGGAGCGCGTCATCGCCGCCTTTGCCTGATCCATCCGCCATGTTGTATTATCTCCACCTTCTGAAAGACCAGTCGGAGTTCTTCGACTTTCTCAACGTCTTCCAATACCAGACCTTTCGCGCCGCCGGGGCCGCCCTGACCTCGTTTCTCCTTTCAGTGTTTCTCGGCAACCGCGTCATCCTCAAGCTCACCTCGCTGAAAATCGGGCAGCCGATCCGGACGAAGGAGGAGGTGCATCGTCTCGCTGAGCTCCACGGCATCAAAACCGGCACTCCAACGATGGGAGGCATCCTCATCGTCGGCTCGGTCGTTGCCGCCTCGCTTCTTTGGACCCGTCTCGGAAACCCCTTCATTCATACCCTCCTGTTCGTCACCCTCGCGACCGGCTTCCTCGGCTTCCTCGATGATTGGAAGAAGGTGACGAAAAAGAACTCGAAGGGTGTCAGCAGCCGGTTCAAGCTCGTCGTCCAGTTCGTCGTCGCGGGGATCGCCGTCGGATACCTTTACTTTCTGCCGGCCACCTCCGACTACATCAGCCAGCTTTACCTGCCTTCAGTGAAATACCCGGTCATTCAGGACATGGGGATCTTCACCCTGCTGCTGCTCCCCCTCGTCATCGTCGGCGCGTCGAACGCGGTGAACCTGACCGATGGGCTCGACGGCCTCGCCTCCGGCTGCACCGTCACCACCGGGCTCGCCTACGCGGCGCTCACCTACGCGGCCGGTAATTTCGTGGCCGCAGACTACCTCAAGGTGCCGTTTCATCCCAGTGCCGGGGAAGTCTCCATCTTTTGCGCCGGCCTCGTCGGGGCCGCCCTCGGCTTTCTCTGGTTCAACTGCCACCCCGCCCGCGTTTTCATGGGGGATACCGGCTCCCTCTCCATCGGCGGCATGCTGGGGATGATCGCGATCTGCTGCAAGCAGGAACTCCTTCTCGTCATCATCGGCTTTGTCTTCGTGATGGAGGCCATGTCCGTCATCCTCCAGGTGGCCTCGTTCAAGCTTACCGGCAAACGCATCTTCAAAATGTCGCCGATCCACCACCACTTCGAGCTGCTTGGATGGGAGGAGAGCAAGGTGATCAACCGCTTTTGGATCATTTCCATTATCGCTGCCATGATCGGGCTGATGACCCTGAAGATTCGCTGAAAGAGATGGACCTCGCCGGAAAACAGATCGCCGTGCTCGGAGCGGGAGGCAGCGGATACGCCGCAGCCGCACTCGCCATTTCGCGCGGAGCTTCGGTCCGGGTGTTCGACAGCGGCTCTCCGGAAAAACTTGCCGCCGCGGTCGCCAAGTTCGCCGCCCTCGGGGCGCCGCTCACCGCTGGCGAGTCCGCCCTCGAGCCGCCACATTTCTTCGAAACGGTCGTCGTTAGTCCCGGCATCGATACGGCCTCGCCCATCGCCCGGTCCTTTGCCGCTGCCTCCGCCGAGCTCATCGGTGAGATCGAGTTTGCCTGGCGTTTCAGCAACGCCCCGGTCATCGGCATCACCGGCACCAACGGGAAGACCTCCACGACGGCACTCATCGCCGCGATGTTGCAGGCGGCAGGACTCCGCGCCATCGCGGCTGGTAACATCGGACTTCCCTTCAGCGACGTGATCCTCTCGGGAGAGCGATACGACTGGGTCGTGCTCGAGCTCAGCTCGTTTCAGCTCGAGACCATCACGAGCCTCTCGCCGCGAGTCGCCGTGTGGATGAATTTCGCCCCGGACCACATGGACCGCTACTCCACCGTCGAGGAGTATTTTGCCGCGAAGCGCCGCCTTTTCGACTACCTCGGCGAGGACGCCCTCGTCATCCGCAAGGAAGAGAGCGATCTCGGCCTCACCGCGCGAACCACCACTTTCTCGGCCTTTTCGACGAGCTCGGATCTCGGTTATCTCGCCGGAGAGATCGTTCATGCGGCGAGTGGGCGCCGGTTTCCCTTCGCCGGTGGGGAACTGCAGGGAAAACACAATGCCGAAAACGTCATGGCAGCGCTCGCCGTTGCTGATGAGCTAGGCCTCGCTTGGGATGCCCTCGCCCCCGCCATCCAGCAGTTTCAGGCTCCGCCACACCGTTGCGAGAAAGTCGCCCTACTCGACGGTGCCCTTTACCTGAACGACTCAAAGTCCACCAATCTCCATTCTCTCGAAAGCGCCCTCGCCGGACAGGACGCGCCGGTCATCCTTATCGCCGGCGGTAAAAACAAGGGCCTCGACTTCGCCGAGTTGCGCGACCTCGCCGCGCGGATGGTGCGCGAATGTGTCTGCATCGGCGAGATCGCCGATCACATCGTCGAGGCGTGGCATGGCGTGGTGCCCTGCCAGCGGGCTGCCGATCTCGATGAAGCCGTCGCGGCCGCTCGCCGTCTCGCCCGTCCCGGCGACATCGTCCTCTTTTCTCCCGGCACTTCGAGTTTCGACATGTTCAGCGGCTACGAGGCCCGCGGGGAAGCTTTCCGGAGCGCGGTGCGAGACCGCGCCTCCGGTGGCGCCTGAATCCACATCCATTTCCTCCACGCTTTGACCCACTCACCGCCAACCACCAACGACACCATGAGCAACCACAGAAGAAACCGCCGCACCGCCAAGGGAGCCCGTCAGGGTATCGTGGGCAGAGCCCGCGCCCGGATGAAGCTTTCCGCCAACGTCACCGAGGAACAGGACTGGTATCTCGATACGCCCGATCTGCGCCTCACCCGGATCTTCACGGTCGTCATCCTTCTCCACCTCATCGCGGTGGGTGGCATCTTCGCCTTCAAAATGGTCGATAAAGCTTCCAACGTCAGCGCCGTAAAGATCAGCACCGCGAACCGCGACTTTGACAACGCCGTTCAGGCAGCCCGCGAGACTGCCGCGGCGGTGCCTGCCGCCGCACCCATCGTCGAGGCCCCCGCGCGTCCGCCGGTGCCTGCGCCGCTGCGGCCCGATCCCTCGAGGCTCCAGCACAAAGTTGTCCCCGGTGACACGCTGCCCGAGATCGCCCGCCAGTATGGGGTGTCTCCCGAGGCACTCCGTGCCAAAAACTCGATTCGATCGGACAACGAACTGTATCACGGACGCTACATCGACATCCCTGGCCAGAACGAGCCCGTGGTCGCCTCTCCCACGGTGGAACAAGCGGTCGATGCTCCTGCCTCTCCCGCGCCTGTCGCCACAGCGAACGCTGCGTCGACCAATTCCGCGCCGACTGCGACCGGCCAAGCGTCGACCTATCAAGTGAAGGCCGGTGACACACCATGGGCGATCTCGCGCAAATTCAACGTTCCCTTCAACACGCTGATGAAGGAGAACGGGATCTCCGACGCCCAATCCCTCCAGATCGGTCAGACGCTCCGGATCCCCGCGGCGCGCTGAGCGAAACCACGCCACTCCGCATTCCGCCACCGATTCGGCCCATCCCATGCAACGCAAGAGTTTCTTCCTTCTCCTCACCTCGGTCTCCTTTCTCGTGATCGTCGGGTTCATCATGTTGGTGAGCACCTGCGTCTTCAGCGCGGCGGTCTTCAGTGACGGGGCCGGCGAGGTCGATGGCTACCAAGAGGCGAAGAAGCAGGCCATTTCGCTGGTGATCGGAATCGGTGGTCTCTGTGCCGCCGCGATGATCGACTATCGGTTCTGGAAAAAACACGTGTGGATCATTCTCTTCGGCCTCTGCTTTATTCTCGCCCTCTGCTTCGTCCCTGGGGTGGGCTCGGAGGTAAACGGCGAACGGCGCTGGATCGGAGTCGGGTTTTTCACTTTCCAGCCTTCCGAGTTTGCCAAGATTGGCGTTGTCATCTTTCTCGCCTACTGGTTTTCCCGCCATCCGGATTGTGGAAAGCATCCGGTGCGGGGCTTCCTCCTTCCCCTCGCCATCATCAGCGCGCCGCTCTCGCTCATACTTTTCGAGGTCGATATCGGCACCACCGCTGTGATCAGTGGCACCGCGTTCCTCATCCTCTTTGTCGCCGGAGTGGATTGGAAATACCTTTTCGGTCTCGTCCTCGTCGCCGTGATCGGATTCCTCGGCATGCTCAGCTATGCCCCCAACCGGATGGAGCGCATCATGGCTTTCCTCGATCCTGAAGAGCACCGCCTCGGAGCCGGCTTCCAGCAGTGGATCTCCCTCATGGCCCTTGGATCGGGTGGCATGACTGGTCGCGGTGTCGGAGAAGGCCGACTCAAGATGCTCTACATGCCCTTCGCCCAGACCGACTTTATCTTCCCGATGATCGGTGAAGAGATGGGGTTGGTCTGCACCCTACTTGTGGTGCTGGCCTTCATCACCATCGGTGTCTGTGGTTTCATCATCGCGTTCCATGCTCCGGATCGTTTCGGATCGATCCTCGCGATCGGCCTCGTCTCCTGCATCTGTCTGCAAGCCTTCGTAAACATCGGGGTTACCACCTCCATCCTGCCGAATAAAGGCATCCCGCTGCCCTTCGTTAGCTACGGAGGATCGTCCCTCATGATCGGACTTTTCGCCGTCGGTATTCTCGTGAACGTCTTCCGGCAGGGGCGAACCGCCGACGACGAACGACGCGAATGGGTCAGCCGCCAGCGGATCACGCCCCGGGTGTGAGGGGGGCGGTCCGGGCTTCGTTACCGCTCGCCAGCCGGGTCGGAGTGAAAGAACGGGAAACCGCTTCCCGTCCCGAATCGGGCCTCCAGAGTCCCGGAAGGAATCCAACGACACGGACGAGTCGATGCGACAGAAACCTAGAAATCAATCGAGAATCAGCGTCGCGCCGCCACCAGCGGGGGCAGCCGGGCGCGGGGCGGGCTTGGTCGGATCCG
>NEUQ01000033.1 GCA_002288445.1 Verrucomicrobiia bacterium Tous-C2TDCM | reverse complement strand
ACCCCCCCCCCCCCCCCCCCCCCCCATTCACAAGCCATGATCCAGATGGAATCCAAGGTGCAGGTGGCCGATAATACCGGTGCCCGCGTCGCGAAAATGATCGGAGTGATCGGCACTCGGTCCCGCCATGCCAACGTCGGGGATATCGTCACCGCCCACATTCGCGAGTCGATCCCGACCGCCAACGTGAAGAAAGGGGATGTGGTCCGCGCCGTCGTTGTTCGCACCTCCGCTCCGATTCGTCGCAGCGATGGGTCGGTTCTCCGTTTCGACAACAACGCGATTGTCATCATCGACAAGGACAAAAATCCAAAGGGAACCCGTATTTTCGGACCCGTCGCTCGTGAGCTTCGTGAAAAGAACTTCATGAAGATCGTGTCCCTCGCCCCCGAGGTGCTCTAATCAAACAGCCAATTTTAACGGGTAATCAGACCATGACCAAGCGAGTCAAGACACACGTGAAGAGAAACGACGAAGTCGTCGTCATCACCGGGAACCACAAGGGTGAGAAGGGGCGAGTGCTCCAAGTTTTCCCCGAAAAGTCCCAAGTCATCGTCGAGGGCGTCCGCATGATCAAAAAGCATGCCAAACCCACTCAGGACCGTCCTGAGGGTGGCATTATCGAAAAAGAGGGGCCAATTCACATTTCCAATGTGAAGCTCGCGGCCGCCAAGTAATTCAACGCATCGAGGAAACAAGGTTATGGAACCAGCGCTCAAGACGGTTTACAAAGAACGGGCCGTTCCCGGTCTCAAGGAGAAGTTCACCTACGACAACGTCCATCGCGTCCCCGCGATTCAGAAGGTCGTTCTCAATGTTGGATTCGGAAAGGCCGAAGACCGCAAGGCGGCCTCCGAAGCCGTGATCGAGGACCTTGGGAAGATCACCGGACAACGGGCCGTGTCGACCAAGGCTCGCACCGCGATTTCGAACTTCAAGCTTCGTGTCGGTGACACCATTGGAGCCCGCGTCACTCTCCGTGGAGCCCGGATGTGGGAATTCCTTGACCGCTTCATCAATGTCGCCGCCCCGACCATCCGTGACTTCCGCGGTCTCCCGACCAAGTCGTTTGATGGACGTGGCAATTACACCTGCGGCATTGCGGATCACACGATCTTCCCCGAAATCGAACTCGACAAGGTGACCCGCACGATCGGCTTTGACTTCACCATCGTCACGACCGCGGAAACCGACAAGGAAGCCCGCGAGCTGTTGAACCTACTTGGTTTCCCCTTCCGCAAATAATCGGACGTCACTGCCCGAACCCCAATTTTTCCCTACCCTAAACCTAACGGAACCATGGCTGTCGTCTCCGATCCCATTTCTGACTTTCTCTCGCGCTTCAAGAACGCCACGATGGCGCATAAAGAGGATTTCTCTGCCCCTTACTCCAAGACCAAGGAGGAGATTGCACGCATTCTGAAGGAGGAGGGTTACCTCTGGTCTTTCGAAAAGGTGGGTGAAGGGGCTCGCGCCGAACTCCGCGCCAAACCTCGCTATGCCGGCAATACCCCGGCCCTCAAGAACCTCAAGCGAGTGAGTCGTCCCGGCCTGCGCCGCTACGTGGGTTGTGAGGACATCCCCAAGGTCCTCGGTGGCATGGGGATCGCCATCGTTTCCACCCCCAGGGGGATCATGGCCGGTCACACGGCCAGAAAGCATAATCTCGGAGGAGAACTCCTGGCGCTCGTCTGGTGACGTGGGTCTCAACGGAATCTTTCAACATTGCAAAGTCATGTCGCGTATCGGTAGAAAGCAGATCAGTCTCCCCGAGAAGGTGGAGATCAACATCCAAGGAGGCGGCGGGGTCTCGGTGAAGGGACCCAAGGGGCAGCTCAGTTGGACCCTGCCCGGTGGGATTAACCTCGAGCAGGAGGGAGCCACTCTCTCGGTGCTACGCATTTCCGAGGATCGCGAGGTCCGCGCCATGCACGGCACCGCCCGGAGCCTCGTCGCGAACATGATCGAGGGCGTGGTGAGCGGCTTCACGAAAGAACTCGAGATCATCGGGGTCGGTTTTCGTGCCGCGGTCAAAGGCAAGGCTCTTGATCTTAGCCTTGGCTTTTCGCATCCGGTGCTCCACCCGATCCCGGACGGTATCACCGTGACGGTCGAAGGTAACACCAATATCAAGATCGAAGGCATTGACAAGCAGCTGGTTGGCCAGTTCGCCGCCGATGTGCGCTCTTATTACCCGCCGGAGCCCTACAAAGGCAAGGGCGTCCGCTACAAGGGCGAACGCGTCCGCCGCAAACAGGGCAAGAGCGTCAAGCGATAATCATTCACCCGGAGCAACAGCAGAACATGAGTCTTTATATCCGCAAACAGGCCCGCGCCAAGGTGCGTCGCCGCATTCGCAAGAAAATCTCCGGAACGGCCGAGCGTCCCCGTCTTGCCATCCACTTTTCCAACCAAAACGTTTATGCCCAGGTCATCGACGATGTGACCGGTCACACCCTTGCTTCGGCTTCGACCCTCGACAAGAACCTTGGCGCCAAGGGTTCCAATCAGGAGGCCGCGGCCAAGGTTGGCGAAGCGGTCGCGAAGAAGGCCAAAGCGGCCAGCATCGAGGCGGTCGTCTTCGACCGAGGCGGTTTCCCCTACCACGGCAAGGTCAAGGCCCTTGCTGAAGCGGCCCGCGAGGCCGGTTTGAACTTCTGATCATTGACTTATGAGCGACGAATCCCTGAACGAAAACGCCTCCGTCGAGGCCGACGAGACCATCCTCGCCGAGGCTGTGGTCGATGCCAGCCTCACCGAGGGCGTGGAGGTCGAGGCCGGCGAGGTCCGCTTCGACAAGTTGAAAAAGGCGGAGGAGATCCTGCGCTCGAGCGCCCCCGCCTCCTTCCGTGAGGCATCCGAGAACACCTTCGAGAAGGTCGTCCACATCAATCGCTGTTCCAAAGTTGTGAAGGGTGGGCGTCGTTTCAGCTTCAGTGCCCTCGTGGTCAGCGGTGACCGGGAAGGTCGTGTTGGTTGTGGATTCGGGAAGGCTCAGGAAGTCTCCGAGTGCATCAAGAAATCCAGCGAGGCCTCCAAAAAGGATATGATGCACGTCAACATCACCCACAATACCATTCCTCATCCGGTGGTGGGTGAACATGGAGGGGCGCGCGTCAAGCTCATGCCCGCCTCTCCCGGAACCGGTTTGATTGCGGGTGGCGGTGTCCGTGCCGTCGTCGAAGCCGCCGGAATCAAGGACGTCCTCGCGAAGTCGATGGGCTCCAACAACCCTGCAAACGTCGTCAAGGCGACTCTCCAAGCACTTGAGCAGCTCCGCACCAAGGAGCAGATCTACTCGGTCCGCGGCAAGCGCCTCGCTGACAAGCGAGCCCTCTAATTTTCCTCTACCCACGCCTTTTCTCTTTGGAGACCTGAATCATGAAACTTCACGATCTGAAACCCACCCCCGGGTCCAAACATCGACGTCGCCGAGTCGGCCGTGGTGAGAGCTCCGGTCTCGGCCGGACCTCCGGCAAGGGCAACAAGGGCCAGAAGGCCCGCTCCGGAGCTTCGATCCGTCCAGGCTTTGAAGGCGGTCAGATGCCGATCGCTCGGCGACTCCCCAAAAAGGGTTTCAATAACGCCCAGTTCAAGACGAATTACGCGATCGTCAACGTCGCAGCCCTCGAGGCGAAGTTCGTCGATGGGGATGAGGTGAACGAGGCGACCCTTCGCGCCGTTGGTCTCGTCAAGGGAGTTTGCGATGGCGTCAAGGTCCTCGCGAATGGCGATCTCACCCGCAAGCTCACCGTGTCCGTCGACAAGATTTCGGCCACGGCGAAGGAGAAGGTCGAGAAGGCGGGTGGTAGCGTTGTTGCCTCCTGAGGATCTGGCGGATTTGCCGCTTGTGCTTCAGGCCCGGCCCGGCTCCCTTAGACGGTTCGTTTCTCTCACGTTTCTTCCTTCCCTCCGATGATCTCCGCTTTCACCAACAGTCTTAAGATTCCCGAACTTCGCTCGAGAATTCTTTTCACCCTTCTTGTCGTGGTCATCGTCCGTCTTGGCGCTGTCGTGACGCTGCCGGGGGTGGATGACAATGTGCTTCAGGATTGGTATAAACAAGTGCAGGAGCAGTCGCAGGACAGCCAAGGGCTTACCGCTGTGCTCGCCTTGATGAACGTGTTCAGTGGGGGCGGGTTGCAAAACTCGGCCCTCTTCGCGTTGGGTATCATGCCCTACATCAGTGCGTCAATCATGATGCAGCTGCTGACCGCGGTTGTCCCCTCCCTGGGCAAGCTCGCTCGCGAGGAGGGCGGGCGTCAAAAGATCAGTCTCTACACTCGAGTTCTCACGATTGTTCTTTGTCTCTTCCAAGGTTGGATGTTGGCGAAGTCGCTGGTAACCCCCGAGGCGAACCCCTTTCTTCGCGATATCGCGAGCGGTTCCACCCGGGAGTTGGTGCCGGACGGTGGGACGCTCTTCATCCTTAAGACCGTCATTATTATCACGGCTGGAACGATGTTTCTGATGTGGCTGGGAGATCAGTTGACCGAGCGAGGAATCGGCAACGGTGTCTCCATCATCATCACGGTGAACATCATTTACGCCCTGCCGGGAGCGCTCTTCCAGGTTTACAACACCTACGTTGCCAGCGCCGGGGACGACCTCCTCAAGCCCTTCACCTTGGTGGCCCTGCTCGCCTTCCTCTTCTTCGTCGTGGCGGCAGTCATTTCAATTACCCAGGCGCAGCGCCGGGTGCCGATCAATTACGCCAAGCAGGTTCGTGGCGGTAAGATGTATGGGGGACAGACGCAGCATATGCCGCTGAAGGTCAACTATGCCGGCGTGATGCCCATCATCTTTGCCCAAGCCATCCTCATGTTCCCTTCCCAGATCATCGGTTGGGCTTTTCCAAACGAGCTTTGGGCTCGAAATCTCTCGATCACACTGGGCGGTGGAGGGAGTGGTGTGGTCTACTACACGCTCACGGGCCTGATGATTTTCTTCTTCAGCTACTTCTGGGTGGCGACGATGTTTCAGCCGAACCAGATCGCCGATGATCTGAAGAAGAATGGTGGCTACATCCCGGGCGTTCGTCCCGGAAAGCCGACCGCGGAGTTCCTCGACAAGACGATGAGCCGTCTTACCTTTGCGGGCGCCATCTTCCTCACTCTTGTTGCGGTGCTGCCTCCGATTTTGACCGCCCTGATGGGGGTTCCCCCGCTGGCGGCTCAGTTCTTTGGTGGCACGGGCCTTCTCATCATGGTCGGTGTGCTGCTCGACGTGATGCGCCAAGTTGAGACCCACCTGATCCAGCGCCATTACGACGGCTTCCTCCGTAAAGGTCGAATTCGCGGACGATTCGATCGCCCAAGTGGGGTCGGCGCCGCGGCCAACGGCAATCTGGTGTTATGGCTCCTGGTGGTCGCCGCTGTCCTCATTATCGGTGGGCTCGTCTACTACCAAGTCGCCGCGCAGTGACTTTCGGTCGGAGCCACTTTGTCGAGTTTCTGGGGGCTTTTATGGCCAAACGTAAGTCCAAGATCCAGCTTCGCAGCGGTAGTGAGCTGGACGGGATCCGGGAAGCCGGAGCCACAGCGGCCGAGATCCTCGGACTCACTTGTGGACTCGTTCGCCCTGGGATCACGACCGGCGAAATTGACCGAGCGTCGGCCGATTTCATGGCGGACCGATCCTGCAAGAGTGCTTTTCTCGGCTACAAGGGCTTTCCAGGGAATATCTGCATTTCGATCAACGAGGAGGTTGTTCACGGTATCGGAGGTTCGCGCCAACTTCTCGAAGGGGATATCGTGAAGATTGACGTTGGCATTCTAACCGCGGCGGGATGGATTGGCGACAATGCCAAAAGTGTCTCGGCCGGCCTCATGACCGAAGCTGCCAAGTCCCTCCTTTCGGCGACAGAGGCTTCCCTCTACGCTGCCATCGCCTGCGCGCGGGAAGGTGAGCCGCTCTCTTCGGTCTGCGGTGCGGTCGAATCCCATGTTGGCGCCCGCGGTTTCACGGTCGTGAAGCAGTTCGTCGGACATGGTGTCGGTCGGAAGCTCCATGAAGAGCCCCAAGTGCCGAACTATTGGGATCCCAGGGAAATGAGTTCACGCCATTTCAAAAATCCGCGCCTTCAAGCAGGGATGGTGCTCGCGATCGAGCCGATGGTGAACTCCGGAACAGAAGAGGTGCTGATCCTCGAGGATGGTTGGACGGTCATCACGGCCGACCGCGCCCTCTCGGCTCACTTCGAGCATATGATCCTCATCACCGACGGAGAAGCGGAGATCCTGACACCCCGGCCCCGCGGCTTTGAGCCAACCGTGGACTAAAGCCGAGGCGAAGAATCGGGGTGGGTATTAAAAAAACTTTTCAAAAATTGGAAGATTCAATCAAAGAGCGGTTGCGGGAGATGAAATTTGTAGTAAACATTCCCTCCCCGCGCCCGAAACCTGGCGCGTCGACCCTTTTCGGGGGCCTAATCTCTGAGATTCAGGTCCATCCCGGGGTGCTCTTCCAAGGGCAGTGATCCGGATCTTTCGAACGAGGCGTCCCCTATTTTCCATTCTTTTTGTCCCATGAAAGTCAGGCCATCCGTGAAACGTCTTTGCAGCGAATGCCGCATCATCAAGCGGCAGGGAGTCCTCCGTGTTATCTGCACGAATCCCCGTCACAAGCAGCGCCAGGGATAATCCTTTTCACCCCTACCCACTATGGCACGTCTACTCGGAGTCGAGATCCCCAACGAGAAGCGCATCGAAGCGTCGCTTCCCTACATTTTCGGAATTGGTCCGAAGACCGCGACCAAGATCCTCGAGGAAGCCGGTGTCGACCGGGATCTTCGCACGGGCGAGTTGAGTGAGGAGCAAATGGCTCGGATCGCCAATGCGATTACCAGTGGAGGCATCATGATCGAGGGTGATCTCCGCCGCGAGCTTCAGGTTCACCTCAAGCGCCTAACCTCCATCAACTGCAACCGTGGCATTCGCCATCGTCGCAATCTCCCCGTTCGCGGACAGCGCACCTCCACCAACGCCCGCACCCGGAAGGGTAAGCGCAAGACCGTGGGTGTTGTCCGCAAGTAATCAGAACTCTTTTCGAAAGTAAGCGACCATGGCTGAAGACACCACTGCCGAAGAAGGAATCGTGAGCGCCGGCGAAGCCGCCGCCGCCCCCGCCGAGACCGCCGCTCCGGCGCCTGTCGAGGTCCGGAAAGAGAAAGAGCGCCCGCGCACCGCCGAGGATATCTTCCTCGAGATGGAGAGTGCCGAGGGGGTTGAGAAACCGAAGATCCTCAAAGCCAAGGGCAGCAAGAACGTCAATTCCGGCGTCGTCCATGTCGCCTCGACGTTCAACAACACGATCGTTTCGGTTTGTGATCAGGTCGGCAACGTGATCGGCTGGTCGAGCTCTGGCAAGATGGGTTTCCGCGGCTCGCGGAAGAGCACCGCCTACGCCGCCCAGTTGGTCGCTCAAGATGCTTGCCGACAGGCCATGGCCCACGGTCTCAAGCAGGCCGAAGTCCGCGTCAAGGGCCCGGGTGCCGGTCGCGAGTCGGCGGTTCGCGCCGTTCAGGGCCTCGGAATCGAGGTCCTCAAGATCAAGGATGTCACTCCGGTGCCGCACAACGGCTGCCGCCCCAAGAAAGCCCGCCGAGTCTGACCGGCCGAGCCACCCCATCGTTCCCCCACCTTTATTGAGTTATGGCCAGAGACACAGGTCCTACTGACAAGATCAGCCGCCGCTTCGGAGTGGCGCTGTTTGGTCCCTCCAAGGCGCTTGAGCGTCGTCCTTTCCCTCCCGGACAGCATGGTGCCCGCGGCGCTCGCAAGAAGCGCAGCGATTACGGTGTCGCCCTCAATGAGAAGCAAAAGCTGCGGCTTCAGTATGGTCTGCTGGAGAAGCAGTTCCGTCGTTACTACGACGAGGCCCATCGTCGTCGCGGCATCACCGGTGATATTCTTGTCCAGCTTCTCGAGACTCGACTCGACAACGTTTGTTATCGACTCGGCCTCGGAGCCACACGCCGTGCCGCTCGCCAGCTCGTCGGTCATGGCCATATCAAGGTAAACGGTCGCCGCGTCGACATTCCTTCCTATTGCGTGAAGGCCGGTGACGTTGTCAGTGTCGCAGAGGCAGGCCGCTCGCAGCAACTTGGAAGTCGTGCCGCCGACCAGACCCAGATCCGTCCCGTCATGGACTGGTTGAGTTTTGATCGCGAAAAGCTTTCGGGCACGGTCAATCGCCTTCCCGAAGCCGAGGAAATCGACACCATGGTCAACGTCCAGCTCGTGGTCGAACTCTACTCTCGTTAACCCCCCTCCGGTCTGCCTGGCAGCCCAGCGAATGTGACCTTCGGAGCTTTCGAGCCAACCGGAAGTCACATTTTTGTTTTCGGGTTTCCGCCCTCACCAGGCGAGCCGCTTCTTTCGCTCAAGGTCTTGGTTTCCGCTTCTTTTCTGCCGATCATGAAAACACTTGCCCTGATCCTCGCCGTGACGACCGTTTTCTTTGCGCCAGCGGCCTTCGGAGAGCTGGAGGAATCCGTTGAGGTGAAAGCGCGCCAGCTCCTTGAGGCTCACAAAGGCTCTCTGGTGGTTATCACCGCCAAGGGACTCCTCAAGGCGAAGACCTCGGGAGAGCCGCTGCCGGATCGCGAGCAGCAGCGTCGGACCCTCGGAATCACCATTGGTGATGATGGGCTCGTGGTGGTGTCGAATTCTGCAATTGATGCGGCCGTGGGTCTCGCTGGCCAACAGGCCCAGATGAACGAAAAGGTGGTCACCATTCAGTCCGCGACGACCGAATTCGCCGATGTCGAGATCAGTTACGGGGACACGACACTCCTCCGCGGGAGGGTCGTGCGGCAAGACGTCGAAGCGGATGTGGCCTTTATCCTGCCAGACGCCGCCGAGGCCAAGGCTTTGGGCAAGAAATTCGAGAAGGTCGATCTATCCCAGTTCGCGGCAACTGCCGAGGCCGCGGACAGGGTCGTGGGGCTTTCGAGGTCTTCGGCCGTCTATGGTTACATGCCCACTCTCGTGTTGGGCCGGATCACTGGAGTTTTCAGAGGCGAGCGCACGTATTTCGTGACTGATGCCGGTAGTGCCCAAGGGGTTCCGGTTTTCACACTCGACGGCAAGCCGGTGGGAGTGACGGTGGTGAGGATTATTGACGGCCAACCCTCCGGCGTTCTTGGTACTCTCTCGGCCGGATCCATTCAGGTGATGGCGAACCTCGCCCGCGAGGCGGCCAAGACTCCTTGAGACCCGTCCGATTCGACGAACTGCGCCCTTGAGTTGTCGCCCATTTCGTCACCCTGCCTGGCCATGATTTCAGCCTATGCGCGTCTCCTTGCGCTTGGTAAGGAACTCCAGCTCGTCAATGATTCAGCCGCACTCCTCGGGTGGGACCAGGAGGTGTTGCTGCCGCCGCGCGGCATCGCCTACCGCGCCGAGCAGATGTCCTGGTTCAGCGGCTACGTCCATGAGCGTTTCATCGCCGCGTCGGTGGGAGAATGGATTGCAGAGGCGGAATCGGGGCTGGCATCGGAAGATCCCATCGCGGAGGCGAATTGCCGCGAGTGGCGTCATGAATACCAACGCGCCACGTGTTTGCCAACCAAGCTCGTGGAGGAACTCGCCGAAGCTCGGGTGCATTCACAGGCGGCGTGGGCCGAAGCGAGGAAGCGATCGGATTTCTCGCATTTTGCGCCCCACCTCGAGAAACTTGTCGAACTCTCCCGCGAGCATGCCGAGCGTTGGGGCTACCAGGATCAACTCTACGATGCCCTCATCGATCGCTTCGAACGCGGCGCCACGGCGCGGGCGCTTGGCGCGACTTTGGGAGATCTGCGCGCCTCTCTGCTGCCCGTCGTCGAGGCGGCGACCTCGCGTCCGCCCTACGATCGCAGCCGCTTGAGGGGGGATTATCCCGTCGAACGGCAAAAGGCCTTCAATCGAGAGGTGGCTGAGTCAATTGGCTTCGACTTCGAGGCCGGGCGGATCGACACCGCCGTTCATCCCTTCTGCTCGGGCATGGCTCCTTACGACACGCGACTTACGACGCGTTATGACGAAACGGACTTCCTCAGTTCGCTCTTTGGCGTGCTTCACGAGGTCGGTCACGGGCTCTATGAGCAGGGCCTGCCGAAGGAATGGCGCGGACAGCCGGTCGGCAATTCCGTCTCGCTGGGTGTGCACGAATCCCAGTCGCGTCTCTGGGAGAACCACGTTGGGCGCAGTCGCGGCTTCTGGGAACGGTGGCTGCCCCGTGCCGTGCATTATTTTCCCCATCTCGGGGGCCTCAGCCCCGCCGATCTCTACGCCGCTGTAAACCAAGCCGAGCGCAGCCACATCCGGGTGGAAGCCGACGAGGTGACCTATGACCTTCATATTCTCCTCCGATTCGAAATTGAGTGCGCGATCTTCGGGGGCGATCTGGCCATCGCGGATATCCCGGCGGAATGGAACCGGCGTTTCGAGTCTTTTTTCGGTGTGCCCGTGAGGAACGATGCCGAGGGCTGCCTGCAGGACATTCACTGGAGCATGGGGATTTTCGGCTACTTCCCGACCTACAGCCTCGGCAACTTGAATGCGGCACATCTCGCAAGAGCGGCGAAGACGCAGGATTCGGCTGTCGCCAAGGCATTCGAAGCCGCCGATTACGCTCCCCTTCTCGCTTGGATGCGGAAGCACCTTCACGAGGCCGGCAGCCTCCATCTTCCCAACGATCTCGTGGCACGCGCCGCTGGCACACCAGTGTCCGCCGAGGCCCTCGTTTCGCATTTGCGCGAGCGCTATCTCGACGAAGCTTCGGTGTCGTGAACGCCTTTCCGCTGGTGCGGGGGCGAGCTTTTTGCTAAGCTAGGCGATGATCGCGCGGCAGTATTTGTTCGAGGGCAGGGTGCAGGGCGTTGGATTCCGCTACGCCACGAAACAG
Organism: Verrucomicrobiia bacterium Tous-C2TDCM; assembly: GCA_002288445.1. Lineage (GTDB taxonomy): Bacteria > Verrucomicrobiota > Verrucomicrobiia > Verrucomicrobiales > DEV007 > Arctic95D-9. Next base: position 8,063 of record NEUQ01000033.1, on the reverse strand, counting down.
CTTGCGAAGGGATTCGATGTGCTGGGGTGGGTGAGCAATTGCGACGACGGGCGCGTCGAACTGCAGGTGATGGGGGAAGAGGACGAGCTCGATGCCTTCATTGAGGAACTCCAAGACAGTGCCATCGGACGCCACATTCAGGAACAAACCGTGCGTCGGGTGCCGCTTCTCGACGGGGTCTCGGGATTTACGATCCGCGAGTGAACAAAACCGTATGAGTCTACCAGCCGTTGAAGTCAAAAACCTGACCAAGGTCTTCACCCTTGGATTGAAGAAGGAGTATGTCGTCGCCATCGATAACCTCTCGTTTGAAGTCAAGGCTGGCGAGGTTTACGGGCTGATCGGTCCGAATGGCTCAGGCAAGTCGACGACGATGAAGGTCGTCCTTGGCTTGATGGCTCCCAGCAAGGGCGAGGCAAAAGTCTTCGGACTCGACTCGGGAGACATCCGTGCCCGCAACGAAATCGGCTTCCTTCCCGAGAATCCCTATTTCTACAAACACCTCTCTGGGGCCGAGACGCTCCGTTTCTACGGTAAACTCTGTGGCATGCGCGGACGCGAACTCGAAAACCGGGTCACCGAATTGCTGAAGCTCGTCGATCTCGAGGGGGCGGCCAACCGGAGGCTCGGCGTCTATTCCAAGGGCATGCTGCAGCGAATCGGACTGGCCCAGAGCCTTGTGCAGAATCCGCGGCTCGTCATTCTTGACGAACCGACTGCCGGTGTCGATCCGATCGGTTCGCGCCAGATCCGCGATCTTATCCTGCATCTCCGCGATCAGGGCTACACCGTCTTCCTTTGCTCGCACCTTCTCGAGCAGGTGCAGGAGGTCTGCGATCGCGTCGGGATCCTTTTTCAGGGTCGCATGCGGCGCGAAGGACGGCTCGAAGAGCTCATCTCGATCGAGGACCAGACGACCCTCACCCTCGAGGGGGCTTCGCCCGAATTGCTTGCCAGCCTCCACGAACTCGTCGCCTCCGATCCCGATGCACGCCTTGTTGCGGAGGGCCATCCCCGCACCAGCCTTGAACATCTTTTCATCCAGATTGCGGAACGCAACCGCCAAGCCTCGAAATGAACGTCGAATCCTCCGCTCCGACCCCTCCGCTGCGGGCGGCGGCCCGTCCCGTGCCGCTCTTTTCCCCGGGGCGTGTCGCCACGATTGCTACCGGCACGGTGACTCAGTTGGTGAGGATGAAGACCTTCTATTTTCTCCTCGCCTTCGCCCTCGTCGTCGTGGCGGTCGGCAACTTCAACTTGCCCGCGACCCCCGCGAAGGAACTCTCGATGATCAAGAAGGTGTCCTTCGGCACGATGGATCTGTTCGCTTGGTTGTTCGCCATCGTTGCCACGGCTCTGCTCATCCCCCGAGACCAGGAGGATCGGACCCTCTACACGATCCTTTCGAAGCCGGTGCGCCGGGTGGAATATCTCCTCGGGAAACTTTGCGGTGTCCTTTTCGTCGTCGGCATCTCGCTGGTGATCATGTATGGGATCTGTGCGACCATGATCGGGGCGAGGGAAAGCCTCTTCATTTCGGCCGAGATCGAGGCAATGACCGCCGGTGGCCGATACTCGCAGGAGGAGATCGACGAGCAGGTCGGTCTGATCCGGCAACAGGGGCTTCGGCCCGAGCTCGGCTTCGCCGTGCTGGCGTCGTTTCTCAAGGCGTCTGTCGTCGCCGCCGTGACAATCTTCCTTTCGACTTTTGCCTCGAGCTCCCTCTTCACCATCATCGTCAGTATTTTGATCTTTCTCATCGGCCACGCCCACACCATGGCGTCCGGTTTCTGGCTGCACTCGTCGGACAACAGCCTTTTCGTGCAGATGCTCGTGAAAGTGGTGAAGATTCTCATTCCCGACTTCCAGCTCTATTCCTTCAGCGAGGGCATCGTGCAGGGCGAGGCGGTCGCGCTCGCCCTCGTCGGACAAATGGGCCTCGTCACGGCGGGCTATCTCGTCGTTTTTCTTCTCCTTTCGCTGCTGGTTTTCGTCGATAAAGAATTCTGAACCCGCCCCCCATCCGGTGAACCGGCTCTTTCAGAAAATCCCCCGAATCCCCTTTGCGCTCGTTATCCTCGGGCTCTTTGGTCTTGCGCGGGGCCCGGTCGAGGACCGACTCCGCGGAGAACTCATCTCGGCGAAGCTCCTCACGCCGCCTCCTGCCGAGGGCGCGTTCGAGCAAATGGGACAATCGGCGTTGATGGGAACGCTCGGCGGGCTCAGATCGCTCGTGGCAACCTTCCTCACGCTGGAGGCCTTCGACCATTTCAGCACAAAGTCATGGGATGATCTGCGGCAATCCTATCAGATCATCACTGCCCTCGAACCACGCGATGAGACGCACTGGGTCTCGGTGATCTGGCATCTTGGGATCAACGCCACGGCGAATATGGAGATCGACGAGCGCCTCCCCGCGTTCGAGCGCGAACGGCGCTTCAAGGAGTATGCCTTTCAGGCGATCGAGTTCGCCGAGCGGGGGATCGAGCAGATCCCGGAGTCCTCCGCCGTTCGCATCCAGCTCGCTGAAGTCTATCGCGAGAAACTCAAGGACGACTGTGCCACCGCCCGAGTCTATGGAGATATCATTGGTCTGCCTGACGCGCCCGGTTACGTGAGGCGGTTCCATGGCTACTTCATGGCCCGCTGTCCGGGGAGGGAAAGGGAGGCTTACGCTTACCTGATGGCGCTCTATCAGGAAGGTGAAAGGCAGCATCTCCCGACCCTGATCAAGGAAATCAAGAACCTCGAGGAGAAGCTCGACGTCCCCGGTCCCCGTCGGATTCCCGATGCCGATCCAGACCGACCGAAGAAGACCCCGAAGCGTCCCGCCAACCTCCTGCCGGGAGATATTCTGGTTCCTTTCACGAGAGAGGACCTCCGCCGAATCCGTTCCTGAGGGCGGCCGTCCCGATTGGGCCCCCTGTCCTTTTTCGACCGCAGGATTGCGAAACTGTCCGATTGTGCTTAGTTGCGGTTTTCCCCCACCGCTCGGCATTGCCCGCCGTAGCGTTCGCATCGAATGAAGTACGCCATTTTCGGAGACATCCACGGCAATCTCGAGGCCTTTCAAGCGGTCCTCGAGCACGCCGCCCAGCAGGGATGTAGCGATCATGTTTGTGTGGGGGATATTGTCGGCTACGGTGCGAATCCGCGCGAATGCCTCGATCTCGTCCGGAAGATGGGATGCCCCGTCGTGAAGGGGAACCATGACGAGGAAGCCGTCCTCGAAACCTCGCTTGAGGGCCTCAATCCGCTTGCCCGTCAGGCGATGGAGTGGACGCGTGCACAACTCGATCCCGATGACCGTGCTTTTCTGAAAAGCCTCAAGCTCGTCCGCCAAGTCCGCGACTTCACCATCGTCCATGCCACCCTCGACACTCCCGGGAGCTGGACTTACGTGATCAACAAGTTCGACGCGATGGCGAGCTTCAGCTACCAGTTCACCCAGCTCTGTTTTTACGGCCACACTCACACGCCGCGAATCTACGTGAAGGGAGATATGGTCGAGCCGATCGACGCCATGTCGGTGAAACTTGAGATGGGTCGCAAGTATTTCATCAATATCGGCAGCACGGGCCAGCCGCGTGACGGAGACTGGAGGGCCTCCTATGCGATTTACGACGCCCCGAGCCAGGAGGTGGTGATCCACCGAATCGAATACGATATCGACACCGCGCAGGACAAGATCCTCGAAGCTGGCCTTCCCGAGATGTTGGCGCACCGTCTCTCCGTAGGTAAATAACGCACCCTGATCCGGTGAACCTCTCCGACTGCGAGCGCCTCCTCATCGTCAAGCCAAGCTCGCTGGGTGACATCGTCCACACCCTTCCGGCTGCCGAGGCGCTGCACCGTGCCGCACCCAAGGCGAAGATCGACTGGCTCGTCAACTCCGAGTGGAGTCCGATCCTCGACGGAGTGCCTTTTCTCCACCGCATCGTCAACTTTCCCCGGCGGGAGTTGCGCGGGCTTGGCGGCCTCCTTCGTGGTCGTGCCTGGGCGAAGCGGGAATTGAAACCGACCGGATACGATCTCGCGGTTGACTTCCAGGGCCTTTTCCGCAGCGCCTACCTTTCCCGCCGGACGGGCGCTTCGATGGTGGCCGGCTTTCGGCATTCGCGCGAGGGAGCCCGCTTCTTCTACGATCGCTCCGTCGAGGTGCCAGGCTGGGATCGTCGCCATGCCGTCGACCGGAATCTCTCCCTCGCCGTCTCGATCGGAGCCGAACCCGGCGAGCCGGTTTTCTCCCTGCCGCCCGGGAAGATCCCCGAGGCGCTCCCCCGGTTTGAGGGAAGGCCGGTGTTGCTCCACCCTTTCTCGCGGGGTGAGGGGAAAAGTCTCTCGATCGCCGAGATTCGCGAGCTTTGTGAGTATCTCGCACCGCACCCCGTCCTTCTCGTGGGCATCCCTGGCCGACCGATCAACGTTGGGTGGCCGGAGAATGTGGTGGATTTGTTAGGGAAGACCAGTCTTGCGGAGTTGATCCACCTCCTTCGACTCGCCGCGTGGACCCTCAGCGTCGACAGCGGCCCAATGCACCTTGCCGCCGGGGTTTCGGACCGCGTCCTCGCGATCCACACTTGGTCTAATCCCGCGATGGTCGGTCCGTGCCGCCCGGACGCATGGATCTGGCGGGAAGGCCGGCTCGTTCGCGTGGGCGACCTTGATCCGGAGGAATTTCCCGAGCGGCGCGATCTTGCGAGAATCCACGCCGGCCGCGAACGCCTCCTCGGGCCGGAAGCGCCTGCGGAGATCGCGGGTTTCATCCACTGCCGCCTCGCCGACCTCTCCGACGCATGAAACAAATCCACCTCTACACCGATGGATCCTCGCGCGGCAATCCCGGTCCGGGTGGCTACGGCACCGTGGTTCGTTACGGCTCCCACACCCGCGAGCTCGCTCAGGGTTTTGTGAAGACGACGAACAACCGCATGGAAATCCTTTCAGCCATCGCCGGACTCGAGATCCTCAAGGAACCCTGTCACGTCACCGTCCACTCCGACTCCCGTTATCTTGTTGATGCCCAGAGCAAGGGGTGGGTCGAGAAGTGGAAGAAGTCTGGTTGGCGCAAGTCCGACAAGTCGGCGGTGAAAAACGTCGATCTCTGGATGCGCCTCGAGCGCGCCGCGACTGGCCATCGCATCGATTGGAAATGGGTGAAAGGCCACGACGGCCACGAGATGAACGAACGCTGCGATCTTCTCGCGACCGAGGCCGCCGACGGCAAGCGAGGAGGGCTTCTCGTTGACGAGGGCTTTTGCGAGTAAGTGGTTCCGTCAGGGCTTTCCTTCCGAATCGACCCTGCGAAAGAGGAGGGGGAACGGCGCGACTGCCTCTCTCCGAAAGACCGGCATCGGCACGAGGAGGTGGGGTCGGGAGGGAGCGGGGTGCGCGGGCCCGGAGAGCAGGCGCTCGAGCTGCCCTAGGTCGAGCCTCTGGCCGATCGAGTCGAGGGTGGGTGGAAGGTGGCCGTCTCGACCCAACTTGATCGCCTCTTCTCCGGAAAAGCCGAAGTAGACTTCGCGCGAGGTCTCCGGTCCGCCGATACCGGCACGCTCGTGGCAGGCATAGCAGTTGAGTTGTTTCATGCGCCAGTCGATTTCACGCGCCGGGTCAAGGGCGGAGCGCTCGGCGAGTCTTTTAAGAGCGGCGGCGAGGGCCCGACGTTGGACCAGATCGAGGCCGTAGAAGGGGACAAGTCCTCCGACGGGGCGCTCGGAAAAACAGCCGCCCGTTGCCGCCGGATCCAGATTCGCGAGCGGCTTTGAGGAAGGCATCGCCCTGCGGCCACCCGCCTCGCCGGGCATTGCATGGCAGGCATGACATTGTTTGGTCAGGAACAGTTCGCGGCCTCTCGCGACGAGCGCGGCATCCGCGGGAGGTGACTCGGCGGTGAGAGCTTCGGTGAGGTCGTCTGGGAGAGCCAGATCCGGTCCGGCTTTGAGATAGGCCGAGAGGTCGGACGCGTCGGTGACGGAGAGGCCGAAGTCGGGCATGCGGCCGGAGGGGCGATGCTCGTTCGGATGGAGAAGAAAATCGGTGAGGGCGTTGAGATCGTAGAGGTCGGCGAGATTCATCGGCACGCTCGCGAGCCCTACCATTTCGATCTCGGCACGGTCGGGCACACCAGGGGGGCGGTAGCCGGCCTCGGGAGCGTGGCAGGCGACGCAACCGATGCGATGATAGAGGACTCGACCCCGCTCGATATCGCCGATCGGGTGGGCGGGGATCTCCTTCGTCAGGGTTCCAAGCCACGATCGAAGGGCGGCGACTTCTTCGAGATCGCGGTCCGGGCCGGCAAAAAGGCTCGGCATCGTCGTATCCCTCTTGGCGAATCGGGGATTGCGAATGAAGATCTCGAGTTCGAGCGGGGCGAGACGCGAGGCGACGCCTTCGAGTGCGGTCGCGACGATTCCGGAGAATTGCCCGGCGATTCCCTCGGGCGGCGCGTGACAGGCAACGCAGTTCAATTCGTTCAGGAGAATGAAGCCGCCCTCGGCGAGGTAGGCCTCGTCATCGAGGCTTCCGTGAAAACGTTCGAAGCCAACAACGAAGGGGTAGTTGACGGGTTTGGCATGAGCCGGGTGGGTCCGTGCCGACGGAATGCTGACGGCGGCGAGGAAGAGACCCGCGAGCAAGGCCAACCCATTCTGGTCGCTCCTCATACCCTCACTTCGGCCGGGCTTCAATTTACAATGCGGCCGTCCACAAGGGTGACCTTGCGATCGCCTACCCGGGCTAGCGACTGATCGTGGGTGACGACGACAAGGGTTCGCTTGCGTTCGTTGACGAGGTCCATCAGCAGATCCATCACGGAGTTGCCGGTCGCGGTATCAAGATTGCCGGTGGGTTCGTCGGCGAAAAGGATCGCCGGATCGTTCATGAGCGAACGTGCGATCGCGACGCGCTGCTGTTCACCGCCGGAAAGTTCGCTGGGCAGGTGATGGGCGCGTCCGCCGAGGCCGACTCGCTCGAGTAACTCTTCGGCGCGGTCCCGGGCTTGGTGCCGACGAATGAGCGCGGGCACCATGACATTCTCCAGCGCGGTGAGTTCCGGCAGGAGAAAAAAACTTTGGAAGACATATCCCATGCTCGTGTTGCGCACCTGAGCCTGCTCCCTCCGACCAAGGCGATAGAGCGACTGACCGTTGATGAGCACCTCGCCCCCGTTCGGCTTCTCAAGACCGGCGAGGGTGTAGAGCAGTGAGGTCTTGCCGGCCCCCGAGGGACCGACGAGAAAAAGGGTTTCTCCTTGCAATACATCTAGGGTGACTCCCTTGAGCACTTCGACACGGTTTTCACCGATCTGGAAGGTGCGGACGACGTCCTTTGCGGAGACGGCGATGTCGGATGGAATGGCGGACATGAATAACGTGGAAACACGGCACGATGCCCCGGCTTCGTCATGACGACGAATTCTTTTTTGCGGAAGTGACGCAGGCGACCGGAAACGGTCGCAGGATCAACTGCCCTTCAATCCCTTGCGGCGGGCTTTTTTGGCAAGCTCAATTGCCTTGTCGTCACCGTAGCGGGCGATGGAGAACTTCGCAGTGCGGCGACTCCCCTCCGCGTCGACCCAAGCGGCCTGCCAGTATTCGTAGACGGTGCCTTTGGGGGATTTGGAAACCACGTGGGTGATGCCGACGATGCCAGATTGCTTGATTTTCCGCTTCTTCCTCGCAGCGGACTCCTGCTTGTAGCGAGGCATCTTTTCGAGCAGCGCATCGCGATAGGCCTTGGCCGCCTTCAGGGCCTTCGGCTTTCCTCCGAGGGACTTGTCTGGAAAGTATTTCTGGAATCCCTTGCCGCGGTGGGTGATGCGGACATAAAAACCATGGTTTTTCTTCTCCGGTTGATCGATTCGGGTAATGCCGTAATTCGGGCGGGGATCACTCATGAGGGGGCTCGGGCTCGATAGTTCTGGAGGGCGAAATTAGCTTCGCGGGCGGTAGATTGTCCCTTTGTCTAACGGTTTTTAAAATACGCGACAAGAAAAATGGGTTCAATTCACCCAAAAAGGTCACTTTGTCAGTTGCCTCACTCCCTCATAGAGCACGATTCCC
>NEUQ01000032.1 GCA_002288445.1 Verrucomicrobiia bacterium Tous-C2TDCM | reverse complement strand
GTCCCGGGTGATGTTGAGCGCTTGGAGAATGGGCACACCGCTCGTCACGAGCGTTCCGAGGGTGCGGGTGAAGCGCGAGATGGCGCTCTTCAACTGCACCGGACCGAAAACCGGCATCTTGAGGAGCATCCGGTCGATCACGACCCGGCCGCCCTTCGTCATGCTGAAGACTTTCCAACCCGCATAAAGCACGGCACCGATGATGAGCACGAGGAGCCATTGATCCTGGACCCATCGGCTGATCCCGATGACGACCCGGGTGATCGCCGGGAGAGGTTTGTCACCCAGCATTTCTGCGAAGATCTTCTCGAATCGGGGCACGATCACCGCCATGAGGAAGACGAGGATGCCGACCGCGATCACGATGACGATGATCGGATAGACCATCGCTGCCACGATGCGGTTTTTCAGCTTCTGGGCCTTCTCCTGGTATTCCGCAAGACGAATCAGGACGAGTTCAAGCACCCCACCCAATTCACCGGCTTTCACCATGTTGACATAGAGCTTATCAAAGATCTTCGGGTGCTGCCCGAGGCTTTCGGAGAAAGTCGATCCCCCCGCGACGGAGTCGGCGAGATGATTGATCGTACCAGCCATGACGCGGTTTTTCTCCTGCTTGCCGAGCACGGAGAGACCACGCAGGAGCGGCAGGCCCGCATCCACGAGCGTCGCGAGCTGGCGCGTGAAGATCATCAGCACCTTGCCTTTGACGCGACCGCCGACACCGGTCTTTTTATTGCCCGCTTGCGCCTTCTTGGCGCGTTTTTTGGCGGCGCTGGAGACGCCCCCCTTGCCTGCGGGAACGACCTGGGTCGGATAGAGGCCGCTCTTACGGAGCTGGCTGATCGCATCCGCCTCGTCGTTCGCCTTGATGGACCCCGTCGTCTCCGTGCCCTTCGCATCCAAGGCGATGTATTCGAAGTTTGCCATATTCGCTGATTCTGTCTTTTGGTTCTGAGATTAGCTTTCCAAGGACGGCTCTGTCGATGGAAAAAATGGAGATTCGATCAGGTGTATTTCAGCACTTCCTCGATCGTCGTGATGCCCTCGAAGAGGTTGCGGATGCCATCTTCGCGGAGCGTGCGCATCCCGAGCTCCTGCGCCTTCTGCTTCAGCACGACGGTGGCGGCTCGCTGGGCGATGAGGTCGCGGATCGGATTCGACATGTCGAGCAGCTCGAAAAGCCCCTGTCGACCGCGATAGCCGGTGTCGTTGCACTTGTCGCAGCCTTGCCCGGTGTAAAACTGATTGTCGCCGAGGTCGTTTGGATTGATCCCGAGCTGGGCGAGGACCGCCTGGGACGGCTTGTAGGCCACCCGGCAATCGGGGCAGATGCGCCGGAGGAGACGCTGCCCGAGCACCCCCTCGAGGGTTGCCGCGACGAGGAACGGCTCGCAGCCCATGTCGATGAGACGGGTTACGGCGCCGGGCGCGTCGTTGGTGTGCAGGGTCGAAAGCACCAAGTGCCCCGTAAGCGAGGCTTGGATGGCGATCTGAGCCGTTTCGAGATCGCGCATCTCGCCGACGAGGATCCGGTCCGGATCCTGACGCAGGAAAGCGCGGAGAACCCGTCCGAAATTCAACCCGATGGCCTCGTTGATCGGCACCTGCATGATTCCGTCCATGTCGTATTCGACGGGATCCTCGGCCGTGAGGAGTTTTGCGTCCTCCGTGTTGATCCTGCGCAGGCAGGCGTAAAGTGTCGTGGTCTTCCCGGCGCCGGTCGGACCGGTGCAGATGAAGATGCCATTCGGCTTTTCGATCGTGTCGACGATGTATTCGTGAATCTCCGGAGAAAGGTTGAGATTCTCGAGGTTGAGGTTGACGTTCGACCGGTCGAGCACCCGGAGGACGACCGATTCCCCGAAGACCGTCGGCAAGGTCGAAACGCGCATATCGACCGCTTGTCCGTTGATTTCCTTGGTGATGCGACCGTCCTGAGGAAGGCGGGTCTCCGCGATGTTCAGGGACGACATCACCTTGATTCGCGAGATGATGGCCTGCTTCAAGTGCGCCGGAGGCGGAGCCATCTCATAGAGCGCGCCATCGACCCGGTAGCGGATTTTGAAGTCGTCTTCGAAAGGCTCGAAGTGGATGTCCGAAGCCTTTTCCTTGATCGCCTGATAGAGCACGAGATCCACGTAACGAATGATGGGGGCAGAATTCGACTCTTCCTCGGCGTCCGCATCGGACAGCGCCGCGATCTCGGCCCGGATTTGGGCGAGGGCGTTGCTCTCTCCAGTCCCGGACCCCTTCGCTCCGGGAGCTTCGGCACCTCCGCCGTAATAGAAAGTCTCGATCAAGGCCGCAATCTGCTCCGGGGGAGCGACGGCCGGGACGATCGAGGTGTTTAGCGAGAACCCGAGCTCCTCCAGATTCTGGGGATCGAGCGGATTGGCAATCGCCACCTGCAGCCCCTGCTCGAGAAACTGGATGGGGAAACACTGGTAGAGCTTGGCCGTCCCGGCAGGCACGGCACGCAAGACCTGCGGGGCCGGCTCGAAGCCGGTGAGATCGTAGTATTCCCCCCCGATATCCTGCGCGACAAGCTGGAAGAGCTGATCGCGCTGGAGCAGGCCGAGCTCCTCGACCGCGTAGGTGATGTCGTGTTCACTGCCATAGGCGGCGGCGATGTAATCTTCCCTCTGAGATTCGTCGATCAGACCCCTGGAGATTAGGAGATCGATTACGCTTTCAACCGTCATAGAAACAAAAAGTGGGGGTGAGTAATGGGACTCCGGTGATCAATCGTCGGCCATCGTCACACGAATGACCTCGGACGCCGTCGTTTTACCGGCCAGCACCTTTCGGATGCCATCCTCGCGCAGGGTGCGCATGCCGAGCTCACGGGCGCGCCGTCTCAGGCCGCTCGTGGACTCGTCGCCGTTGATGAGGAGGCGCACCTCCTCGGTGATGTTGAAAATCTCGAAGCATCCCATCCGGCCCTTGTAGCCGGTCATGCGGCAGGTCCGGCAACCGCCCCCCTGCTTGATCTCCGCCTTGGCGAGTTGCTCTTCGGTGAGCTTCAATGACCGAACCTCCTTGAGCCCAATTTCGGCAGGCTGACCACAATCCTTGCAGATGCCGCGGACAAGGCGCTGGGCCATGATCGCCCGCACCGCCGAGGCGATGAGGAATTTCTTCACCCCGATATCGGCGAGACGAGCCACCGCGGAAGGCGCATCGTTCGTGTGCAGGGTCGAGAATACCAAGTGCCCCGTGAGCGAGGCATTGATCGCGATCGAGGCAGTCTCGAGATCGCGGATTTCCCCGATCATGATGATGTTCGGTGCCTGCCGAAGTATCGATCGGAGAGCCGCGGCAAAGGTCATGCCGATGGCCTCCTTCACTTGCACCTGGTTGATTCCGGAGAGAAGATATTCCACCGGATCTTCGACCGTGATGATCTTGCGATCGGGTTTGTTGATCGCGTTAAGACAGGCGTAGAGGGTCGTCGTCTTGCCCGAGCCAGTGGGCCCCGTCACCAGAAGAATGCCATCGGGGAGGCGGATGATCTCCTCGAAATTTGCCTGATCGTCACTGAAGAAACCGAGCTGGGGAAGTCCGATGGTCAGCGAACTCTTGTCAAGAATCCGCATGACCACGCTTTCGCCGCAACTCGTGGGGATCGTCGAGACGCGAAGATCGAGGTCGCCCGCTCCGAACTTCGCCTGAATGCGCCCGTCCTGAGGCAGTCGCTTTTCCGAGATCGCCATCGTCCCGGTCATGATCTTGATCCGGCTGACGACCGAGGGCAGGAGGCGCAGCGGGTGGCTCTGCACTTTGTGAAGCGCGCCATCGATCCGATAGCGGACGCGCATGTCGTTCTCGGTCGGCTCGATATGGATGTCCGAGGCACGGTTCTGATAGGCCTCCTGGAGGATCTGGTAGACCATCTTGATGATGGGTGCGTCGCCGCCCTCGCCGCCGGCCCCCTCCGACACCGCGATGGCTTGGGCGTCGAGCTTGGAGATCTGATCGGCGTCCAGTTGAGAGGCGTAGAAATCCAGCTGTCGCTGCTTGATGGCACTGTCCGAGGCAACCACGAACTCGGGCTCGACGGTAAGGACGTGGCGCAAGGAATCGAGGGCGTCGAAATCGAGCGGATCAGTCACCGCGACGACGAGCGTGCCCCCACCCTCGGCGATGGGGACGACACGGAAACGCACCGCGGCGTCGGCGGCGAGGCGTGAGGCCACCGCCGGATTCACTTCGAGCCGCTTCAAGTCCACATAATCCATCCCCGCGTTCTCGGCGAGGGTCTGGGCGATGGTCTCATCGGTCAGGAGGTTCAGGGAAAGAAGCGCCTCAAGAGTGGATTCCTGAGATTTCTTTTTGTGCCTGACGTCTTCCAGCGCGGCAGGGGTGACCAACTGGGCTTCCTGCAGCAGTTCAAGGAGGTAGGGTTCGTTCGAGTACAAAACGCGAGAGGAGGTTTACGTTGATCAAGCCCCGGAATTTACCAGCCACAGGGAGGCCGGAACCACGCCGCAAAGACGGAACCCCGGGGGCGCGCATGCTAGTGGAATCCCATGCACACGGGAAGCAAAAAAGACAATTCCTTTCAATTTTCCCCCGAAGCAATAAAGAACTCATAGCGGTCTCCATCCAACCCGATCCCGGGAGGCAGCCTGACATTCTCAAAAAAATCGTATCCCTCCTTGAGGTTCACCCACTCATCGGTCCAGCGTGAAGGATTCGAACAGACCTTGTCCATGCGGGCATCGACGAGGCGGAACGGGAACAAGTGGACTGCGACCTCCTCCTCACCGGCCCGGAAGGCCGCATCGGCGAGGGCATAGACCTCATCCATCGCCGCAGGAGGGAGCGCGTAGGAGCCTCCCGCCAAACTCCCTCCGTGGATCAGCAGATCGGACCCCGTCCGCCCCCGCTGGCGGTCGTAGGCGTTCGGATAGCCGAGATCGATCCCCAGGTGGTGCCGCGTCTCCGGACGCAGCGCTTCGGGGCCGAAGGTGTAGAAGCCCTCCGGAGCCTGACCGTCTCCCTCCCGGAGTTTCGGCCCGCTCCGGCCTGCGGCCGCGACCAGACGATGCACCTTGAAGAGCACGTAATGGGGCTCCGAGGCCGGCTTCATCCAGACCTCGAGTTCCGACTCCTCTTTGAAAACCCGGAGAAAGAGCGGATCACCCGGCTTCAAGCCGGTAGAGGCCAGTTCGTCGCCGAGCCGCCGGATCACCTCCTCGACGATTGCCCGGGAACGAGGCGTTGCCGGAGGCCCATCTCCGGAGGGAAACCACCGTTTCAATCCTCCGCGTTCGCTGCCTACGCCCCCCCCGAGGAACCCCTCCATGATTCGCTTGGTCTCCGAGGCAAATAGATAAGGCTGGCGCTCGTCCCCCTTACCACTGACCGTCGCCTCTCCATGCTCCAATCCCAACGCAGGCGATACCGCACCGCCCCCTTTCTCGTGGCGAAACCGATTCTGCCAGCGCTTCACCCAAGCCGGTTCTCCTGCCATCCCGCCACCCACGACGGCTCCCTGCGAGCGCGCAGCCAACCAGTCGCGCACCAGCCACGGCGAACCGATGCCGATACCGATGAGAAACAGGGAAAGGGCGCGCCGGAGAAACATTTTAAAAATTCTCCACCGATATTCTGAAAAATCAATATTCCTTAATTTTCTTTTTTGTCGAAGCGTTCCCCGATTTGGCACTTGGAAACCCGCTCCTCTCCCCCTAGGGTAGACCCCATGCTCCCTAACAGTGAACCTGCCCCGTCGATCGGCGTGATCGGCGGATCCGGCCTCTACGAAATCGAAGGATTCTCCGACGCCGAGGAGATCCACCTCGACACTCCCTACGGTCCCCCGAGCGATGCCATCGTGCGCGGCAATTTCGCTGGCCGCCAGGTCTGCTTTCTGCCCCGGCACGGACGCGGGCACCGCATCCTCCCGACCGAGTTGAATCACCGCGCCAACCTCTGGGCGCTGCGGTCGCTGAACGTGCGTTGGATCGTTGCGGTGACGGCGGTGGGATCCCTCAGGGAGGAATACCGCCCCCGCGATATCGTCCTGCCCGATCAATTTTTCGATCGCACGAGCCGACGCGAGCATCACACCTTCTTCGGCGAGGGCATTGTCGCCCATGTCGGCTTTGCCGACCCCGTCTCGGAGAATCTGCGCAGACTACTCCTCGAGTCGGCCCGCGATCTTGGTAAAACCGTTCACGACGGAGGCACCTACGTTTGCATGGACGGCCCCGCCTTCTCGACCCGGGCGGAATCCGAAACAAACCGAAAACTCGGTTTCGATCTCATCGGCATGACGAACCTCCCCGAAGCGAAGCTCGCCCGCGAAGCCGAGATCGCCCTCGCCACCATCGCCCTAATCACCGACTACGACTGTTGGAAGGTCGAAGAAGAGGCCGTCAGCGCCCACGCCGTGATCGAGCACGTCCACGCCAACGCAGCCTCTGCCAAAGCCGTTCTCCAGTCCGTGATCCCGAAAATCCCCCTTGTCGCAGACTGGCCCGAACACTCCTCTCTCGATGGCGCCCTCTTTACCGACAAAAGCCTCTGGCCCCGAGACACCCAGACCAAACTCGCCCCGATCCTTGAAAGATTTATAAATAATTAAGGTTTATTCTCTTTTTGAGTTGTTTTTTAATAAAACTTTTTTAATCTTGAGAGGTCCTGTTTCACCCCGATTTCGCGACCCGTGTTGAAGACCATCGCCCTCACCCCGCTCCTCGCCCTGCTTTCGCTTGGAAGCGCGGCCCTCACGACCTCTTGCACCCCACTGGGCAAGAAAACGCACCCGGGTTCGGAAACCGCGATCGTCGGAGGCGCGCCGACGGCCCTCCCAACGTCGACCGGCACGAAGGATTCCTACAACCGGGTCTCGACGAGCCTGCCCTTCATCGCTCTCACCTTTGACGACGGCCCCCACCCGACCCACACTCCCCGTCTGCTCGATCTCCTCAAAGCCCGCAACGTCAAAGCCACCTTCTACGTCGTGGCGACCAATGCGAAGCGTTATCCCGAGATCATGCGGCGAATGGTCGCCGAGGGTCACGAGATCGGAAATCACACCGTCAATCATCCGAATCTGGCGAAAATGTCCGCCGACGGAGTTCGCAACGAACTGCGAGCCTGCCACGATGCCATCGTCTCTGCCACCGGCGTCGCCCCGCGCACGATGCGCCCCCCCTACGGCGCCATCACTGCCGCGCAGAAATCCTGGATCAGACAGGAATTTGGCTATCCCACGATCCTCTGGTCGGTCGATCCCGAAGATTGGAAAAAGCCGGGGCCGGGCGTTGTCGCGTCACGCCTCGTCTCAGGCGCATCTCCCGGGTGCATCCTACTGGCCCACGACATTCATGCCGGCACCATCGACGCAATGCCCTCCACCGTGGACCAACTGCTCGGCAGGGGATTCCGTTTCGTGACGGTGACCCAGCTCCTCGCGATGGAGACGCCGGGCGATGCGAGAAGATAAATTTCGCAGCCAGGGGACTTGAGGCAACGGTAGCGGCGCCGCGAAACACGCCCGCCCTCTTCTCAGCGTCCCCGCAGAGTGTATGACACGCGACCGCGTTGACCGCGTCGATTGATGGCGTAAGCTTCCCCATCATCAGGAGTGTCCCGATCGAAAGAGAGGGACCGGCAACCTGGCCTCTGGAGGAGCCAAGGTGCCAAGATGGACGCGGGTCGTTCGGCGGCTCCGCGGACACGATGTGCGGCACGGGAAACCCCCGGGCCGAACGAAGTCTCCAGCGGGAATTTCAACGGCCCGGCCTGATGTGCGATGCGATCGGTCGGGCCGTTTCTATTTCTCGGGCATGCTTCCCCCGGCTCTGCCGGAAAGCGTGCCGCCCCCTGATGTGTCCGAACCCGAAACCCGGTCCCGAACGCATCATGAAGAACCCCGCTGACCCGAGTGCCGAGCGTCCCGCTCGATGGCGCCAACTCACCGCCCGCCACCTCGACAGCCCCACTGAACCGCCCACCCCTCGCCGCGTTCCGGGTCCGGCCCGATCAGCCGCGATCCAGAAAAAAACCTCTTACCGGGGATATCCCCACCACTAACCCAGCCGTTGTCCCACCCCCTGTGGTAATTTCCCTTCTGAAAAAAATTCGCATTCCGGATCCCCTTAGCAGCACTCCGAAACTCCTGCCGCCAAGCGATCGGCTTGCATTCACCTGATCCCATCATCCGAAAGCTCTCCTGAAAACAACCTCATGAACATCGAAGCCAAACTCGACTATCCCACCATCCTCCGTAACCAAGCTCGGCCCGTGCACCTCGCCCTCCGCTTCGAGGCACCCGTCGTCCCCGCAGCCGATTCCGAAACGCGGCGCCCCATGGCGTTCTGCGCCGTCCTTGACCGCAGCGGGTCGATGGCTGGCGCTCCCCTGCGTCACGCCCGCGAGGCCTGCCGCAGCGTCATCACCAACCTCCGGCCCGACGACCTCTTCTCCCTCGTCGCGTTCGACGAGAGCGCCGAGGTCATCCTACCACTCCAGCGCATCGAAGACCGGCCGGCCGCATTGGACGCGATCAACCGCATCCAAGAACGAGGCTCCACCAACCTCACCGCCGGCTGGATGCTGGGCCGCGACGAATTGAACAAGTCTCCCGATGATGCCACGAGGCGACTCCTCCTCCTCTCCGACGGGGCACTGAACCGGGGCATCGTCGACCCCACGGAGGTCACCCGTATCGTCGCCGACGGGAAGGAGCGCTCATCCATCCGGACGAGCACACTCGGCTTCGGCGATGCCTACAACGAGGATCTGCTCGAGCAGCTCGCCACGTTCACCGGCGGTGTGTTCTACGACGCCAATTCACCGGAAAAGCTTCCCGCAATCTTCGAAGCCGAGCTCGACGGCCTGCAGCGGATCGCCGTCCAGAACCTCCGCGTCCGGCTCGAACCCCTCGCCTTTTGCGACTCATGGGCGCTCCTCGCCTCCTACCCTACGGTGAAGCTGCCGGACGGCCGGACCGAGTTCTCGCTCGGCGATCTCGTCAGTGGGGAGTCTGCCACCGCGGTCCTCGAACTGGAGGTGTTGCCGCTGCCGCTACTTCCGGATGGCGAACCGGTAGCCTCCCTCGAAGGCGAGGCGCTCCTCGGCCTTGAGATTCTCTGGGACGACCTTGCGGGGACCGAGGTGAAGTCGCTCACCCACATCCAGACCGTGCGCATCCTTCCCACTCAGAATCCCGCCGACGTGATCGTCAACGAGGACGTCATCCCCGCGATCGCCGCCCAGCGAGCCGGTCACGCCAGCGATGCGGCCGTCGATGCCGCTAAACGTGGCGAGATCGAGGAGGCCCAGGCCCTTCTTGTCCGCGCCCTCGAGCGGCTCGAGCGCCTCGGGAGCGAGGCGAAGGCCGCCCAAGGTATCAACGTGATCCTCGATCTGCTTCGCCTCATCCGGGCGGAGGGCCACCTGAGCCAATCCTCCAGCAAGACCGCGCGCTACCGATCCAGTCACCTGCGCAAGATGAAAAGCCTCAGTGCTTGGACCCTCGACGAATCGGCTCCCTTCTACTCGAAGGCCCCGTCCGTCGATTCGCGGGATTCGAATCCCGACTTCCGGCCCGGCCCCGATGCCGAACCGGAAAAACCCTGAGCCCAACAAACGCCATCCCATCTTCCCTGCCAAAAGGCCCAACCAATCCATCCCCGAAACCATGAGCCAGCCCCAGACCTTTGAAACCGTCCTTGCCACCCTTCGTTCCGAATCCTCTTTCCACGAGCACCTCTCCCGCCACCGGGAAGGTGACGTCAACGACCTCATCGAGTCGACGGACTTCGAGGACTTCGTGCAAAACCGTTCTGACCTCGAAGAGATCATCGAGGCCTCAGGCGGCGAGGGATACGATTTCGAGATCGAGGTGCTTTCCTTCGGACCCATTTTCTGGGTCCGCGCGCCCGAGTTCGACGATATCGGTTACTTTACCAGTCTCGAAGATGCCCTCTGGCACGCCCGGGAATTCTACGAGCCTTATATCGAGACCCTCGCAGCACTTCGCGAGTCCGAAGAGGAGGAATAAAAGGGGATTTCCCTCCGTCTCTGGAAGCCGTGGTGTCTCGCCTGAGGGCGCGGGAGTCCCTCAAAAGTCCCAGCTCTCGCGATGGCAGAGATTTGTTTCGTTAGTCTTCCCCTCCCCTACCGGAGCCACGAGGCCGAGGAAGTGCCTCGGCGAACCACTCCATGACGGCTGAACTCGGAAGCGGGAGGGATGGCTGGACACGGAACGGTTCAGGCTCCTCGCTGCTGCGCGTGAACGAGCGCACCGGCAGCAGATCAAGAAACAAAGTGGAAAGTAGGTGGAAGTCCTGCGCTAGAAGCACCCGAACCTTTCCTCACCCCAAATTTCTTTCGCCCCCTGATTACCAGAGAGTGTCGGCGGCGGGACTCGAACCCGCACTGGATCGCTCCAAGCGGATTTTAAGTCCGCTGCGTCTACCATTCCGCCACGCCGACGTTTGCGGGGATGGATCATTAAATCCGCTCCGCTTTGCAAGGCAACCCTGCCGGGACTCCCGGCCGGGTTGTTCAGTTCTTCAACAACCCGCGCGCAACGAGGTTATTCAGCCTGCGGGCGACGTCCACCACTCCGTCGATCGTCGCCTGCCGGTAAGTGCGGCCGTCGGTGGTATCGATCCCATGGCCGGGATCAAGCTGGCGCAGGGCCTCGAGGGCGGGATCTTCGTGGTGGAAGATCTCGACAAAGACATACTTGAGTCTGCCGGACTTGGCGGCGGCGGCGAGGAGGGCGCCGATCCAGCCGTCGTCGGTGCTGAGACACCCCCGCGTCGTCTTGGCCGAGGCGTGGAAGGTGCCGAACTCGTCAGCGGCCGCCACCGAAGCGATGAGCGCTTCGTTCTCGGGAATGGAAAGACCGGAATCCCCGCAGTGGGCCGCATCGACCATGATCTTGAAGAATTTCGAGCCGAGTTCGGCGTTCGCGGCCTTCACGAATTCCCAGCACTTCGCGAGATCGTTGAAGGTCTGGAATTCCCCATTACGGAGGAATTCGATGTGCCAGGTCTCGATGCAACTCCCCTCGATCCCCGCCTCGCGATAGGCGCGAAGGTGGGCACGGACATTTTGGGCAACGGCGGCGTCAAAGGCTTCGCCCGTCTTCGGAGTGGCGCCGGGTTGCATCCACTGCTCAATCGAAGTCGACGCGACCTGGGTGATCCCGTGTTTGATCGCGACTTTCAGCCCAGCCGCCAGCATCGCCGAGACCTTTTCCTCATCGGCCGGATCCATCGGATCGGCGCCGCCCACCATCATGATGGGGTGAAGCCCAAGACCGAGGTCGCGAAGCCCGCCGAACATCTCGTCGGTGTCGGCTTCGTGAGTGCCGGGAAAAATCGTGACCTGGGCATTCTGCACCGGCACCGGACTGGCCTCGCAAATGGCGGCCATCTCGCTGACGACGATAAGGCGTCCGTCCTCACCACGGGGCAAGCGTCCCTCGCCATCGGGCACGAGACCTCCGACGAACTTGATGTGGGTGGGAACAACGCCGAGTTGGACGCTCGTCTTGAGAGAAAAGGGCTGAGTCATGGCGAATCTATGCGGGGAACCGGGGCCGGAGGCAATTCAAAAAATGCCAATCGAGTTCGACTTTTCTGGAACGCGTCCGATCAAGCCATGACCGGCTGGGCCTGGAGGGAACGGAGGAGGACAAGCTGCTCTCCGACATCGGCGCTCATCTGGCGCCAGCGGCTGAGCGCCTCACGAGAGATTTTGATGCGATCGCTGACGGCGGTCTCCAGCTCAGTGTAGCCCTCGCTGAGCTGCTGCGAGAGCTCAAGAAGGGTCGCGTAGGCTTTTTCGCGAGTAGGACAGGTAAACCGCCACGCGCTGCCGCTGGCGATCTGGGCGGCGGCGCGATCCTTCATTTCGCGGAGTTCGGCGAGCACGATTTTTTCCTCGGGGACGCGGCGCAGCTCGGTGGCGAGGCCCAGCTTTGACAGGACCCAGATCGCCCATTTCGTGGGATCCCACTGCCAGGGTTTTACGCCGTTGCGGTAATCGTGCTGGAAGGAGTGGTGGTAGTTGTGATATCCCTCGCCGAAAGTGAAGAGGGCCATGAGCCAGCTATCGCGGGCGCTCGTGGACGAGTCGTAGGGACGTTTGCCGATGGTGTGGCAGAGCGAGTTGATGAAGAAGGTGCAATGTTGCACGCAGACGAGACGGGCGACACCGGCGATGAGGAAGGCACCGAGGGCGGACTCCCATCCCCCGTAAAGAAAACCGATGACAGCGGGAAGGATCATGCCAACCGCGAATCCGAGGGCGCGGTGATGGCGGTGCTGCCACATCACAAGGGGATCCTTTTTGAGATCGCCGACATTCGCCAGAGGGCGGGGGTAGAGCTTGAAGAAGATCCAGCCCATGTGTGCCCAAAAGAAGCCCTTGGAGATGGAATAGGGGTCGTCGTGCTCATCATCGACGTGCTTGTGATGCTCGCGGTGGTCGGAGGCCCAGTCGAGCGCCGAGTCTTCAAAGGCCGCCGCTCCGAAGAGAAGGGTCGTCAGTTTGACGGTCCGCCCCGCCTTGAAAGACTTGTGGGCGAAGAGACGGTGGTAACCGAGGGTGATACTCATCCCCGTGGCGATGAAGAAAAAGACAAACAGGGCGATTTGAAAGAAATCGATTCCGAAGTGCGCAATGTAGAGCGGGGTGGCGATCAGCGCGGTGAAGAAGGTGACGATCAGAAACGAACTGGTCGTCCAGTTGATCCGATCGAAGGGGATTTTGGAAAACATGAAGATAAGGAGGGTTGGTTGAGAAATTCAGAATCGGGACAATAAAAAGGGATCGCCCGATTCATCGGGCGAACGAAACAGAAAAGTCAGGCCTTCTTCAGGCCAAACGCCGGGACAACCTCAAAGACTACGATACCGCTTGCCACCACCGCCACCCCGATCCTCACGATCGCCGCGATCGCGGAAATCACGATCACGAAAATCGCGGTCGCGGAACTCGCGATCACCGCGGAATTCTCGGTCGCCGCGATCGCCGCGAGAGTCACGATCACCACGGTCGCGGAATTCCCGATCACCTCGAGGCCGACCACCACCACCGCCACCACCACGGCGGTCATAACCACCGCCACCGCCACCACCGCCACCACCGCCACCACCGTATCCGCCGGCGCGGGGAGGACGACCGCCCGCTCCACCACCACCGCCGGGAGCAGCCTTACGCTCTTCCGCTTCGCGGATCCGGAGATTACGGCCACCGAGTTCGGCACCGTCCAACTGCGCCACTGCGGCTTCACCGAATTCCCGGCTAGAGAGGGTGACGAAGGCGAAACCGCGAAGTCGCCCGGTTTCCCGGTCGACCGGCATATGCAGGTCAACAATGGGCTCGTATTGCGCGAGAAATTCTCGCAGTTCGGCTTCCGAAGTGTCGTAAGACAGATTTCCAATATACAATTTCATCGATTCTTAACCAGTTGCCGGCTCCATGCGTTCCAAGCAGCTGTGCCTCTGCTCGGAGAAATCGGCTGACCGAGGTCAGAATCGAAGTGCCGGACAGTGAACATAGTAGCCCAGTGAAGGACCCAGAGTAGAGTTCCTCATTTTTAAGAAAATCCAACCGGTTTCCAAGAAAAATCGCGTCAACCGCTCGCCAAAATTCATCGGTTTTTCGCGCGGTCGGACCTGGAAACGCCGTCTCCTCTCTTTTTCAGGTCTCTTCCCGGGTGCGCTCCCCGTCGATTAGGCGCAAAATGCCGCGGGGATTGGCGTTCTGGAGTTCCATCGGGAGGAATCCGTCGGGCCAGTCCTGATAGCAGACCGGACGCACGAAACGGTGCATCGCCCGGGTCCCGATACTGGTGAAATGGCTGTGAGTGGTGGCGGGAAACGGACCTCCGTGGTGAATGCTGTGGCAGATCTCGAGGCCCACCGGATAGCCGTTGAAAATCAGACGCCCCACCTTGCGTCGGAGCACGGCGATAAGTTCGGCGTGCTCAGCGAGATCTTCCTCGGTGCCATGGATCGTGGCACTGAGGGAACCTTCGAGTCGCCCGACGACCTCGACGAAATCCCCCGGATTACGGCAAGAAACCAGCGTCGAGACGGGTCCGAAGAGCTCCTCGAAGAGGCTTGGATCAGCGAGCAGTCCCTCGTGGGTGGTGGCGAAGAGGTAGGCAGCGGCCTCCCCCCGCGCGGGGTCGGCGGGCTTAGTGGATTGACCAAGGAGATCGAGTCCGGCCCGCTCGAGACGATCCGCGACGCCGGCGGCGTAGGCGGCGTGGATGCCGGCATGGAGCATCGTGGCGGGATCGTAGACGCTGACCTTTTCCGCAGCGAGCGAACGGAAGCGCTTCCACTCCTCTCCGTCGAGCCCGAGAACGAGACCCGGGTTGGTGCAGAATTGCCCCACCCCGGCGGTGAGCGCGCCAACAAAACCCTGCGCGATCCCTTCGGCGCGCGCCCGAAGGGCCCCCGGCAGCAGGAAGACGGGGTTGATGCTTCCCATCTCCGCGTAGAAAGGAATGGGCTGTGGCCGCGAGTTGGCCGTGTCGAAGAGGGCCCGTCCTCCCGCAAGCGACCCGGTGAAGGCAGCGGCGGCGATGCCGTGATGCTGGACGAGCCGGGTGCCGGTAACGGGAGTGCGGCCCTGGATCAGGGAAAAAACGCCCTCGGGCATGCGGGTTCGGGCGGCGGCCCGCTGGATGGCACGAGCCGCGATCTCGCAGGTGCCGGGATGGGCGGGATGGGCTTTTACGATCACGGGACAACCGGCAGCGAACGCGGAAATCGTGTCGGTGCCGAGCACGGAAATGGCGATGGGAAAATTGCTCGCCCCGAAGACGGCAACAGGGCCGACCGGCTCCAGCAGCGAACGCACATCGGGCTTTGGCAAGGGCTGGCGCAGGGGATTGCCACGGTCGATTCTCGCATCGACCCAGGAGCCTTCGCGGATCCACTCGGCGAACTGCCGGGTGTGGGCGAGGACGCGGTCGCGCTCGGCGGCGCAGCGCGTCAGGGGATGGGCGGTCTCAGCGGAGGCGCGGAGGAGAAGCTCGTCACCCAGCGCGATCAACTCCACGGCGATGGCTTCGAGGAAATCGGCGCGGGTTTCGGGGAGGAGGCGGCGGAAGGGATCAAAGGCGGCCGTCGCGAGATTCACCGCGTCGTCGATCTCGGCTTCGGTGGCCTCGCGGAAGACGGTATCGAGATCGCTTCCGAGGGCGAGATTCCGGGCGACGAAGGTGTCGGAAGAAGAAGCCGATTCGCGCGAACCGATGAGTTGGTTTCCGGTGAGGGTCATCGGGGAACAACGCGCCCATGACGACGCCGATCAAGCGCGAAAGACCGGAAGTTGTCTTCTGCCCCAGCTCGAATCCCCCCGAAGCCGGGCATCGGTGCGTTCGATGCCTTCACTGCTCGAGGTCTCAACTCGATCAAAGCGCCGCCACTTTCAGCGCGGCGACGGCGGCGAGGATCGCTGTTTCCTGATCGGCGGCGACTCCGCTCAGCAGCGGCAAAGCAGGTCCCGTGTCGGCGATGCCGGCGAGGCGGACGGCCTCGTGGAGGACGCGGACGGGATTGATGCCGTTGCGGAGATCCTCGAGCGGTTTGAAAATTGCCTGAATCCGGCGCGCGAGATCAAGATCGCCAGCCTGCACCGCCTTCAGCAACTGATCGCTGAGATCGGGTCGCACACAGACACATCCGGCGGTGAATCCGTTAACCTTGAAGTCGACGAGGTGCTCGATGACGGGTTGCTCGCCGATACCGCTGACGATGATGCGAGGATCGACCACATCGACGAGGCGGCTCAGGAAGGGATCCACGGCGGGATCCTCACGGACGATGGCGTATTTGATCCACGAGACGATTCCGGCATCGACGAGTTCCTTCGTGCCTTCGACGCTGAGGTAGTCGCCATATTTGATGTAGACGACGATGGGTTTGCCGATCTTCTCGGCGAAGCGGCTCAGCCCGCGCACGGCACCCTCGCTGGTGGTGAGACCCTGATGCGGCAGCACCATCACGGTGGGGAAATCGGAGCCCTTGATGATTTCGGCCTGATCCATCATCACTCCGTAAGAAGGCCCCGCCGAGGGAATCACGAGCGTGTCGGGCGCGGCGATCGAGGCGAGTTCTCCCAGGATTTGCTCATACTCGCTCGGGGCGGTGTGGTAGAAATTGGCGTTCCCACCGTAGAGGAGGATGTCGACGCCGCCCGCCTCGATGTGGCGGACGATCTTCTCGTTTTCACCACGGTGGAATCTCAGTTCGTGGTCGCGCGCCATGGGCGGCACGGCGATGACGGAGCGGGCGAGGTCGGCGGGAGTGACGGGAGCGGTTTGCATGGAATTCAGGAGTCGAGAGTCAGGGATGACGGATCACGGAACAGCGGGAAACAAGGTCGGTTCACTGCCACTTTCCGTCGATGAAGCGCTGGGCGGGGCCGGTGTAATCGTCGCGCAGAATCTCCGGGAGACGGTGGCTCCTGACATTGTCATAACTCTGCAGCATCGCGAATCGCAGGATCGCGGCGGGGATGCCTACCGCGGTGAAGCCGGGGTGCCCCGTCGCAGGATAGGGCCCGCCGTGATTCATCGCCGGTGAAACGGCCACACCCGTGGGCATCTTGTCGTTGAGGAGACGGCCGACTTTCTGCCGCAGGATGGGCTCGAGGCGGTCGTAGGCCGCCTCGTCGGAACCGTCGGTGGCGGAGTAAATCGCACCGGTGAGGTTGCCCTCGAGTTTTCCAAGGACGGCGGCGGTTTCCTCGAGCGTGGAGGCGACGACGATAAGCGAGGAGTTTCCAAAGGCCTCAGTCTGCATCGTTTCAGCATCGCGGAGGAAGGCGGATCCGGAGACGCGGAGGAGCGTGTTCGCGACACAACAGCCCGACCCTTTGCCGGGTCCGGTCCCGCAGAGGACCTCGGCTCCGCCCCCGGTGAGGATGCGGTGGCTTTCGTGGAGGGATTTCAGGACGGATTCGGAGAGCAGCGTGCCAACGGGCGCTTCACTGAAGCGTCTCGTGAGATCGGCGATGAAGGCCTCGGTCACCTCGCTTGCAAGCAGCACGATCATCCCGGGATTGGTGCAGAATTGCCCCGTGCCCATGAGACAGCTGCCGGTGAATTCGGCGGCGAGTGCCTCGCCTTTTTCCGCGATCGCCCCCGGGAGAAAGACCACGGGGTTCACGCTCGAGAGCTCGAGGTAGATCGGTTTGCCCGCGGCATCGGCAGCGCGCTTGAGGTTGAGTCCGGCGCTGCGACTCCCGGTGTAGCCGGTCGCTCCGACGCGATCATCGGTGACGAGTTGTTCGCCGATGGAGTGGCTCGTCCGGTAGATGAGTTGGAGCGTCCCGGCCGGCATCCCCGTTTCGACGATGGCCTCGAGCGCGGCCTCAGCGAACCGTTTCGTGGTGCCGGGATGGGAGGAGTTCGCCTTGGCGATCACGGGATTGCCCGCAGCAATGGCGGCGGCGAAGTCCCCGCCCGAGGCGCTGCCGAAGGCGAAAGGGAAATTGTTCGGACCAAAAACGCAGACTGGCCCGATCGGACCAAAGCACGAGCGGAGGTTGTTCGCCGCATCGATGACAGGCTGACGCCACGCCCCGCTGCGCGCCGCGGCGGCGGCTTGGCGGAGCTGACCAGTGGTGCGGGGAAGCTCGGCGTCGGCGAGGCGGGGCGACTTCGGAAGGGCTGTCTCGAGGTGGGCCATGGCGACGAGCTCCTCGGCACGGGCTTCGATTTTCGTGGCGAAGGACTCGAGAAACGCGGCGATCTTTTCGCCCGGCATGCCGCGCATCTCCTCAAAAGCGGCCTCGGCCGAGACGAGGGCGGCTTCACAATCCGCCCAGGAACTGATGGGATAGAGGGCGGGCAAGAGCTCGCCGGTGGCGGGATCGGCGGACTGGAAAAATCCGGTTTTTTCGGAATCGCGCCAAGTGCCGGCGATGAGGACGGGTTCGGTGGACATGTCGGGGGAAATTTTCCCGGTAGCATCGCGAGGGAGAGCCGCCCGTCAAGGCGCGGTTCCATCATGCGGGGGGATCTTCCGGCGATCCGCGGAGCTCGCGAGCTTCCCGGACCCGCCACCAACGTCCCTGTCAAAGATCGCGGGGAAAGGCTCCAGGTGACTCGGCTCGAAGGGAGGCTTGGCGCGTGGACTCGCCCGACAGGGCCGTCTTCAAGGTTCTTGGAGCGACATCGTCAGCCTCAAACCAGATCGAGCGGGAAATGCGACAACTGCCGGAAACCGTCGGCGGTGATGAGGTAATTGTTCTCCAACCGGATCCCGGCACGCAATCCGCCCCCGTAGAGGCCGGGTTCGAAGGCGATGACATCGCCCTCCTCGAAGGAGTCATCCCAGGCGGGATTGATCCGTGGCACCTCATGGGCGTCGAGACCGATTCCGTGGCCGGCGTGGTGAAAAAAGGAATATCCCCGCCATCCGTCGAGCTCGGCCTTCACCACCTCAAACATGGCTCGGCAGGATTGACCCGGCTTGAGAAGGGACTCGCCCAACCGCATCACCTCGACGATTCGGGCGTGGGCAGCAATCTGTTCCTGCGTCGGTGAACCGTCGACCGAAAAGGTCCGGCAGAGGTCGCATCGATAGCCGCGAACGCCGACCCCGATGTCGAGGGGGATCAGTTCGCCCGCCTCGACGGTTCGACGGGGACGGGCGAATCCTCCCGGCGATCCTGCCTGGAAATCCTGGCCCCATCCTGACAAAAACTCACCGGCGGCGTAGGTCGCAGTCTCGAGCATCAAGGCCATGATCTCGACTTCGTCGATCCCGGGTCCGAGGAGCTGCTTTGCCTCGGCGTAGGCCTTGTCGGCGCATTCCATCGTGAAGACAAGCGCGGCGACTTCATCGACGTCCTTGCGGCGGCGGAGGTATTGGTAATCGCGCGAGAAATCGCGGCATTCAGGTCCCTCAATGAGCGCCGCCGGCACCTGCTGTTCGGTGCCGATGCGCTTGAGCCCTCTGAGAAAGGGGTTGAGAACGCCCGTGACCTCGGCAGAAAGATTCGGACGCAGGGTGCAGAAATCGTTGGTCGTGTAGATCGCGATTTCACCCGCGGCAGGAGCCTGCGCCGCCTCATCATGGGTGACGAGGACACTGCCCCCCTCCCCTTTCACCAAGAGCGCG
>NEUQ01000031.1 GCA_002288445.1 Verrucomicrobiia bacterium Tous-C2TDCM | reverse complement strand
CTCCTGGTTGCGGAGGATTTTGCGAAAGATCTCCTTGTCCCTCGCCTCGAAGACCTTGCGTCGGTCGACGACGCGGGACATGACGTGGTAAAAGGATCGGCCGGTTCCAAGGAGGCGGGCTGTTCGCATGGAGGTTTCGGGGGTTGGGTGTGTATGGGAGACTTAAGCCTTAGCTGAGGATTGTCCCGCAAGATCGGACGATTTGGGCGCAAAGACAAATAAAACGTCTGTCCCTTTAAAATCATTCTGGAATAACTTGACGCCTCGGGGGCGGAGATGCAGAGGAAACGCTATGACTGAGCGTCTCATCGAAGTTGCGCGCCGGGAGGAGACCGGATTCGTCGTGGTTGTCCTGAGGGGCTCGCTCGGCGCGGTGGAGACTCCCCAGTTCGAGCAAGTCGCTCGGCAGTTGGTGAGCAGCGGCTCGGTGCGCCTAATCATCGACTGTAGCCAAGTTTCCTTCGCAACAAGCGCGGGCCTCCGAGCCTTTCTTGCTTTGGCCAAGCGAGTCAAGACGCAGAATGGGTGTTGCCGGTTCGCCGCATTGACCTCTTCGCTCCGGGAGATCTTCGAGATTTCCGGTTTCTTCACAATCCTCGAAGTTCACGATTCGGTCGAGGCAGCGCTGCAATGATGGGCCCAGCCACACAAGCACGCCACAAGCCGACGGAGCGTGAGCGCAGTCTTCGCACCGCGCTTGTTTTCTGCCTGGTCGATGTGGCGCTAATGGGCACCGCGGCATTCCACTCCAACTCGCTGACCATTTTCAGCGACTTCCTCAAGGAATGCGGAGACGCGATAGCCGTGTTGGCGGCTTTCGTCACCTTGCGCGCGGTTCGCCGGGCCCCGAGTCAACGATTCGCGTATGGGATCGGCAAACTGGAGAACCTGGTGAGCATGAGCGTCGTCGTGCTTATGACTTTGGGGGCGATCGCCATTGCTGCCCAGGCTCTTTACCACCTGCGGCATCCTGTCGCGCCGCACGGGACCGTTCCCGGCATCCTGATCTTCACGGTTTACGCCTTCACTGGCTTCGCCATCTCGCTGCACAATCGGCGCCTTCTCAAGTCGCAACATTCTCCGATCATCGCTTCACAGGCTGCCTTGTGGTTTGGCAAAGGAAGCTTCGACGCTCTCATGGCCGTTTCACTCATCACGGCCTTGGCCTTCCGTGGAAACTCATGGAGTCTCTATCTCGACCCCTTGGCTTCGCTGGTAGGCGCGGCATTCATGATTCACAGCGCCTGGTCGATCGCCAGCGAATCAGTCGGAGACCTTCTCGATGCCGCCTTGGAGGAAACGATGCAGTTCCGAATTTTGAAATGTCTCGCGGCGCATTTCGACGATTACGAACTGCTGCACAAGGTCCGCACGCGCCGCTCCGGGTCGCGCATCTATGTGGAGCTCTTCCTCGAGTTTGATCCGCAACTCGCCATGGGCCAAGTGCGCGAACGTATCGACCGCATCCGCCGATCCGTCGGCGACTCGCTTCCAGGGTCGGACGTCACCGTGATCCCCGCGGAGGAAACTTGCTACGGGGAGGGCTGAATCAGAAAAGACGGGATCCCCCGATTAGGCTCTACCCGTTGAAACGCGGTCTGCTGAGCGGCTTGAAAGCTGACGGCCTGTGGAGGCGCAGGTGGTTACGGGCCCGTTTCTCCAGCAGAGCCAGTTCGGCGCCGGAAATCGGGGAAAAGAAACTCCGCTCAGTTTTGCGGAGCAGGCCAAGCAAAGACCGGCCCTCCACTCACTCCAAAGCCCTCGCGATCGTCTCGCAGGATTTGATGTCGAGCTTGCCGGAGGCGAGCATGGGGATTTCGGGGACGTCGACGATCTTTTTCGGGATCCAGAGCGCGGGGATGCCCTCTTCGGTGAGTTTGGCGCGAAGGGCCTGAAGATTGAGATCGGGATTTGAACTCAGCAGCACGAGCGCCTCGCCCTTGGCCTCATCCGGCACGCCGACGATGGCGATCTGCCGCGTGTCGTCGCCACTGCCGACCGCCTTGTTGATGAGATCCTCGACCGTCTCGTGCGGTACCATCTCGCCGCCGATCTTGGAAAAGCGGGAGAGGCGGCCCTCAATGTAGAGAAAGCCATCTTCGTCGATTCGCCCGAGGTCACCGGTCTTGAACCAGCCATTTTTCATCACCTCCGCAGTCTTTTCAGGCTGGCCAAGATACCCTTCAAAGATGTTGGCCCCACGCAGCCAAATCATGCCTGACTGGTGGACCGGGCGGGGCTCGTTCGTATCCGGATCGGTGATGCGAACGGCGACGCCGGGAATGAAAAGACCGACTGAACCGAATCGGTGATTCGGCAACACGGGACCGCTCGAGTCCGCGGGGCTGGTCGCATCCGGCAGATTCACGTTCGTCACCGGCGATGTCTCGGTGAGCCCGTAGCCTTCGAGGACGGGTTTGCCAAACCGCTCTTCAAAGGCCTCGGCGACCTTCTTCGGCAACTTTTCGGCCCCGGTGATGACGAGCTTGAGCGAGGCGAGTTGCTGCTTCGTCGCCTTTCGCAGATAACCGCGAAGGAACGTGGGGGTGGCGAGGAGGAGATTGATGGAGTGTTCCTCGATCAACTCGGCGAGCTTCGCCACCTCGAGCGGACTGGGGTAGGTGACGACGGTGACTCCCTCGATCATCGGATACCACATCGTGACGGTGCAACCAAAGCTATGGAAGAGCGGGAGACAGCCGAGGATCCGATCACTGGCATGCAGGTCGATGCGTGCGCCGAACTGGTTGACGTTCGCGAGGAGATTTCGGTGCGAAAGCACGACTCCCTTCGGGTCGCCCGAGCTGCCGCTCGTGAAGAGGAGCACCGCCTCCTCCGCTCCGCCCCTTTTAGGCACCTTCAGAAGCGAGGCGAGGAGCGAGGGCGAGAGGATCTTTGAAAGCAACAACCAGAAGCCAACGCGAGCCTTGAGCGGCGGGAGGACTTGGTCGAGGAGAAGGAGGTCTTGTTCGGGCGGCCAAGTGAAGGCGTTCATCTTCCGCACAAAAGGATCGGCGGTGATGAACTTATCGAGCCCCGCTTGGGCGATACAGGATCGGATCGCCTTTTCGCCGGCGGTGAAATTCAGATTCACCGGCACTTTGCCAGCGAGGAGGGTCGCGACATTGGCGAGGAGCCCCCCTTTGCCGGGCGGCAAGATGATGCCGACGCGCTTTTGCTGCGTCTTCTTGCGGATCACCTTCGAGAGGACAATCGCGGCGGCGAGGAGCTTGTCGAAACGCAGACGACCGCCGTCACCACCATCGATGATCTCGGCGGAACGACCGCTCTTTTTCAAGCCCTTCAGAATCTCCCAAGCGAGGTGGCTTTTCAGAACTGGCCTCGCCGCGAAGGCCGTCTCGGCGGCAATGAGGAGATTCTCCGTGTAGTTCGCAAGATTCGCCGCCTCGCGCTGCAGCGGTTCGCCAAAGGAAAGAATGACGCGATCGATCTCGGCGCGTCGCTCCGTGCCGAGGGCGGTATCTTCTGGGTGATCGACAAAGAGCGGCAGAATCGGAGCTCCCGCGCTGGTAAGGAATTTCAGGATCTCCGATGGGATCGAGAGGACTTGGCCTGGACGCGTCTGGGCCTGACCGGGGATGAACAGCACCACCCCTCCTTCCACGAGCGCCTCGTGGATTTCTTTTTTGAAAATCGCAAGGCTGTTTTCATCGGCGGTGAACTCGAACCCGTGGGTGTCCTCCTTCTCGAGGTGGGCCCGAAGGAGCGGATCATAGTCGAGGCGACGGTCGATCAGGTAAACCAGCTTGCGGTCCGCGAGAAGTTTCTCGACGTGGAGGAGGTCCTCGAAGGCGAGGCGGTTCGGGATGACGAGGATGCCGCCCGAGGGGATGTAGGCCTCTCCGTGAAGTTCTAGCGGATTGCGCTGGCTCATGGCGGCCAATGTGGCGTCTTTTCCGCGGAATTCGAAGCTCTTTTCACCGGATCGGTATGGAATACCCGAAAAAGGCACTCATAAAAACACTGTTCAAGAGTTGACAGATTTTCTTGGGTGCGCAAAATTGTTCCCATGAACAGAAAAAGACTTCTGAACAGGCGCTTTAGTTTCATGTGGGATGGCGTCATCCATCTTGAGGACGGCAGCGAATGGCGCCTCAGCGATCCAATGGGGCGCCACGACGTCACCTGGTGGCAGAGCGGCGAGGTCGTCGAGTTTGCGCGCCGGCGCGGCGCTCTCCTCCTTCGCAACGTCCTTCGAAACGAGGCCGTCCCGATCTTCGCAGCCAGCGAAGGCATGCTGGAACTGGCGGCCTGATCAGTTCCTACCGCGTCGGAACGCGCTTCACTACCCGAAATGGCACGGGCCTTGCGGAGAGGAGGGAAATCCTCGCGCCGATTGCCCCGACATGCTGCCGGACCTTTCTATCCCCTCGCCCCTCGCCCCTCGCCGCCTACCGAGCGGACACGCTCAGACCGAGGGTCCTAGTCGCCACCCTGCGCGAACGACTCGCCGCCTCGGATCCTCGCATCTGGATCTCACTGACCCCGGTGGCGCGCGTTTCTGGCCGAGGGCGCGTCTTGAGAGATCCGGTCAAATTTCTTCCTTGCGGTAGTAGATCTTGATGAACTCCATCTGCTTGTCCTCGTCGTGGCCGCGTTCGAGGAAATGGGCGGCCTGATGAATGAAGCCGCTCGAAAATTTCAGCTCCACTCCGACATCGAGTTTCATGCGGCTCTTGAGCCGGTTTCCGGCCTTCTCGGCTTCCTTTTTAGAAACGACGAATTTCTCTTGGACCGGCTCGCCGTGCTCTTCCTCGTAGTCGACCTTGAAAGCCTCGAACTGCGCGATGCGCTCGGGTTTCTCTAGGGCCTTCTGCTCGAACTCGATGAGGTCGAACTCGTCGTTTTCCTTCAGGTAATTCACCGTGCGACTCGCGACCTCCATGCGTTCCTCGGCGAGTGTTTCCTCGGGCAGTCCACGCTTCGCGAATTCGACGCAGAGCTCCGAAAAGCGGCGCGTGAGGAAGTCGTCGTTCGTCACCGGTTTGGCTCCGGCGAAATCACGCACCCAGAATTGGGTGTTGCCGCCGCTCTTGTCAAAGAGGTAGACAGTGAAGCCGTCGGCGCGGCCGTGGTTCACGACAAGGCAGCCCTTGTCGATCTTGTCGGGGTAGATCCCCTGCTCGGTCGTGAGGACGAGATCGCCGTTTCGTTCCGAGATCTGGAGAAAGGGCACGCGGCTTTCCGACTTCACGATGCTGATGGCCTGCACCGACTGGCCGACGACTCCGACGTGGTCGATCAGGGCGATGCAGAGGTCGCCCGACTTGATGTTGGGATGATGCGACTTCGCGTAAAGGTGCCGCGCGATCACCGCCCCCTGCTCAAGGAGGGAGGTGGTGTCGTCGAAAATCGTCGCGGCGGCCGCGTAAAGTTCGTTCTTCGCCAGATCCGTGTGGTGATGGAGATGGTGCAGCTCGAGCGAGCGGAAGGACTTCAGGAAACAGTGGGTGAGCAGGTCGGCCTCTTCGTCCTGAAAACGGCAAAGGGACTGCGAAGTCTGGAGCGGTTCGTCGCGCACGGGATTGCCCACCTTGGCGAGGGACATCGCCGAGAGCTTTGCGTTGCGGAAGTTAAGGGTCAGGGGCATGGGGCGCACCCTAACAGGATCGGGTCGACGGGGCAACCGGGTAGGGTCGGAGAAAACGTCGGCGGGGTGGACTCTGCCCCCCGGGGAGGGAATCTCAATTCGCGACCACGTTGACGAGGCGCCCGGGCACGACGATGACCTTGCGGACGGTGAGGCCTTCAATGAACGATTTCACCTTGTCGCTCGCGAGGGCGAGCTTCTCGACCTCCTCGTTCGGGGCACCGTTGGCGACGAACATCTTGTCGCGGACCTTGCCGTTGACCTGCACGACGATCTCCACCTCATCCTCGATCAGCTTGGCGGGATCGTAGGCGGGCCAGGGCTGGTTTGCGAGATCGGTTTTGTCCACGGAGGCGAAGGACGCGGCGAGAGTGGCGTTGAGTTCCTCGGTGAGGTGCGGGGCGAAGGGGTTGAGTGCCTTCAGCAGCAGCAGGACGGAGGAAACCGGCACCTGCTCGAGCTTGGTGAGCTCGTTGGTGCAGACCATCATCTGCGAGATCGCGGTGTTGAAGCTCATGTCCTCGATGTCCTCGCCGACCTTCTTGATCGTCGCGTGGACGACCTTGTCGGTGGCTTTGTCAGGATCGACCTCGGCGAGCTTCGCATTGAGAACCCAGACGTCCTCCTGGTTCGACTCCATGACGAGACGCCAGACGCGGGCAAGGAAGCGGTAGACGCCCTCGACCCCCTTCATCGACCACGGTTTGACCTGCTCGAGCGGTCCCATGAACATCTCGTAGAGGCGGAGCGAATCGGCGCCGTATTCAGCGACGACATCGTCGGGATTGACGACATTGCCGCGCGATTTCGACATCTTCTGTCCGTCTTCCCCGAGGATGAGGCCCTGGTTGACGAGCTTCTGGAAGGGTTCGGGCGTGCCGACGTGGCCGAGGTCGAAGAGCACCTTGTGCCAGAAACGCGCGTAGAGGAGGTGGAGCACGGCATGCTCGGTGCCGCCGACGTAGAGATCGACGCCCCCGGGTTTACCGTTCTTGCCCAGCCAGTAATCCTCGGCCTCGCGGCTCATGAAACGATCGGTGTTGCGGGCGTCGCAGTAGCGCAGGTAGTACCAGCACGAACCCGCCCACTGGGGCATCGTGTTGGTCTCGCGGGTGACGCCGTTGCCGAGATCGACCCAGGCGGTGGCTTTGGAAAGAATCGGCTCGGGGCTGCCGCTCGGTTTGTAATCCTCCAACTCGGGCGCGAGGAGGGGCAGTTCGGATTCGGCGATGGCTTCGTGACGACCGTCTTTCCAGATGATCGGGAAAGGCTCACCCCAGTAGCGCTGGCGGGAGAAGAGCCAGTCGCGCAGCTTGAAGTTGATGGTCTTCTTGCCGAGACCTTTTTCCCCGAGCCAGGCGATGATTTTGGCCTTGGCTTCGGGAGTGGAAAGGCCGTCGAGGAAGCCGGAGTGGATCGCGGTGCCGTTGCCGGTGAAACAGGTCTCAGTGTTGCCCTCGGGGGCCTTCACCACTTCGATCACGGGAATCCCATACTGCTTCGCAAACTCGAAATCGCGCTCGTCGTGCGCGGGCACGGCCATGATCGCTCCGGTGCCGTAGCTCATCATGACGTAATCGGCGATCCAAACGGGAATCTCCTCGCCGTTGACCGGATTGGTCGCGGTGCCGCCGGTGAAAACACCGCTCTTTTCCTTCGCGAGCTCGGTGCGTTCGAGGTCGGACTTCGCCGAGCAGGCCTTGCGATAGGCCTCGACCGCCTCTTTCTGCGCCGTGGTCGTGATCTTGTCGACGAGCGGGTGTTCGGGCGCAAGGACCATGTAAGTGGCACCGAAGAGGGTGTCGGGCCGCGTCGTGAAAACGGTCACCTTTTCGCCTCCAATGGAGAAATCGACCTCCGCCCCCTCGCTGCGTCCGATCCAGTTTTTCTGAAGCAGCTTGATGCCCTCGGGCCAATTGAGGCCGTCGAGCTCGTCGATGAGGCGTTGGGCGTAGGCGGTGATGCGCAGCATCCATTGCTTGAGGGGACGGCGCTCGACGGTATGGCCTTTGGAACGCCATTCCTCCACTTCCTCATTGGCGAGAACGGTTCCGAGATCGGGACACCAGTTCACCGGTGCCTCGGCGACGTAGGCGAGGCGTTTCGCGTCGATCTCGTCGCGGCTCAGGCCTTTCGCCTCAAGCTCGGAAATGGGCCGCGCTTTCTGCGTCGTCTCGTCGTAGTAGCTGTGATAGAGCTGCAGGAAGATCCACTGGGTCCAGCGCACGTAGTCGGGGTCGGTCGTGTTCACCTCGCGGTCCCAGTCGTAGGCGAATCCGAGGCGCTTGAGCTGGCCGCGGAAATTGTTGACGTTGTTCTCCGTGTTGATGCGCGGATGTTCGCCGGTCTTGCGGGCGTGTTCCTCGGCAGGCAAGCCGAACGCGTCCCAGCCCATCGGGTGAAGGACGTTGTCGCCCTTCATGCGCCGGTAGCGCGTGATGATGTCGGTGGCGGTGTAACCCTCGGGGTGCCCGACGTGGAGCCCGGACCCGCTTGGGTAGGGAAACATGTCGAGCACGTAGAACTTCGGCTTCGAGGCATCGAAGCCCGGCTCACCGGGATTCGGCACGGAGAACGTTTTCTTCGACTCCCAATGGCCCTGCCACTTGGGTTCAAATTCGCTGAAAGGAAAGCTCTTGCGTTGCTCGGCCATGGTCTGGGATGGGGTGGGCCGGGATTCTACACCCGCCGTGCCGTGATGCAGCCGCTTTTTGCAAGGGTTCCAGGGGGTTCTCACTCGGCGTTACCCACGAGCCAATCCCACCGCTCGCCCGCCTGCCTGACCTGCTTCTCGAGATCGATCTCTTCGAGGAAGCGGCTATCCACCAAATCCTCGAGAACGGCGCGCACCTTGGCGAGGTAGTCCTCCTTCGAGGCATAACGTTCCTCCACCGAAGGTCGCGAATCGCCTGTCGCCTCGCGTCCGGCCCGGGTCGGGTTGAAGGGCACCCAAGCGCCGCGCAGCAGGTAAAACTCGTGGGGCGATCCCATCGCTTCGGGACGGAAGACCCAGCCCGTGGCCGTGCCCAGCGGCGTCTCGACATCCGGCATGCGGATCCCCGGAAGGTCGTTGCCGTCAGCATCGACAAGAGGCACGAGGAGGGGCAGTGCGGAGCCGCCTCCGGCCCCATCGGGCCACTGTGGATTGGAGACACGGCCTCCGGCGCTGACGGCGTTTGGCGAAGCGAGACCGGGCACCTTGGGAAAGTTCAGGGCCGCGGCGGGAACGAGGCTACCGTCGGCGAGTTTCGGCACGACACTCGCGGGCGGCTCGATTCCATCGGCGACCCACTGGTGCAGCGCGAAGCGCAACGCGTCGATCGAGGGAGAGGCGCTGACCGGATTGGCGAGCGGTTCGCCCTTTGCCAGGGCCGTCGGCGGGAAAGGCGCGGGACCATGTGACGTGCCGGCGAAGAAGTAGGAACGCACTTCGTCGGGAAAGGCGAGGTCTGTTTCTCCCGCGACGTCGGTGTGGGTGAGGGCGGCGACGCGTCCGGCTCCCCAGTATTCCGCGGCCATGTTCGTGTAGAAGATCTTCGGGCGGCGCGTGATGCGGCGATTTTCGAGGACGCCGTCGGTGTGACCGCTCACGGGATCGGTCAGGGCGCTGTCGGCGAAGGGAAAGGATGCGGTCTCGTATCCGGCGATGGCGCGCGGCTTCGACCAACGTTCGTTCAGCACGAGGCGGCCCGCACCCGCGACGTGGGCCATGATCCCGTCGAGGGCGATGCGATCCTGCTCGTCGGTGTTGAAGCCGAGATAGATGAAGTCACGGAGAAAACGCCCGCATTGCGATGAGCCGAAGGCATAGGCATGGTCGACCGGAGCGAGGGAATCGTCGCCGTGTTTGAGCCAAGCGACCGCGTCGCGGATCGCCGCGTAGCCAAGGCCGGCGAGAGGAGGCCCTTCGGCGAGCCAGGAGACTTCGTAGGTGAGGCCGGGTTTGAATCCACCGGCGAGACGGACGCGATGTCCCTCGACCGACCAGTCTTCCCGCGGCACTTCACGTCCTCCGGGAAAGGCGGCGCGGTCGCGGATGAGGAGACGGCTGTCGGGCCCCTCGGGATCGACGGGAGGGTAAACGACGAGGTCGGTGACCTTTTGCTCGTGGAGGGTTTGGTCAGGCGTGAAAACCGCGCTGACGACCCCGCGGATCGGAGAGCCGTCGGAATTCCGAGCCTCGGGCACCTCGAGTCGCATTTTTTTCTCCTCGGGGAGGATGTCGAACTCCCACCCGACGCTCACGACCGTAAATCCATGCCTAACAAACCACTCCCGGAGGCTCGCCTTGCCCCCGCGGTTCGGGATTTCGATCCATGCAGCGCCATTGCCGAACGAGGGATCTTTCGGACGGAGGACACGGAGATCGCCGGAGAAACTGACGCGGCCGGATTCGTTCACCGGCGCGAGGTTCACGTCGGCGATGATGGTGTTGCGGGGATCCTGCGGATCGATCTCGTAGTGAAGCGTGCCGACGAGTTCCTCATAGCCGGACTCACCGGCATCGGAGATCGATCGCACCTCGACCCGCACCACTTCGGCCGCGGCCGGAAGGATCGTGACAAGTGGCAGAAGGAAAGCGAAGAGGAGCGGCTTCAGGCGCATGGGATTGGGAAAAACAAAGCGATTTCGCGGCGCGCCCTCAATTTCCGGCGAGCCCGTAGTGGACAAAGGGAGCCCACATCGCCGCTTCAGGAAACTGCGATTTCGTACGCAACATCGCCTCGCGCAGCGCGATCGCCTTCCCCGCGCCAGCCTCGATCGACTCGTAGTAGTGGCCCATCAACACGGCGGTGGCGGCGTCATTCACCGGCCACAGCGAAACGACGAGTGTCGCCACACCAGCCGTGAGGAAACCGCGCGACAAGCCGACGACGCCGTCTCCCGTGATCGCCCCACGCCCGGTATCGCAGGCACTGAGCACAGCGAGCCCGGCTCTGAGCTTCATCCGCGAAACTTCCTTGGCAGTGAGAAAACCGTCTTCTCCCTCGCTCGGGGCAAAGGCGAGAGAGGAGAGCAGCGACTGGTTGTAGGAACTCTCCGCCTCGAGCAGACCGTGGGTGGCGAAGTGGAGGAGGCGGGCCTGTTCCATGCGTCCGGCCACGGCGGCCTCGGTCGCGGCGTCGCCGATGAGGGCCTCCGTCTCGAGGATCGTGGCGAGGTGCCGTGCCTCCGCCTCGGCTCCGGGCAGCGGCGAAAGCGACTCAGCGGATCGGTCGGGCCGCGATTGGTAACCGGGCATGGTGGGATTGCCGACGAGGAGGATCTCGCCCTCCCCCGCATCGGCGATGGCACGCCCCCGCTCGTAGGCGAGCTGGAGCAATTCGATCGATGGGGTGAGTGTCAGGGTGTAATGATCCAGCAAGGTTTGACCCGGAGCTCCGAAGGGCAGTGCGGCGAACGGCACGAGAAAGAGCTCGCCCTGCGGCACGAAGGTGACGAGTGAGCCCGGTTCTTTCGGGAGAAACTCACGCAGGGGCTCCAAGAGAAGGCCCGAGAGCACCTCCACGGCGGGTCTTTCACCCGCTGGCACCGGTGCATTGGCGGGGTCGCGGATCTCGGCAAGGGCTCGGGTGACGGTGTCGCGGATCGGTCCCGCGAGGCTGGAGGCCTTGAATTCGATCTCCCCGGTCGGTGAGATCACCCAGGCGAGGAGCCGGGGGGGGAAACGCGCGTTTTCCTCGGCGGTCAATTGCATCTGGACACGGTTGGGAAAGGAATGAACGAGCGAATACATGACGATGGTGCCCGCATGGATCCGCGCGATACGGCGGATCTCGTCGGCATCGAGGGTTTTCGCGACGCGGTCGCCGGGCTCGAACCCGAGCTTTTCACGCAAGAGGGCGGCCTGGGCGGCGCCGCGCCCGTTTTCCGCCGCGACGAGGGCGGCGACGGGATCGCCTCGGCGCAGCTCGATCTGTTGGCGAAGCTCATAGATGCCCGAGCGCAGTTCGGCCATGGAGAGGTTCACCTGGTCGGCGGAGAAGACGGCCTGATTCTGCGCCTGGCGCGAGTTCTCTTCCCAGGCATCGGCGCCTTCTTCTGCTTTTGTCAGGGTGGCATCGGCATCGGCGATTCTCTCAGCGCGGAGCTGGTAGGCCGCGAGGGTGATGAAGTCGAACGTTGCCCCGAGCTTTGCGAGCCCCGGGCCTCCGGCGGTGTTTTTCAGTTTCGAAGCGACCGCAGCCTCCTGCTTCGCAATGACGGGCGCATAGTCGGGTTCTGCCCCCGCGGCGAGGGCGCGTTTCAAGAGCAGCACCGCCTCGAGCGATTGGAGGTCGCCGACCTCGAGGTCCTGGGTTGCGAGGGTCGTGGCCTCGGCGAGCGAGGCGGCAGCTTCGTCGATGCGACCGACCCGCAGGAGACTCTGGGTGAGGTTGCGCAGCTCGAAGCCGAGAAACATCTGGTCTTTCCCCCGGCGGATGAAGTCGATCGCCTCGCGGGTGAGGTTCAGCGATTCCTCAAGCCTTCCGACTTGGAGCAGTGCGGTGGCGAGGGCGCGCGAGCAATTCGCCGCCAGCTCGGTCTTGCCGAGCTCGAGGGCCAGCTCACGGGCTTCGAACATGGCGGGGAGGGCTTCATCGTGCAGCTTGTTCGTGAGACAGTGGTTCCCATAGCTGAAGAGCGCCCAGAATTCCTCTTCTCCCCCCGGTTTTTCGGCACGCTGGATTTTCCAAAGTTCATACGAAGTCAGCACCGCCAGCCTCGGATCGCCGCGCAACCCGACATGCATTTCGAGGGCTTTGAGCAATCCCTTGCGGTAGGCCGGTGCGGTGTCCGTGGCCTCCAGTTCGCTGACCATCGTGCGGGTGGCCGCTTCGTCGTCGACCTCGCTGAGGATCTTCGAGAAGGTGAAAAAGGAACTCATCGAGTCGAGTCCGTGCTTTCGACACAATCCGAGCGAGGTGCGCGAACGTTCCAGAGCGGTCTTGAAGTCGCCTCGTCCGATGTAGCCCTCGGCGCAGGCGTTATACATCATCGAGAGCGATTCGGGGTCGCCGCCCGCGCCCTCGAGGTTAGCGATGGCTTTTTCCATCTGCGCGGCGAGGTCGTCCTGAGCCAGCAGCGGGGAACCCAGTGGGAGGAAGGCGGTGAAAAAGAGCGGGAACAGCGCGCGAACCTTCATGATGGGTTGAACGTGCCTCGCAACGGGTGAAAAACAAGACGAGGAAACCTCGCGCCCACGCCGTCCTGTTCACGGCGGATCACTGGGGAAATACTTTCCCGCTAGCCTCCCCAAGCGGGTCGCGAGGCTGGGACCGGGGCG
The DNA here is from genome assembly GCA_002288445.1 of Verrucomicrobiia bacterium Tous-C2TDCM. GTDB lineage: Bacteria > Verrucomicrobiota > Verrucomicrobiia > Verrucomicrobiales > DEV007 > Arctic95D-9. Next base: position 6,333 of record NEUQ01000031.1, on the reverse strand, counting down.
CCCCGAAAGATCAGGCGAGGGTATCCATTGCTGCACCAGCCGGATCGCGATCTCATCGAGCGAGCCGTAGCCTTGCTGCTCCACCGTCTTCGTGAGGAGCATGAGGGCGGTCCCACCGTAAGGAACGCGTCCGACGAGAAAGCGCAGGATCACCGGGAGCAGCAAGGGCACGATCCGGGCGGCCTGCTCAGGCGCGATGCCGAGTCCGGCTCCGACGCGCTCGCTGATTTGTTCCCCCGTGTCGACCAGCACACCGTCGAGCGTGGCGGCCGAGACATCGGCCGCGGCTCCCGGTTCGAAGCGTTTGAAAATGATCGCGGCCGCCGTCGGCAGAGCCTTGGCAGCCTCTTCGCGCGGGATCCCGAGTCGCTCAGCCACGTGTGCGGCCACTTCGTCGCCTTGTTCGCGGATGAGTTGTTCGAGCAGGGTCGACATCGGATCAGGAGGGGAGCTTGGGCCGCGCCGCGCCGACCGGTCTCAATAGTCGCCACGGTGCTTCCCGACGCGCTCGTCGGTCCACCAGTAGAGGATGCGGCCGCAATTCTCACAATGGGAGAGGCGTTGCTCGGCCTTCACGTCGATCATCGTTGATTTCACCACCTTCATGTGGCAGCCCTGGCAGACTTCGTCGACAAGCCCGACGACGGCCATGCCGTTCTTCGATTTGAAGAGGCGGTGGTAGCTTTCGATGATCTCTTCCGGCACCGCCGAGGCGAGACGATCGCGCTCGGTGACCTCGGCTTCGCGATCGGCCTTGAGCTTCGCGGCGAGAGCGGCGAGGTCTTCGATTTCCTCCTTCACCGAGGTCTCGTTTTCGGCGAGCCTCGCCCGGGCCGTTTCGAAGGTCTTTCGCTGCGCCTCCGCCGTTTCCATCAAGACCATCTCACGGTCCTCGAGCCCGGCGATTTCCTTGCCGTATCTCTCGATTTCGATGCCCATGCGCTGGTATTCCTCGTTTTTGCGCGTCTCGAACTGCTGCGTCTTGAGCTTGCCGATGGTGGTGCGCCGGGTGGCGACATCGAGCTCGAGATTCTTGATCGCCACCTCGGTATGCTGCATTTCGAGCTTGGCCGCCTCGACGGCATGCTGGTCGGAAACGAGACGATCGCGGATGTCGGCAGCCTCCACCGGGATTCCAGCGAGTTCTTTGTCGATCGCCTTGATCTTCTGGTCGTGGTGCTGGACGCGGAGGAGTTTCTCGACTTCGGGTAACATGGCGGGGAGACAGAAGGATTCGACCGGAACGTTCGGGCGATCCCTATCAAACCGCAAGCGGCCTCCTTTGCCAATCCTAAATAAGCCAATCGGGCAGCCCACATCGCGGCGTGATCTGACGCGCCGCGGCGAGCTCGGCACGCCATTCACCCCCTTCGTCGGATGGCAGCCCAAACCAAGAGCGACAGCCGCCAAAGGTGGCGCGATCCTTCAGGATCCAAGGCTCTCGCAACTCCCAGGCGCGGACTGCAGCCCACGAGAGACCGGGTTCGTCGCCCCATTCAAAACGCTCGCGCACGATTTGCTCGAGCCAGATGTGGTAGGGAGCGAGGCGGAGCACTTCTTCCCAGTTGGTGATCCGGCCCATCGCCAAGGTTTCAATGTAGACGGAAAAAGCCACGTCATCCTCAGCCATTCCCTCGCGCGGCACGAACGACCTCAGGGAACCGTCGGGCAAGGGCGTCACCTGCGCAGGTTGCTCATGGAAGAGGCTCGGGAACAGGAAAAACTGACCGTGAATCCATTGGAATCCAGCTTTTCCCTCCGAAATGCCGCCTTTTCGAAGGATCACGCTCTGTTCGCCCGAGACGATCGCGTCGGAGATCAATTGCCACTCTTTGAAGGCGACGGGTCGCCAGTCGGGTGAGACCGAGGGTTGCATCAAGATCAGGGTTTTGGAAGCAATGTGAATAACTGGTGAAAAAGAGTGAAAACCTCCCGCGAAAGGCCGAATTTGCAAGGCTGCCTCATTTTCCGTTGGAAAACAGGAGGCTTTGGCCTACTTTTGCCCTCCCCGCTCGGATCGGTCCCCGACCGTCCGTCGAGATGGTGGCTGTAGCTCAGTGGCAGAGCCCCGGATTGTGATTCCGGTTGTCGCGGGTTCGATCCCCGTCAGCCACCCCACCTTCTCCCTTCCCTCGCCGAAGACGCTCTCCTCTCGTCCATGGATTCCATCGAGGCCAAGATCGGCTATCGCTTTGCCAATCCCGACCTCCTCTCGGAAGCCCTCACGCACCCCAGTCTCGCCTCCGAGAGACAACGTTCGCTGCCCGATAACCAACGGCTCGAATATCTCGGCGATTCCGTGATCCAACTCGTCCTGACCGAGGCTCTCTTCCACCGCTACCCCGAAGACGGCGAGGGCCGACTCACGAAACTGCGCAGCCGCCTCGTCTCGCGAGAGGCTCTCTGTCTTTTTGCCAAAAGGCTCGAGCTGGGTTCCCACCTTTTCCTCGGCAAGGGTGAACTCGCCAGCGGTGGACGAAACCGACCTTCCAATCTTTCGGACGCGTTCGAGTCACTCACCGGAGCTGTCTACATCGACGGCGGGCTCGAGGCGGCGCAGGGATTCCTCTTTCGAAACTTCGGTGCGCTCATCGACGAGATCCTTTCGTTACCCGAAGAGATGAATCCGAAAGGCGAGCTTCAGGAATGCCTCCAGGCAATCGCTCCCGCCAGCCCCACCTATCGTATCGTCGCGCAGGAGGGCCCAGACCATTTCAAGTCCTTCATTGCCGAGGTCCACTGGGAGGGGATGACTCTCGGACAAGGCTCGGGGAACAGCAAAAAAGAGGCGGAGTTTCAAGCCGCCTCACAAGCCCTGCGCGAACAACGCTGGGCGGAGAAAGAAACCGGTGAAGAACCGGTGAAGAACTCTGAGCAACTCTGAGCAACTTTGTCTTATTGGGTTATCGGGGGGACTTCCCAACGAACCACACCAGACTTGTTGGTAGTTGATATTTTGGCGTAACTCTATCCCGTTCAACTGTTGGTGAGATAAGTTCACTGTTATTCACGACTAGAAGAAGATAGAACTTTTCCCTAAAAATAAATCCTCTTCTAAGAGGCAGTGAATAACTTTCGGGCCTCTCCCATCACGAGCCCTTCATCGATGCCACCGAGGGTGCGGTCTGCGGACCGCACCAGCCTCACCCGGGAAGAGACCGGAGCCCAGATCCCGGGTTCGGTCGGACCAAAAAGCAAGAGTCCCTTGGCTCCCGTGCTGGCAGCAAGATGCGAAAGCCCGCTGTCGTGGCCGAGGAATCCTTCGATCCGGCGGTAAAATGAACCGAGTTCGGCGAGAGAGCGTCCGGCGAGGTGCGCATGGGGCACCCCTCTGGTTTCGAGTTGCGTGAGGAAGGTTCCGATCACTCCCTCCTCTGCTTCCCCGCTGGTGATGAGGAAGCGGGCCACCCGGCCTTCGCGGTGGAGCGCGGTGAGCACTCGGACCCAGGCTTCGAAGCTCCAGTTCTTTTTCGGGCTGCCGCTACCGGGATGCAGGGCCACGAGGGGACCCGTCTCCGCGCTTTCCGGGCCTGGATCGACTCCGTAGTCGAGATCGAGGCTGGCGTCTTCGAGGTAAAGGCCCAGCGACTCGAGCGGTTTGGCGAATTGGAAGGCTGCCGGCACATGAGGGAGAGTCTCTTCAGGCCGGTAGGGACAGGTGATCAGGGTCTTTACCCCGGCAACCCGTAGGTTGCCCGCAAAATACCCGTCAGGATCATAGAGGCAGCTCACGACTACGTCGAATCCCGCAAAGTAGGCGCACCATTCCTCATCGAGCGCTGCTCCCGGGGCAAAAAAAGTCGCAAGACGAGGATCCTCAAGAGGCCGCACCCGGTCAGCGAGACGCGCTGCCACCGCGAGTGAGGCGATCGAGGGATAACCGAGAACTTCGATTTCGTTGCCGGGCAGCGATTCGCGGACCAACCGCAGTGAGGGCATTGTCAGAATGAAGTCTCCGACGGCCCCGCCGCGAATGAAAAGGATGCGCCCCATGTTCGTCTCAAGATGGCTTTAACCAACCCACGATCTGTCGCACAAGTGTCTCCGGCGTCTCCTCGATCGGGAGAATCAGGGTGTCGGTTCCCTCTGTCGGTTCTTCGAGAATATCGAACTGGCTCTTCAGCAGTGTCGACGTCATGTATTCATGTTCGCGACTATCCATGCGGGCTTTGATCAGCTCGTAGCTTCCTTTCAGATACACGAGGCGATGGCGCGCTACATTCTCAAAGAGGTAATCGCGATAGCGCTGTTTCAGGGCCGAACAGGCGAGCACGGGAGAGCTTTCCGTCTCGATCACGGCAACGGCCGCGTGAGTGAGTAGATCAAACCAGGGCCAGCGGTCTTCGTCGGTCAGGGGGATGCCGGCAGCCATTTTGGCTTTGTTTGCGGGGGGGTGAAAGGCGTCGCCCTCGAGAAACATTCCATGGATTTCCTCCGCGACACGTTCCGCCACCGTTGTCTTGCCGCATCCGGAGACTCCCATGATGAGGACGAAAGTGGGTGGAAGGCAATCCGGGAAGGAATTGGAGGCTGACATGGGCGTTTCGCGCGAAGTCGACGGGTAAACGGTGACGCGGGCGAGATCAACGACCCGGAGGCGGCACGATCTTTCCGTGGAAGGCCTGCCGAGCTTTTCCACCATCCTTCACGAGGACGTTCTGGACGAGGAAGATCGCCACCAAGCGACGCTCGGGATCAATCCAACCGTGGGTTCCGTAGGCGCCACCGTGACCAAAGGAACGCTCGGAAAATCCCGGCGCAATCGCCTTCCCGGCAACCTGACATTGCCAACCGAGGCCGTAACTCTGCAGCGAGCCACCAGCGGTGTGGGGTTTCGTCATCTCGGCGATGGAGGCTTCGGAGACGAGGCGCTTTCTTTGGTGAAGACCGCGGTTGCGGACCATCTCATAAAACGTCGCGAGGTCGGCCGCAGTTGAGAAAAGGCCGCCTGAAGGTTCCGTCATCCGCCGGACGGTGGCATCCGAAGTGACAAAGGGATTGTAAGCCGCGATGAGACCGCTGCCGTCTTCGGCCGTCTTGTAGCTCTTTGCGATCCGGGCGCGGAGGCGGTCGTCGGGGTGAAAGGTCGTGTCCCCCATCCCGAGTGGATCAAGCAGCCGTTCCTGAAGAAACTCGTCGAAGGGTCTGCCACTGACGATCTCGGCAATCCGGCCTGCCACGGTGATGCCGAAACCATATTCGTAGTCCGTCCCCGGTTCGAAGGCGAGCGGGGCCTTGATCAGGGCGAGCGTATAACCCTCGAGGGATTGCGCGCCGTCGTCGGCCTTGCGCGGTGGAAACGCAAGACCCGACGTGTGGGACATCAAATCACGCAGCGTGATCGGCCGCGAGGGGGGGGAACCATCCCGCGTCTTCACCCCACCCAGGGCCGGCAACCATTTCGAGGCTGGTTCGTCGAGAGAGAGTTTGCCCTCGTCCACGAGGGTCATGATGGCTGTGACGCTGATCGACTTCGTCATCGAGGCGATCCAGAAAAGATGGTTTTCATTCATCTCGATGGATTTTTCCCGATCCGCCATGCCGGTGGCGCTTTGATGGATCACCTTGCCGTCCTCCACCACGAGGGTCACGGCCCCGGCGGTATGATGCGCCGCGATCTCCGTTTCCATGGCCGCGGGGATCTCGGCGAGAAGGGAGGGATGGGGGGTGGCAGGCTGCTGGGCGAACGTGAGGGAGATCGCGAGGCAAGAGAATGAGAAAACAGGTAGGAATTGGTTCATGGAAAAGGTTTTGATTTAGAAGCTTGGGTGCCGGAAAGCGCCAACGGGGTGGAGTGTGTGCCAGTTTGCTTCACCCCACCGCCTCAGGTAATTTCCGCTCGATCTCCTCCAATCGATACCCGAAGCCCGGACCTGAGAGAGTCGATCCGTCCAACACCCCCGCGCTTCTCTTGTAAAGGCCGGGGTGGATTTTGCGCTCGGGTGCGCTCGCCTCGGGGTAGAATTGCATGCCGTTCGATTCGACGCCCATGATCGTGCCCGAGTGGGCTGCGAGGAGGAAATGCGGGATCTGAGCGAGCATGGGATTGGTGAGATCTTGCACCATCAGGGTCATGCCATGGGCTTTCGCCCAGCAAAGGCTGAGGAGCGCGCCGGTCTGGGTCTTACAGGTCTTCAAGGCCACGCCGCTCCAACCGAGCTCGCGGCCTAGCCTGACAAATCGCCAATCGTGCGCGCTCTCATCCATGAAGAGCGGCTTGCGCGCGCTGACGCTGCGCACATCGATGCGGTTCGCCTCGAGGTCGTAGGGAAAGGGTTGCTCGACGTAGAGTAGCTTCTGGTAGGTCATCGGATCGTCGATCTTGAGCCGGTC
>NEUQ01000030.1 GCA_002288445.1 Verrucomicrobiia bacterium Tous-C2TDCM | reverse complement strand
CGTTTTTGTGGATGGCACTTCCCTCTGGGTCCTCGACCAAAACAACCATCGCGCGCTGCGCTTCTCCGGACTCGAGACCATCGCCAACGGCGCGGCCGCGTCGGCTGTGGTCGGCCAGCCCGACTTCACCTCCAACGAGACAGCCGTTAGCGCGAGACGCTTGAACTCGCCCTTTCTTGGTATCTTAGTCGACACGTCCGGGAGCCTCTGGATTTCGGACCTCTTGAACAACCGCATCCTGAGATTCGATACCGGCCCGGGCAATAGCCCCACGCTCCAGGTTCGGGGGAAAACCCGTATCCTCACCAGCAGCGGCAGCCTGCTCCTCCGCGGCACCGCCACCGCCGACGCCGCCATCGAGCGCATCATCGTGCAAAACCGGACCCTCACCTTCACTGCCCGCGGCAAAGAGAACTGGAAAAGCCGCGTCAGGCTCCTCGACGGGAGAAATGTCCTGAGAGTCACTGCCATCGATGACATCGGGGTCAAATCCCGAACCGTGCGGGTCGTCGTCACGAAGAGATGACCGAACTCTACCGGCCGACCCACCACTCATCGAGGATCTCCCCGAGCTCGCGAACCGTCGCCTCCTGCGCCGGATCGGCGATGAGATCGTGCTGCTCGGCAGCATCGGCGACGACGTCGAAAAGCGCATCCGCCTTCAGATACCTGCCCGCCTGCTTCTCCCCGTGCGTGACAATGAGCTTGTCAGCGTCGTGATTTCAGTCGGGGGCGATGCCGTAGCAAAAAGTTTAGCGGAAAGCAACACGAGGGCGATTAAGACTCTTCTCATGCCGATCGGTTATCAGGCGAGAGCTATTCGAGAAAGTGAATTTCGCGCCGCATCACGCCACAAATGAAGCTACGGCCTCGTTCCGCATTCCCCGACGACTCACTCCCAAACCGAAAAAGTGGCAAAGGAGTGGCAAAGAAAAACCCTCCCAGACCGGGGAAAGTCATAAGTCATTGATCGTGAAAGTGGCTCGACCCAGATTCGAACTGGGGACACGCGGATTTTCAATCCGCTGCTCTACCGACTGAGCTATCGAGCCTTTCGACGACTTGGACGGGCGGGCGGAGCCTCTCCGGCAAGGGAGGGAGAATCTAACCGGGCGATCGGGAATGACAACCGGAAAATGCGCCGATTTCCTCCGGGCGAACCGGCCGCCAGTCAGAGGGGCTTCACCGCGAATCGCTCGTAGTGGACCTCGCTGTCGGGATCGTGGGCCTGAATCCCGAAGGTGCCTTCGCCGATCTTGCGTCCAGAGAATCCAGGTGAAGTCGGGCCGCCTTCTGGCTCGGTGTAGTCGACCGTGACCTCGCCATTCACCTTGATGACGATGTGCTTGCCCTTTACCGTGATGTGGTAGTCGAACCACTCGCCGTCCGTGCTCGGAGCCTTCTTGCGGACTTCGCTGTCCCCGCCCTTGGGCGCTTCCTGACCCTCTTTAAGCACGACGATATTCTTCACGCCGTAAAGGCTGCCGGTCTTCTTGGGATCCTTGTGGGTGGAGTTCACTTGGCATTCGTAGCCGGTCTCCGGCCAGTTTTTCGGCTGGGGTTTGGTGTGGAAATACACGCCGCTGTTGGCACCCGCGAAGGTCTTGGCACGCACCTTCAGTTCGAAGTCCTTGAAATTCGCGCCATTGGCTTCCCCAGTGTAGAAGAGGTGGCTGCGCCCCCCCTTGACGATGAGGATGCCGTCCTTCACCGAGAAGGATTCCGGGGCCTCGGCGGAAGGCGACCAGCCGTCGAGGTTTTTGCCGTTGAAAAGTTCGATGAAACCTTCCTCGGCCGTGGCAAGAGAGAGGCTCGCGGCGAGCGCGAAGAGGGAGAGCAGGGGGGCTTTGTTCATGGCCGGGAATTGTGCCAGAGCAGGTGGCCGGGCGCAATGCCGAAGATGCGCCGGGGGCGGCCGACCCGGGAGATGGCAAAGGTTCCACTTGCTTCCCGCCTATCTGCGTCCTTTGGTTGCGCGCATGTCGGTTCCCACCCTTAAAATCGGACTCGCCGGATTCGGCAATGTCGGCGCGGGCGTTTATAAAAACCTCGCGAAGAACCGACACCTGCTGCGCGAGCGCACCGGCTACCATCTCGAAGTCGCCCGCATCGCGGTTAGGGATACCGCGAAGGCCCGCCCGATCGATCTGCCCGAGGGAATCGTCACGACTCACCTCCAGGAACTCGTCGACGACCCCGGGATCGACATCGTCGTCGAGCTGATCGGCGGCATCGATCGCGCCTTCGACCTGGTGAAATCAGCTCTCGAAAAAGGTAAAGCCGTCGTCACGGGGAACAAAGCCCTGCTTGCCGAACGGGGTCAGGAGCTCTTTGCAATTGCGGAGGCCTGCGGACGTCCAATCCACTACGAGGCGGCCGTGGCCGGGGGGATCCCCATTATCAAGGCAGTCCAGGAATCGCTCATCGGCAACCACATCCAATCGGTCGTGGGCATCATCAACGGGACCTGCAACTTCATTCTCACCCGCATGTTCGAGGCGGGCCTCTCCTACGAGGACGCCCTCGCCGAAGCTCAGGCCCTCGGCTATGCGGAGGCCGATCCGACCCTTGATGTGAATGGGTGGGACGCGGCCCACAAGGCGATCATTCTCGCTTCCCTTAGTTATGGACGCTGGGTGCCTTGCGACCGCATCCACGTCGAGGGGATCGAAATGATCCGGGCCGCCGACATCGATTTCGCCGGCCGCCTCGGCTACACGATCAAACTCCTCGGAGTGATCCGCTTGCACGAGGATTCCGGTTCGATTGAGGTGCGGGTGCAGCCCTCGTTGATTCCATCCAAACACATCCTCGCCTCGGTGACCGGTGCCTACAATGCCGTGATGGTGAAGGGCGACATCGTCGGGGAGACGCTTTTCTACGGTTCCGGTGCCGGGCAAGACCCCACCTCGAGCTCTGTCATCGCCGACATCGCTGACGCCGCGATGTGGACCCAGCCCGCGCTCGGGTCGGGATTCGTCACCCATTCCCTCTACGGGGAGACCTTGCCCATGGGCGAGAGCGTCTCCAACTATTACCTGCGCGTCGAGGCCGAGGATCGTCCCGGCGTGCTCGCCCGCATCGCCACCGTGCTCGGTGAGAACCAGATCGGCATTCTCTCGGTGATCCAGCCTGAGGATCACGACGAACAGTATGCCGCCATCGTCCTGATGCTGCACTACGCTCCCTACGGGGTCGTTGAGCGTGCCCTCGATCAGATCGCGGCGCTTGATTGCGTGCGCACGCGTCCGGTGCTGTTGCGGGTCGAGGATCTCGGGTGAGGGCGGCGGCCGCCGAGGACCGCGCGACAAAAATGCCATCTTCTTGAAATCTCCGGGTTTCCACCTATAGGCAGATGTTTTCATGGAGACTCCTTCAGCCGACGTTCCAAATTCCATCGAGGTAATGCCGGGAGCGACGCCCCCGACACCGAGCAGCTCGGCCGCCTCCTTGCTGGGCACCGTGACACTGCTGGTCAACGACACGCAGGTCGACGTCACCCGTTTGATCTACATGCTTTATTTGGATATCGAGCAGCAGATCAACCGTGCCGACACCAAGGCCCAGATCACCCTCAGTACTTCGGCGATCCTGATCGGTATCATGGTGAATCTCGGGGCGGGGGTCGACTTCGAGCGGCGAAATGGCCTCGTCGCGACCGATTGGTTGGCCCTCGCTCTCTACGCCGTATTCATCATCGCGATCGGCATGACGTTCTGGCGCGGGATTGCGGCAGCATTCCCCCGGGCGATCCGCAAGACGTCGACCTCGACTCACCATCCCAACCTCTATTTCTCCGCCCAGATCATTTCGTTCACTTCGTCGGATTACACCGAGCGGTTCTGTCAGCAATCGAATGATGCGGTGAAGCGTTCCGTGCTCGGACAGATTCACTCAAAGTCGATGGTGCTCGAGGCAAAACTCCGCAATGTGCGGATCGGCATGACCTGCCTCCTCATCGCCCTCGCCGCGTGGGTCCTCGCCCGGACGACGTTGTTTATCGGAACGCTGGCTGGTTGAGCGAAGGCTCGCGACTGGAGCCCGCGCGCCCGTGCTGTGCTTGTGCTGTGCTTGTGCTGTGCTTGAAGAGTGGATCGGAAAACGCTGGCACACCGAGCTCACCGCCCGAACCGACGCCGACGGACGATTGGATTTTCGGGGTTTTCCGGGCTGGTAGGCGATCCTGGAAAACCGCCAGACCCGACTCGCCCGACTCGGCCGTGACCAGCCTGAAGTGATTCTGAAGCGCTGAGCTTTCGGCGGGCCGCTCACCGCGAGGTCGCCTCCCGCGGGGCAAGCCGCTTGTCATCCGTCTGTTTCCGGCGAACCTTCCGAAGCGCGCCCTTTTCCGTTTCAATCCCCGAAAATCGTTTTACCTTCCCCCCATGGATTTCGTTTCTACCCGAGGCGGCAGCGAGCCCGTCAGTTTCACCGAGGCTTTTGCGCGCGGGCTCGCCCCCGACGGAGGCCTCTACGTCCCCCGCCACCTCCCGCTTCTGCCGCAGACCATTCTTGTCGAGGACGCGCTGCCCTACGCCGCCCTCGCGTGGGACTTCCTCAGCCTGTTCGACAGCGACCACGACAGCGAGCACCTCGTCGACATCATCGATCGCAGCTATGGCAACTTCAGCGACACGATGAACGCGCCGCTGCAGCAGCTTTCGGACAATCTCTTCGTTCTCGAACTCTTCCACGGGCCGAGCCTTTCGTTCAAGGATTTCGGACTCCAACTCATCGGCAGCCTTTTCGAAGAGCAGATCGAACGCACCGGTGTCTCCATCAACGTGCTCGGGGCGACTTCGGGCGACACCGGAGCCGCCGCGATCCATGGCCTCGCCGGAAAAAAGGGTGCCAAAGTCTTCGTCCTTTATCCCGAGGGCCGCATCTCCGAGTTGCAGGAGCGTCAGATGACCTGCACCGGAGCCGACAACATTTACCCAATCCCGATCCAGGGAACCTTCGACGATGCCCAAGCCATCGTGAAGGAGCTGATGAGCGATCTTTCTTTCAAGGAGGAGCTTCGCCTCTCCGCGATCAACTCGATCAACGTCGTCCGCATTCTCGCCCAGTGCGTCTATTACATCCATGCCTTCACCCAGTTGCCGCCCGACAACCGCGACGACATCAGCTTCGTGGTCCCGACAGGAAATTTTGGCAACATCTTCGCCGGTTGGATGGTGCACCAAATGGGCCTGCCGGTCGATCGGTTCGTCGTCGCGACGAATCAGAACGACATCCTCTACCGCCTCTTCAACACCGGCGAATACAGGCCCGATGCGGTGCGGCCGAGCCACGCGCCCTCGATGGACATTCAGGTCGCCTCGAACTTCGAGCGTTTCCTCTACTATCATAACGAGAAAGACGCCAAGGCGACTCTGGCCCAGATGGGTCAGTTGAAGGCGGACGGATCGATCAAGATCGCCAATTTCAACGCGAGCAACTTCGCGGCGACCCGCAGCACCGACGAGGATATCCTCAAGAACATCCGAATGGTGAAGGAGAAATACGACTACGTCGTCGATCCCCATACCGCCTGCGGTTTCCAGAGCCTCGACCTCACCTCGACTCAGGTCATCCTCGCCACGGCCCATCCCGCGAAGTTCCCCGACACGATCCGGGAGGCGATTGGCGAGACTCCAACCGATCCCGCGCTCGAGAAAATCAAGCAGAAGGATCAGGTGAAGTATCCCGTCGCGGCGACCGCCGATGCGGTGCGGCAATTCCTCAAGGAAAACGCGATCTGAGCGGCTGGAGCGTCTTCGTCCTGTCGGATCCTGCACCTCGATCAAGTGACTTCCGAAGCACGGTGGAAGTGCGCTAAGGTCGAGCCATGCGTTCCCTTCATAGCCGCCGCGATTTTCTCCTCACCGCCGCCTCCAGTGCAGCGATGACTGCGCTGCCCGGGTCCGTCCGCGCTGCGGTCGATGGCGACATTGATGCCCACGTCCATGTCTGGACTTCCGATGTGGCGGGGTATCCGATCGCCGCGGGCTTCAAGGTCTCGCAGATGAAGCCGGCGAGCTTCACGCCCGAAGAACTCTTCTCCCATACCAGACCCAATGGGGTCGGACGCATCGTGCTCATCCAGATGAGCTTCTATCGCTTCGACAACCGCTACCTGCTCGACACCATGGAACGCTTTCCCGGAGTCTTTTCGGGGGTGGCGATCGTCGATGACTCCGCTTCCGATCCGGGCGCGGCGATGCGCGAGCTGGCGGCCAGGGGCGTGCGGGGCTTCCGCATCCATCCTGGAAGCAACCCGGTTGATGCCTGGATCGGTTCGCCGGGCATGGCGAAGATGTGGGAAACGGCTGCCGACGAAGGGCTGGCGATCTGCCCGCTCATCGGTCCCGACGTTCTACCCGTGATCGGGAGGATGTGTGAGCGTTTTCCAAGGACGCTCGTCGTTATCGATCACTTCGCACGCGTCGGGGCCGATGGAGAGATCCGAGAAGGGCATCTCGAATCCCTTGCCCGCCTCGCGGATCATGACCATGTCCATGTCAAGACCTCGGCCTTTTACGCCCTTGGCAAGAAGCTGCCGCCCTACGACGATCTCGCTCCCATGATCCGCCGGATGCGCGATGCCTACGGAGCCGGGCGGCTGATGTGGGCGAGCGACTGCCCCTATCAGGTCGGCCCCGGTCACCGCTACGCCGATGCGATCGGGCTGGTGCGCGAGGGACTTGATTTCCTCAGCGATCAGGAGAAGGCCGCGATCCTCCACGACACCGCCGAGCGGGTTTTCTTCGGCTGATCCGTAATTAGACATTGCCGCGTGGATCTCGGCCGAGCGAGAGTGGATGAAGAAGACAATGCCCCTGGGAAATTCAGGCCGCAGGGGTGCGAGCGGCGCGAGCCCGAGATCGACGAGTGCCGCATGGACTCGCGTCACCAACGGATCGGCGTGACGTGGCTGGATCGGGCGGAGCGTCGGCTCAGAGTTTTGCGGCAATGAGCGCCTCCATCCTGCGGATGTCAGCGGAGAAAAGCCGAATTCCCTCGGCCGTTTTTTCCGTGGCCATCGCGTCTTCATTGAGGAGAAACCGGAACGACTTCTCGCTCGCATCGAGCCGATCGAGTGGCGAACCGGTTTCGGGATCGGGAAAAAGTTTGCGCTCCACATGACCCTCGGTCCCCCGGAGCTCTTCGAGCAGGGCGGGGCCGATCGTGAGCAGGTCGCAGCCGGCGAGTTCGAGGATCTGGGAAGTGTTTCGGAAGCTCGCGCCCATCACCTCCACGGGATAACCGAATTGCCGGTAGTAGGCGTGGATCCGACGGACGGATTGCACGCCGGGATCATCCGCTCCACCGTAATCGGATCCGGTAGTCTTCTTGAACCAGTCGTAGATGCGCCCGACAAAGGGCGAAATCAGGGTGATGCCACCCTCGGCGCAGGCGACGGCTTGGACGAGGGAAAACAGGAGGGTGAGGTTGCAATGGATTCCCTCTTTCTCGAGGATGGCGGCGGCGCGGATACCTTCCCAAGTCGAGGCGATCTTGATGAGGACGCGTTCCCTCGGGATGCCCTCGGCTTCGTAGAGGCGGATGATTTCGTGGGCTTTGGTCAGGGTTCCCTCGGTGTCGAAGGAAAGTCGGGCATCGACCTCCGTGGAGACTCGGCCCGGGACGATTTCGAGGATCTCCTTGCCGAAGTGGACAAGGACGCGGTCGATGATCGAGGAGACAAGGGCCTCGCCGGACAGCGGGGAGGATTTCAGGTCCACGACCGCTTTTTCGACGAGGGGTGCATAAGCTTCCTGCTGTGAGGCTTTGAGGATGAGCGAGGGATTTGTCGTCGCATCCTGCGGGCGGTAGATGCGCATCGATTCAAAATCGCCCGTGTCGGCCACGACGACGGTGTATTCCCTGAGTTGGTCGAGAAGGGTTACCATTCTTTCAGTTTGCGGGCCGAGTTGCCTCTTGTCCAGCGGAGAGGCGGGGCTCTCGGAGCCAAGGACGCCAGGGGGAAGGACGGGGGATCAAGCCGCGTTTGCGGCAATGTTCAAAACGCCAACCTTGGGCGAGAGCGTTCCATGAATCCGTTCCTCGCCACTCTCGCCCTGGTCCTTTTCGGTCTTCCTTTCCTCTCTCGCGCCGCGGAGGGCGAGACCAAACCGAGGCGCATGCCCCTATGGCCCGAAGGGAAAGCACCGAATGGCGACGGCTCCAATGATACCGCGAACGCCTTTTACACGTTGCACCGGCCCGCGCAACCAAACGGCGCGGCCCTGGTCATTTGTCCCGGTGGCGGCTACGGTGGGCTCGTCACCGGCGGCGAGGGCCATGGCATCGCCGCTTGGCTGAACGGGCATGGCATCACCGGCATCGTCCTCGAATACCGACTCCCGAAGGGTCGCTGCGAAGTGCCCCTGCGCGACGCCCAGCGAGCTCTGCGGACGGCCCGCTTCCACGCTAAGGAGTGGGGTATTGATCCGAAGCGGCTCGGCATCATCGGCTTCTCCGCCGGAGGTCACCTCGCCTCCACCGCGGGAACGCATTTCGACGAGGGTGATGCCAATTCGGGCGATCCGATCGAGCGCCTCGGCTGCCGCCCCGATTTCATGGTCTTGGTCTATCCCGTCATCACGATGGCCGCGAACGCGCACGCTGGATCGCGGAGGAACCTCCTCGGTCCTGAACCGAACGCGGCGCTCGTGACTCGCTTCTCAAACGAGAGACAGGTCACGGAGAAGACCCCCCCCGGCTTTCTCACCCACGCTGAGGATGACAAGGTCGTTGTGTCGGCGAACAGCGAGGATTTCCATGCGGCGCTCGTCAACCATGGCGTCCCCGCCAGATACCTCGCCCTGCCTTCGGGCGGGCATGGTCTCAACGGATACAAAGGCCCGATGTGGGAGGCTTGGCAGCAACAATCG
Source organism: Verrucomicrobiia bacterium Tous-C2TDCM (assembly GCA_002288445.1). Classification (GTDB taxonomy): domain Bacteria; phylum Verrucomicrobiota; class Verrucomicrobiia; order Verrucomicrobiales; family DEV007; genus Arctic95D-9. The sequence continues at coordinate 10,816 of NEUQ01000030.1, read as the reverse complement.
CTCGCTTGGTTAGCGGAAATCGAAATGATCCCCGCCCGGTGAGGGAAATCGATCCTGATGCCGTAGGCCGAGATTTTCGGGGAAGCGCAGGCCTTGTTACCCTCCGCTAATGGCTCTGGGAATTACGAAAGCAATATCTGTTATAATATCGGTTATCTCGATGATGATTCCGTGACTCTTCATCGAGCCCACTTCTCGGCTCGGGATCTGCTCCGGACTGTCCCCAAAATCCTCAGCTGGGTGCCGCCTAGCCCAGTCCCTTGCGACTTGCACCCGTGCCGCTCCGCGCTACCGTCGGAGCTGCGCATCACCCTGTTCCATGACCTCCCGCGACATCCGGCAATCCTTCCTAGATTTCTTCGCCGAAAAGAAACACACCATCGTGCCCTCGGCCTCGCTGATGCCGACTTCGCCGAACCTGCTCTTCACGAACGCGGGGATGAACCAGTTCATTCCCTACTTCCTCGGCACCGAAGCCGCGCCTTACGATCCGCCGAGGGCCGCCGATACGCAGAAGTGCATCCGCGCCGGAGGCAAACACAACGATCTCGATGATGTCGGTTATGACACCTATCACCATACCCTTTTCGAGATGCTGGGGAATTGGTCCTTCGGCAATTATTTCAAGGTCGAGGCGATCACCTGGGCTTGGGAGCTGCTCACGGAACGCTGGAAAATGCCGGCCAACCGCCTCTACGCCACGGTCTACGCCCCTTCCGAAGGCGACCCTTCCGAGTTCGACCAGCAGGCCTACGATCTCTGGGCGGGGATCTTCACCAAGGCCGGGCTCGATCCCGCGGTCCACATTGTCAACGGCAACCGCAAGGACAACTTCTGGATGATGGGTGAGACCGGCCCCTGTGGCCCCTGTTCGGAAATCCACGTGGATCTCACGCCCGACGGAGACACCAAAGGCAGCCTCGTGAACATGGGCGATGCCCGCTGCATCGAGATCTGGAACCTCGTCTTCATCCAGTTCAATGCGAACGAGGACGGCACCTTCCGGCCCCTCCCCGCCTGCCACGTCGATACCGGAATGGGCTTCGAACGCGCCTGCGCGGTGATCCAGGGCACAAAGGGCCTCACCGATTTCTCGCGCCTCGCTTCGAACTACGACACCGACGTCTTCACCCCGATCTTCGCGAAGCTTTCCGAGCTCACCGGCAAGACCTACACCTCGACCGTCCCCGAGGGCGGCCAGCGCCACAGCCTTACCGATCAGGAGCAGATCGACGTGGCCTTCCGCGTCATCGGCGATCATATCCGCACTGTCAGCTTTGCCATCGCCGACGGCATCGAGCCCGGCAACGGCGGGCGGAACTACGTGATCCGTAACATCCTCCGCCGCGCCGTGCGGTTCGGCCGGGTTCTTGGCTTCGATGCGGAGAATCCCTTCCTCCACCAACTCGTGCCCGTGCTGGTGGCGGAGTTCGGCGGCGTGTTCCCCGAACTCGTGGCGAGACAGGAAAAGATCACCGCCGTCCTGAAGGCTGAGGAGGAGCAATTCAATCGCACCCTCGACCGCGGCCTCAAGCTTTTTGACGAAGCCTCCGCCAAGGTGAACGCCGGTGGACTTTTCCCCGCCGCGACCGTGGTGAAACTCTGGGAGACCTTTGGCTTCCCCACCGATCTCACCCAGCTCCTCCTCGACGAGCGCCAACTCGCGAGCGACCCCGCGGAAGTCGCGCGTCTGGTCGAGGCGCACAAGAGCACCGGCGCTGAGGGCCAGAAGACCGCCGTGGTGGAAGCCGTCACGATCGAGACGGATGTGAAAACGGCCTTCGTCGGATACGAGCAGGACGAGACCGAATCCTCCGTGGTGGAGTGGATCGAAAACGGGGCGGGAACCTTCGCCATCGTCGATCGTAGCCCGTTCTACATTGAGAAAGGCGGCCAGCTCGGCGACACCGGCACCCTCGTCGCGAACGGGGAAACCATTCCCGTGCTCGCCGCCCTCGGTGTGGGCGAGGCGACGGTGCTGCAGATTGGAAAGCTTCCTGACAAATCCACCAACACCGTGACCTTGAAGGTGGAAACGGCGCGACGCCGGGCCATCGAGGCTCACCACACCGCGACCCACCTTTTTCACTGGGCTCTTCATCAGATCGTCAGTCCCGACGCCACCCAGCAGGGTTCGCTCGTGGCACCCGACCGCCTCCGTTTCGATTTCAACTCTGCCGCCGTGACCGAGGAGCAGCTCGCGAAAATCGAGGCCGAGGTGAATCAGTGCATCCACTCAAACGATCCGGTCTCCATTTTCGAAGTGCCGCAGGGCGAGGTGAAGGGGCGGCCCGGCATCATGCAATTTTTCGGCGACAAATACGGCGACAAGGTCCGTGTCGTACAGGTGGGTGGCAAGGAGGGCGCCTTTGACGGGTATTCGATGGAGCTTTGCGGCGGCACTCACGTCAAGTCGACCGGCGCAATTGGATTCTTCAAGATCAAGAGCGAAGGCGCCGTTGCCGCGGGGATCCGCCGCGTTGAGGCGGTCTGCGGGGACGCCGCGAGGGCCGTCATCGCCGAGGAAGCCGCGCGCCTCGCCGGTGAGTTCGCCGATGCCGTCCACAAGCTCGAAGCAGCCAACGCCAAACTAAGGGAACTCGGTAAATCCCACGTGGCGACCGACGACAGCGACACCCTTTCCACGCTCATCGCGGAGGCCCTCGACTCGGGTGACCTCGCCGGGGCCAACGCTCGCTTGAAGCAATTCGAAGCCCACCGCGATGCCGTCAGGGCTGCCGCGATCCAATCCGAGAAGGCGGTGAAGAAAGCCTCGGCCGGCGCTGCCGCCGGGATCGCCTCGCAATGGTATGAAGACACCCTCGCGAATCAGGCGGGCGGTTTCTGGTCCGGCTTGCTGCCCGGCGATTCGTCCGAACTGCTCCAGGAAGTGATGAACACGGTGAAGGCGCGCCAGTTCGCCGGCATCGTCGCGATGGCTCTGGTCGAGGATGGCACTGTCCATCTCGGCGTTATCGTCCACCCTGACAGTGCCGCCAAAGCGAAGGCCGGAGATCTCGTCCGCGAGGCCCTCGCCGTCGCCGGCGGCAAGGGTGGTGGGCGTCCCGAAATGGCCCGCGGTGCCGCGCCCGGTGGTGAAGCCGAAGCTGGAGCAATCCTCGCGAAGGTTCGGGAATTGGTGGGGTGAGAATGCCGTAAGTTGAGAGGGCTTTCCTCGCGACGGTTCCGCGTTCCACCGCATCCTTACTCCCGGATCAAAGTCACCTTGGTGACGGCGGGAGGGCCGCTGGAAAACAAACCGAAGGCGGTCACTTTCACCCGGGCGCGGCCTGTCTCGGGACGGAGGCGAGCGCTCCATCGGGTTCTATCGCTGCTCAGCTTGGCGAATTTTGATTTTTTTCCCTGTTCCTTGATCAGGACACGGTCAACACTAAAAGAGGCTGAGGTATCGCCCTTGAGTTTGATGGACGGGCGCCTTGTCCGGAGAAGGCGACCGCCATCAACCGCGACCGTGGTCTTGGGGATCACGCCGAGGGTGGTGGATTGTGCGCCGGCGACTGCCGAGGCGGAGACGCAATTCAGAATCGAAATCGGTGCGTCAAAACGGATGATGCCGTGGGAAAATCCATTGGTCGTCATGAGCGTGTTTCCGGCGACCGACACACCACTGGCTAACCCGGAGAGAATGGTAAAGGGCTGGTCGAAAGCGTAACTATCAGACCGCCAAAATACCACATAGAGCATCAGACCCGTGACGGGTCGGCTCAGCGTGAACCGGAAATCGGAACCACCGTTGTGCTCCAGGCAACCTTGAGTGGCGGAGAGAGGCGCCCCAGAATAATCCGGCCCGCTCAAATCGCCGAAGAAGGTCCCCGGGCTGCCGAGTTGCGTGGCGGCAATGGTGACGGGCCCAAGCATTCCCTCCGCTGTCATGGCGCCGGGATTGATCGTTGTCCAAAATGCCGTAACGGACTGTGCGGAGGCCGAAAAAACAGGGCTAAGGAACAGACCGAGGCAGAGGCGAAGCGTGCTCTTCATGGGATGCGGTAATGACGGACCAGTGTGCTCGACTGCTCGATTAATCACAATGATTATAAAAAAGAATCCCTTTTTGTGACCTCACCTGAGAATCGGCGGTGTATGCTTTTCAGAGATTCTGAGGCGAGCTCGTAGGTTTTTCTCCTCGCATCGAGCGATGGCGGACCCATGGCGGAACGGAAGGCCGGAGGGGAAGTGCACCCCCTGCCGGAAGGGGCCGGCTCCGGCAGCGGGTCAAACTGATCCCGCACCTGGCACCTCCCTTCGAGTCGGAATCCGAGATCTTCGAAATCGAGGGCGACCCGATGCGGTCAACAACGTCAACGCAAAAGTGCATGCTGCGCATCGATGCCACGCTGCCCGCGGTGATGCGCGGCACACCCTAACATCGTTCGAAAAAGAGGGTGAACTCGTGCCGGTTGTAGGTCAGGTGGGTTTTGGCGGTGAGCCGCAAGCCCGATCGGCCGGCGGTATCGATCGTTTCCCGCAGTAGCGCGAGAGGCTCCCCGATCGATTCGACACGCGGCACTTTCAAGGTGAAGACGATGAGGCCTCCCTCCCTGAGAAAACGCGAGAGTCGGATCACCTGCGCGATCGACTCCTCAGGCGGTCCATTCATGTCATCGAGCAGGGCATCATAGGATTGCCCGGTCGGAGGCACGAAGCGTGCGACGTCATCCTGAACGAAGATGAGTTCCGCCCTGCCCGCGAGCCGAGTGTCGAGAGCCGCGCGATCGATCGCGGTGACACGCTGCCCCCGTGCGAGGAGTTCCGAGGTCATTCCGCCGGGACAAGCCCCGAGTTCGAGCCAATGCGATCCCGCGGCGAGCGGCGCTCGATGCAAGCGCAGATAATGAAGAGCCTCGGCAATCTTGGCTCCGGCCCGACTGATGGTGTCGGGTTCGTGCTGGGCGATGTAGCGGCTCCCGCCGGGATAAAAGCCGTTCGCGGCCCGCGGCGTCGCCATTCCGGCGTAGAGGCCTTCTTTTCCCAAGAGGACAAAGAGCGTTTCGCGATCTGGCTCCTGCTCCTCGACTGTCTTGGCCGGGAGATCCGGGAACAGAAGGACGAGGCGTCCGCGGAGATTGGCGGCAAGGCGTCGGAAGTAGCGGTCGGGAGAGGTCGGATGGAGCGCTCCGACAAACACGCCCTGCGGGCCACGATCGGCGAATTTCGCCTTCAGCGTCTGGGCGGCTTTTTCGATGAAGCCGTCGACCTTCGCGGGCTGGCAGGGCCAGGCGTGCTCGATCGGAAGATTCCACCGGACGAAGATGCCGCTGTCGGAGTGACGGATGGCTTCGGGACCCGGGGTCCGGATCCAGTAAAACTCCTGCCCGAGCCGCTTTGTCGAGACCGCGTCTACGGATGCGAGGATTTCGGGTAAGATCCCCTCGAAGATCGCGGGGATACGGACCAACCAGGACGCGGTGGGCGGCACGGAGATCTCGGGGGAATCGAACATGATACCGTCCATCGTGCTGGAGCTGCGTCCGCGCAAGTCACGGAGGGCGGCTAATCCGTTGACAGTCGCCCGGATCGGGCTTTTACTTCCGCCCGGCCAATTTCGGTCGGCGCTTCCATGCGATGGCGAGGTCGCCAAGTGGTAAGGCCGGGCTCTGCAAAAGCCCTATCGCGGGTTCGATTCCCGCCCTCGCCTCCATCGCATGTCTGCCGTGATGGCTCTCTCAACGGGCCTGGCTTTCTTCCTCGAGACGAAATGCCTCGGCGTATCTCTTTCCGATCTCGAGGGTCCCAGCGGCAGTGAAATGGGTGTGGCTTGGCGGCAGAGTCTCGGCTCCCGAAGTATCGACATAGGCGCAATCCGGCAGGGCCTCGGCGACCGCCTTCTGAGCGGCGATGACGTCGGGCATGTGGGGGTTCTTTCCGTTGCCGAAGCGCGTGTTTAATCCTAACAAAATTACCAAATCCGGAGCGTTGAGATCGCGGCGCAGTCGCTCGAGCATCGCGCGTAAGTTCGCCTCATAGAGCGGGGCGTGCTGCGCGGTGGCGTCGCTCTCGCCCTGCACCCAGGTGAGGGCACGGGGACGGAGAATGATGCCCTCGGACTTCGCCGCCGCGATCGCTTTGCGGTATTCCTCGACCAAGGCGCGATAGCAGGCTCCGTCAGGATCCCGTAAGGTCGGATCCCAATCCTTGGCGACCGAGGTGCCGCTGAAGGCGACCTTCAAAACCGCGAGAGGACGAGGTGCAACGGCCATGAGGGTGCGCGCGAAGGTGATTTCGGGACCAAAGCCGCCCTTGGGCTCAGCGAAGTTGCCATATTGCCGTTTGGCATCCGGATGCGGAGGTTTCGCCGCCGCAGCGGATTCCCGGGTGAGCGGCTGGCCGAGCGGCTGGGGGCGCAGTGTGGTCCAGCCAGCTCCGCCCATGGAATCGTGTTGGTCCGGGGGCGGATCGCCGCAGCGCCACCAGAAGAGGATCGTCTCATCGGAGGGATCGGCGGGAAATTCCGTGGCGGGCGCGTCAAAACCCACCGCATTGGACTGTCCCGCGACGATCAAGAGGTCGCGGGTTTCCTCCGACCGCAGCGGGGAAACGGCGACGAAAGTCGCGATCACGATCAGAGGTGGAAAACGGAAGAAACAATTCATTTGAACACAATTAGATTTGGTGCGAGAAGAAATCTCATGTCTCCGACTCTCTGCATCATCGGCGGTTGTAACGGCGCCGGCAAGACCACATTGGCGCGGGAGCTTCTTCCGCTGCTTGGACTGATGCGTTTTCTCAACGCCGACGAAATCGCCCGCGGGCTCTCGCCGCTCGATCCCTCGCTCTCGGCTTTCAAAGCCGGGCGACTCGTCCTCGAGGAAGCGAAGTCGCTCATCGCATCGGGATCCAGCTTTGGTCTCGAATCAACTCTGAGCGGCAAGACCTACGTGGCGATGCTGCGCGAGGCGAGGGAGCGGGGATTTCGCGTGATCGTCCATTACGTGATGATCGGATCAGCCGATCAGGCGGTGGAACGGGTGAAGCTACGCGTGAAAATGGGAGGCCATCATGTGCCGGAAGAGGATGTGATACGCCGCTTCGACCGCAGTATCCGACACCTCCTCGAAGACTATCTGCCTCTTGCCGACGAATGGGGAGTGTGGGACAATCGAATACCACCTCCGCGGGAGATTGCTTCGAACACGAACGTCTCCCTGCCGGACCTAGTCGAACTTCTTCGAGCCAAAAAACTCATGGAAAAGAATCCGGTCATCCCCAACGACACAACGGCGATTGTCCTCGAAGCCGGCCGCGTCGCTACCGAGAAGATGCTCGACTACTACCGCCGCATGGACATCCGCGTGACGCCGGAAATGACCCTCGCTCCCGAACCCGAAACGCGAGCCCGGAAGAAGAAGTCCGACGCGTGAGTCACGCAAGGATCTCGCGGATCACCTTCGCGCCTTCGACACCCGTCAAACGCGCATCGAGTCCCTGAAACTTGAAGCTGAAGGCCTCGTGCTGGATGCCGAGACGCTCGAGCATGGTCGCATGGAGGTCGTGGACCGTCGCGACCTGATCGACCGCCGCATAGCCGAGCTCATCAGTCTGGCCGTGGACGACCCCGCCCTTCACCCCGGCTCCGGCGAGCCACACGGACATCGCCTTGTTGTGGTGGTCCCGACCCGAGCCGCCCTGCGACATCGGGGTGCGCCCGAACTCGCCGGCCCAGACGATGAGGGTGTCGTCGAAGAGCCCGCGCCGCTTTAGGTCGGTGATCAGGGCCATGCAGGCACGGTCGATCTCCTGCGCCTTCAGGGCGATACCATCCTTGAGCCCGCCGTGGTGATCCCAATCTTTATGGTAAAGCTGGATGAACCGCACGCCGCGCTCGGCGAGGCGTCGCGCGAGGAGGCAGTTTGAGGCGAAAGATCCGTCCCCCGGCTGGCAGCCGTAGAGCGCCATCGTCTTTGCGTCTTCCGCCGACAAATCCATCAAGCCCGGGACACTCGCCTGCATCGCAAAGGCCATCTCGTATTGCGCAATCCGCGTCGCGACCTCAGGATCCTCGACCAAAGATTCGTGGCGGCGGTTCAGCGCGTTGATGATGGAGACGTCGGCACCCTGACGTTCGCGCGTCACGCCGGGAGGATTGGTGAGATAGAGGACCGGATCGCCCTTACTCCGGAGTTGCACGCCCTGATGCTTCGTCGGTAGAAAGCCACTGCTCCACTGCCGCGCCGCGATGGGTTGGTTTTGGCCGCCCTTGCCTAGTGAGGTCAGGACGACAAAGCCTGGCAGGTCTTCGGCCTCGGTGCCGAGTCCGTAGGTGACCCAGGCGCCCATCGAGGGGCGCCCCGCGATCTGCGAGCCCGTGTTCATGAACATGTGAGCCGGGTCGTGGTTGATTGCGTCGGTCGTCATCGAGCGGATCAGGCAAACGTCGTCGATGACCGATCCGATCTGGGGGAAGAGGGAGCAGATCTCGGTCTGGTTCTTCCCAAACTTCGCAAAGGGATGCTGGGGTCCGAAGCACGTCAGCTTCTGACCCTGGAGCTGGGCGAGTTGCTGACCCTTGGTGAATGACTCCGGCATGGGCTGGCCGTGCATCTCGGCGAGCTTCGGTTTCGGATCGAAGGTCTCGAGGTGCGACGGCCCCCCCGCCATCGTCAGCCAGATGACCCGTTTAGCGCGCTGTGGCAAGGGCAGCTTGCCGAGGACGCCACCGGTCGCGGCCTCAAGGCGCGGGTCGAGGAGCGAGGCGAGCGCGAGCGAGCCGAGGCCCTGGGACGTTTTGCCGAGGAAGGCCCGCCGGGTGGAATGACGGAGCGAGCGCTGCGGGATCGAGTCTTCGAAGGGGTTCATGCGGGCACGGGGAATCGCGGGAAACGATTCCCCTCCTACTGAAACATCTTCAAGGCATGCACGGCAACGGAAACGAGCGGACGTGATCGGGTAGCGCCCTGCTTTCGGGCATTCTCAAAAGCGCTTGTTGGGCGGTCGTGAAGTTGGACCTTCCACAACGCCCCGGGGGAGAAAGCCCCAGGGAAACAACGGGGGATGATGCCGTGGGGTGCTTCAGGAAGCCTCGCCGCCCTTCTCCCGCAACTTCCGATCGAGCAGGAGGGGCGCGACGGGAAAGAGTGCGCAGGCCAAGACGATCGAACACCATCCGAAGGACAGGCGCCTGCGAACGAGCACCTCGAGGAGGCAGGCGCAGAGCGCGAGAAAAAGAAATCCATGGAGCGAACCAGCGACCCGGACCGCGAGGGGCATGTCGGCGAGATACTTCATCGGCATGGCGACGCCAACGAGGATGAGGTAGGAAACGCCGTCGAGGATCGAGGCGAGGCGGAGGCGATCGATGGCGTCGGATCCAGGGCGGAGGGGCATGTCGGTGGGAGGAAAAAACCGCCTCCACTCTCGCCTCTGGGTCGAGGATTGAAAAGGGTTCTTTGGGGAGCCGACTACCGCCGCGGTGGCAGGCCTTCGACTCGCTTTTGGACGGTGGCGGTGCCTTTTGCCCACTCCGACGCTCCCTGTCATGGCCCCGTGCGGGACCGCTGACAGCTCTCGAAAAAGCCAAGGCGGAGTGGCGTCCGGATGCGGCGATTCGCGCCCCCAAGTGATGGTCTCCTCAGCGGTGCGTCTGATACCAGTCGTCGGTCGTCATGCTCGCGAGCATGGCGAGACAATAACGGTTTTTGGCCCGGGCTGCGAGGATCTTGCGGCTCTCGTGGAAGCTGCCGAAGGAGAGGATCTCGAGATCAACGAGGCGCAGCCCCCAGCCGTTCATGCGATCCTTGTCGGGAAAATACAGGTCGATGGTATGGGTCCCGACAAGGGCACTGCCGTAATCGTCCACGACAAAAACCCGGTCGTAGCCGCGGATGCGGAACTTCGTGCCAAGGGGAAAGCGCGACCAGTCCGCCGCGACGGAATGGTATTCTGGCGTGTATCGAAGCTCGGTGCCGAGGGCGGAACGATTCCCGTAGATGAGGTGATCAGCCTCGGTATGGGTGTAGGCGGTGGTGCGAACACCACGCACGAGGAGGGGCCGCTCCGGGGACGGCTCGGAGCCGCTGCCGGACATACCTGAAAAAAACAGCACGAGCAGGAGGGCGCTGGGGAAGATACGGGCCATCCCTTCGTTCACGCCGGCTGCTGTTGCGAGATACAGTGGATCGCGCCGCCCTCTCGGACGATGTCGATCGCGTGGATCGGCACGATCTCGCGTCCCGAAAAAAGCTCACCTAACAAACCCACTGCGGCGCGGTCCCGCTTCTCCTGTCCGAAGACGGGAACGAGCACGGCTCCATTGAGAATGAGGAAGTTGACGTAGCTTGCCGGCAGCACGGGGAGCCGCCAGTCGGGCGCGAGACAGGCCTCAGGCAGGTCGATTTCGACGATCTCCGGTCTGGAGCCGTCGGGCAGGCGAAAGTCGCTGAGACGCTCGCGATTCTCGGCGAGGACCCGGTGGTTCGGATTGTTTCCATCGGGCTCGTGCGAGATGACGATGGTGGCATCGTTCACAAATCGGGCAATGTCGTCAATGTGACCGTCGGTGTCGTCGCCCTCGATCCCGGATGCCAGCCAAAAGATCTCGTCCATGCCGAGGTAAGCCTTGATGCGCTCCTCGATCTCGCCGCGGGAGAGATCGGGATTCCGGTTCGGGTTGAGTAGGACGGCCTCGGTCGTGAGCGCCTGCCCGAGGCTGTTCTGCTCGATCGAGCCTCCTTCGAGGATGATCCCTGCCTCAAAACGCGGCAGTCCCAGGGTGTCCGCGATGTGACTCGGGATCTCGTTGTCGAGATCGTAGGGTCCGAATTTGTCGCCCCAGCCATTGAAGCCCCAGTCGGTGATGGCG
>NEUQ01000003.1 GCA_002288445.1 Verrucomicrobiia bacterium Tous-C2TDCM | reverse complement strand
GCTGGAGCTGGAGCTGGAGGCGAAGCGGGCGTTTCGGCGGTCGTGGGTGGCGCCGGGACGGGAGCTGCCGGAGCCGGAGTCGAGGTGGTTGCCGGAGAAGTCGGGGCCGTTTCTGCTTGCGCTTGCATGGGGGAGAGAGCGGGCGCCGAGCGCCCGGTAAGAGGTAAAATGAGGAACAGGGGAGAGTGTTGGACTGGGGAGCGGTGGGGAAATCAGGCTTCGGTCTTGTTTTCTTCTTCCTTGGACGCCTTGCTGTCCGTGACTGTGGCGATGGCGCTACGATCGAACTTAATGCTGAGCCCGTCAGCCACCTTGACCGAGACGGTTTTGTCAGTCAGGCCGGAAACGATTCCGTGGGCGCCACCGATGGTCACGACTTTGTCGCCGACGCGAACGTTCTTCCGCATTTCTTCTTGGGCCTTCTGAGCTTTTCTCTGGGGGCGGATCAGGATGAAGTAAAACATCACCATGATGAGGATCATGGGGACAAACATCCCGAGACCGCCGCCGGCGGGAACCGGCGCGTCTTGGGCGAGGAGGTGAAGAGGCGAAATCATGAATTTTTCGGGATCGGGAGAGATGTAAATTCTTCTGAGGATCAAGCTTCGGACCTGCCCGCGCGGTAGCGGCGGATGAAGGTTTCCTTGAAGTCTGCAAACGAGCCGCCTTCAATAGCACGCTGGGCTTGCTTCATCAAGTCCAGATAAAAGGCCAGATTGTGGAGAGAGAGGAGTCGGAGGCCGAGGAGCTCGTCATTTTTGATGAGATGCCGGAGGTAGCCGAGGGTGAATCCCTCGCAGAGAGGGTGGGTCGAGCCGGTCGGGCCGAGGGGATCACGGCTCTTTTCCCATCGGGCATTCTTGAGATTGATGGTGCCGTCGGCGGTGTAGGCGGTGCCGTTTCGCGCGACGCGAGTGGGGAGGACGCAGTCGAACATGTCGATCCCCCTGGAAATCAGCTCGAGAAGCTGGTCGGGTTGGCCCAAACCCATGGCATAGCGTGGTTTGTGGGCCGGCAGAATAGGGGCGGCGATGTCGACGGCCTTGAGCATTTCGGGAATGGGTTCTCCCACGGAGAGGCCTCCGATGGCGTAGCCGTCGAAGTCCAGATCGACGAGATCACGGGCCGCCCTTTCGCGCAAATCGGGGAAACAGGAACCCTGAACAATACCGAAGTGGCGCTGTCCCTTGGGTTGGTGTTTGGCGACCCATTCCCGCGCCCGCACCGCCCAGCGTTGGGTGAGGGCAAGTGATTTTTCGGCATACTCCCGTTCGCAGGGAAACGGCGGGCACTCGTCGAGGATCATGCAGATGTCGCTGCCGATGGATCGCTGGATTTCCAGCACCGACTCTGGGGTGAGATGGACGGGGCTGCCGTCGAGATGGCTCTGGAAGCGGACGCCCTCTTCGGTGAGTTTTCGCAACTTGGAGAGCGAAAAGACCTGGTAACCGCCCGAATCGGTGAGGATGGGGCGCTGCCAGCACATAAATTCGTGGAGTCCGCCGAAGTGGTCGAGCACCTCGGTCCCAGGGCGGAGAAAGAGGTGGTAGGTGTTGCCGAGGAGAATGCGGCAATCGAGGGCCGGGTCGGACAGCTCGGCCGGGTGGACCGATTTTACGGTGCCCCGGGTGCCCACCGGCATGAAACAGGGCGTCTCCACCTCTCCATGCGCCAGAGTCATCCGCCCGCGGCGGGCGGCAGTGCGGCTGTCGGTGTGGAGGAGGGTAAACATGGCGGGCGGGAGAAATAACCCGGATTTGGCGCGATGCCAGCAGGGAGTTGGGGGTGGACATTTACAAGATGGATGAAAGCGGTATCGTGGCGGTATGAAGATCACCATCAATATGGACGACGACCTGCTCGACAGTGTCATGTCGATCACCGGTGCCACCACCAAGACGGAGGCGATCCATATCGCGCTGAGGGACATCGTGCGCCGGGCGAAGTTGCTGAACGTTCTCAAGGAGGGATTGGGATTGAGCCCCGAGGAACTCCGGAGTGCATTCGATCCCGCTTCCGATCCGATGCGACTTCGCGTCGGGGAGGGAATCACTCCGTTTCAGGTCACCAACCGACCCGAGAGAGATTCATGAGCCGCCCCATCCTGGTTGATTCGTCTTGGTATATCACCAAGATGCGGAATGGCGAAGATCCGCTCGCCTTGCTTCGAGTTCTGGCTCAGAGCAGGGATCTCGCGACTTGTGGAGCGGTGAAGGCGGAAGTCGGGCGCGGTATGCGAAATGAAAAGGCACTCAAGCAATTGGAAGCGCTTTGGTCCTGCATGCTCTACATCGATGACGGCTACAAACGCTGGGAAGCGACCATGGCGCTGGCCTGGACACTCGATCGCGAGGGGGTCGTCCTGCCATTGACGGATCTTCATATCGCCGTCTGCGCGATGCATGCGGGGGCGGTGGTCCTCACCTACGACCAGCATTTTCAGCGCATCCCCGGGATCGACGCGACAGACCGGATTTTCTGAGGCGGGTGGGAACCCGCCCTGCATCGCCTGATCACTCACCCCAATTCCCGCCCTCACCCTGACAAGATTCTTCATTCGATCCTCTGGACAAGGGCGGGCCTCCGCGCCAGTCTGAATCATGCCGACACCGCCGACCACACACCGACGTCTTCTCGCCTGGGTCGAGGATCTCGTAGCTCTCTGCCGTCCCTCCGAGGTCATCTGGTGCGACGGATCAGAGGAGGAATGGCACCGCCTTTGTGGCGTGCTTGTCGAAGCGGGTACCTTCCGGAAACTCAATCCTGACAAACGCCCCAACAGTTATCTCGCTCTCTCCGATCCCGCCGACGTCGCCCGGGTCGAGGACCGGACGTTCATCTGCAGCCGCCGTCAGGCATCCGCCGGGCCGACGAACCGCTGGAGCCCCCCCGGCGAGATGAGGGCAAAGCTGAAAGGGCTTTTCACCGGCTGCATGGAGGGGCGGACGATGTATGTGATCCCCTTCTGCATGGGGCCGCTCGATTCGGCCTATTCGATCATCGGGGTCGAGGTGAGTGATTCGGCCTACGTCGCGGTGAACATGAAGATCATGACCCGCATGGGCAACGCCGTGCTCGAGCGGCTCGGTGAGGAGGGCGATTTCGTGCCCTGCGTCCATTCCGTTGGCGCGCCGCTCACGGCGGGAAAGACGGATGTGTCTTGGCCCTGCAATCCTGACAAATACATCGTCCATTTTCCCAACGAACGCGAGATCTGGAGCTACGGCAGCGGCTACGGGGGCAACGCCCTCCTTGGGAAAAAGTGTCTCGCCCTGCGGATCGCCTCGGTCATCGCCCGTGAGGAGGGCTGGATGGCAGAGCACATGCTGATCAGCGGGGTCGAAAATCCCGAAGGCGAGAAACGCTACATCGCCGCCGCCTTTCCGAGTGCCTGTGGCAAGACGAATTTCGCGATGCTCATCCCGCCGCCGGTCTATCGGGAGAAAGGCTGGAAAGTCACGACGGTGGGCGACGACATCGCCTGGCTGCGTCCGGGCAAGGATGGACGTCTCCGCGCGATCAATCCCGAGGCCGGCTACTTCGGGGTCGCCCCAGGAACCTCGGAAAAGTCGAATCCGAACGCGATGGCATCCATGTGGAAGAACACGATCTTCACCAACGTCGCCCTCACGCCCGATGGAGATGTCTGGTGGGAAGGAATGACCGAAAAGGCGCCGGAGGGGCTCATCGACTGGCGGGGCGAACCTTGGACGCCCGACGCCGGGACACCTGCGGCGCATCCGAATTCGCGCTTCACCTGCTCCGCCTCGCAGTGTCCTGCGATCGATCCGGATTGGGAAAAGCCCGAGGGCGTCCCCATCGACGCGATCATTTTCGGCGGACGCCGTGCCACGACGATGCCGCTTGTTTTTCAGGCCTTCAACTGGGTTCATGGAGTCTTCCTCGGTGCGAACCTCGGATCGGAAATGACGGCCGCCGCCGAGGGGGCGATCGGGAAGATCCGCCACGATCCCTTCGCCATGCTGCCCTTCTGCGGCTACAACATGGGTGATTACTTCGCGCACTGGCTCGAAATGCGAAAGCTCATTCCCGAACTGCCGCGGATGTTCCACGTGAACTGGTTCCGGAAGGGTGAGGATGGCCGTTTTCTTTGGCCCGGTTTTCAGGAAAACATGCGGGTGCTCGAGTGGATCTTCGACCGCGTCCGAGGTCAGGGCCGTGGACACGAATCGAGTCTCGGTTGGGTGCCTCGCTATCACGAGCTGAACTGGGAGGGACTCGATTTCACCGAAGCGCAGTTCAACGAGCTGATGAACGTGAGTCGCGAGGAGTTCCGCCAGGAGTTGCTCTCTGAAGCGGATCTTTATCTGCGCCTTTATGATCACCTGCCAAAGGAGCTCGTCTTTCAGCGCGAGTTGTTGGCGGGAAGGATTTAGGTGCAGTCGTGGAGTCGATCGCGTTGCGGCGAGCGCACCGTGACCGTTGCGGTCGACGGGATTCGTCCTTTTTCAGTACCTGATCATTCCATTACTCCAACACTCCGCGCGGCGCACCGCGCGCCCGGTCTTGACACCCGTCGTTCCCGCCTCTTTCATCTCTCCATGTTGGAGGAAACAGAAGCCCGGCGGCGCATCCTCGAGCGGACCTCACCCGGTTCGGTCATTTGGGTTCCGTTGGAGCTTGCCCTCGACCAGATCCTCGCGCAGCAAATCGTTGCGGTGATGGACTCTCCGCCCTTCGACAATTCGAGCATGGACGGCTATGCGGTGCGTGCGGCCGAAGCCATGGTCGGCGCGAGATTGCCAGTTGTGGAGGGGATTCAGGCAGCCGGTGTCGATCTCGGTCTCGAGCTGAAACCGGGTGAGGCGATCCGCATTTTCACCGGTGCCGCCATTCCCAAGGGGGCCGACGCGGTGATCATGCAGGAAGACGTCGACCGCGAGGGCGATTCCATCATCATCCGCGAGGGCGTCGAACTTGGGGAAAACATCCGCGTTCGCGGCGGCGATGTCTGCGCGGGACAGATCCTCTCGCGCCGTGGCGAAGTGCTGACGCCGGCGAGGATCGGACTGCTCGCCTCTCAGGGGATCCCTGAGGTGCCGGTCCATAGTAAGCCGCTCGCCCACATTATCACGACCGGTGATGAGTTGGTCGAGCCGGGATCTCCTCTTCTGCCCGGCGAGATTTACAACAGCAACGCTCCCATGCTGCAGACCGCCGTGATCCGCGCGGGTGCCGTCGGGGGTGTTTCGCATGCGGTCGATGATCCAGCCGAGCTCCGCGAGGTGCTCGTGAACGCGCTCGCTGCTTCCGATCTCGTGATCATCGCCGGCGGCGTTTCGGTCGGTGAACGCGACTTCGTGCAGGAAGTTCTCAACGAGCTCGGCGTCGTCACCGAGTTTTGGCGGGTGAAGGTAAAGCCCGGGAAACCCTTTCTCTTCGGGGTGCATCCCGATGGCACCCTCGTCTTCGGTCTGCCCGGCAATCCCGTCTCGGCCTACGTCACTTTCTCCCTCTTTGTCGCTCCCGTGATCCGGCGTCTGCGTGGGGACGAGACCGAGTCCACTTCTGTCGGAATTGGTAGTCTGTCGGGCCTCGCCGAGGAGTCGATGCACAACGCCGGAGACCGTCCCCACTACTTGCGAGGTATCTGCGAAAACGGCCGGGTTCGTCTTTCCGGCACCCAGCAATCCCACGCCATTTTTGGCCTGAGCCGCGCAAACTGTCTCGTCCGCCTCGAAGCGGGACAGGAAGTCGCCCCCGGCGAATCCGTCCCGTGTCATTGGATTTAATCCGCCATCGGGCCAGGTTGCGAACCGTCCACTCACCTTCTACTCTCCCGTTTCCCAACCTTCACCGCCCTGAGGGCGATCTCCATGCCCGAACGTGTCTCTGATCTCAACGTGCTCTTCAACGTGCCGTTGCCGGCTCCCGCCTTTTTGATGCACGAGCGCCCGCGCAGTGACGCGCAGGCGGCCTCGGTATCGGCGGCACGGCGGCGAATCGAGGAGATTCTCCATGGTCGTTCCGATCGTTTCCTCGTGATTGTCGGTCCGTGTTCGATCCACGATCCCGGTCAAGGCATCGCCTATGCGGAGAAACTCATGGGTTTGCGCGATGAACTCCACGACCAACTCGAGATCGTGATGCGGGTCTACTTCGAAAAGCCACGCACGGCGGTGGGATGGAAGGGGCTGATCATGGACCCCGATCTCGACGGCAGCGCGAACCTCGCCGAAGGTCTCCGAATCGCCCGCGATCTGCTTCTCGAGATCGTTGGACTCGGCATGCCGACTGCGACCGAGTTTCTCGACCCGTTCACGCCGCAATACATCGCCGATCTCATCTGCTGGGCCGCGGTCGGCGCGCGCACCGTCGAATCGCAAACGCATCGGCAAATGGCCTCGGGCCTGTCGATGCCGGTGGGCTTCAAGAACACGACGTTCGGTGGCATGACCGCGGTGGCGAACGCTCTGAAGGCTGCCCGGTCGCCCCAGACCTTTTTCGGGATCAGTCCCGAGGGCGTCGCCTCGATGGTAAGCACGCGCGGCAACCAGAATTGCCACGCCGTCCTGCGCGGGGGCGATGGCGGCCCCAACCATGATGCCGCGTCGGTCGCGGCGGCGGTGACCGAACTCGAACAGGGGAAGGTTAATCCCGCGCTCGTGATCGACGCTAGCCACGCGAACTGTTCGAAGGATTTCCACAAGATGCCCGGTGTCTTCGCAGAGATCGTCGCCCAGCGGATCAAGGGGAATCGTCGCATCGTCGGGGCCATGCTCGAGAGCCATCATGTCGAGGGCAGTCAAGCCATTCTCGAAGACCACACTGCCATGCGCTGGGGGCAGTCCGTCACCGATCCCTGCATCGGTTGGGAAACGACCGAGCGGATCCTGCGCGAGGCGGCGAGGCTCCTCGAGCGGTGAGAGATAAAAGTGTCAGGCAAAATCTGGAGCGGGTTGAATCTGGAGTGAACGTTAGGGCGATGGATCAGAATGAACTTCTCAAGGCGGTCTCGCGTTCGTTTTATCTGAGCCTGCGATTTTTACCCCGCGAGATGCGGGAGCCTGTGTCTCTCGGGTATCTTCTGGCGCGACTCAGCGACACCCTCGCGGATGCTCCGGGGTTGCGGGAGGCGGATCGGCTCATCTGGCTCGAGGAGTTGGGCCTCATCCTCCAAGGGCGGCGGGATCGTTTTGAGAAGGATCCTGGAGTCATTGCCGGTCGCTTGTCGCACGAGGGGGAACGGGTGCTCTTGACGAGGGCGGAGCTTTTGATCGGCCGCTATCGCTCGCTCGATCCCGCTCCGCGCGCGCATTTGCTAGAGGTGCTGCTCACGATTCTGCACGGACAGGTTTGGGACTTGAAAGCTTTTGGCGACGGACCGTTTGCCTGTCAGACCGGTGAGGACCTGCTCCGCTACACCTACTGGGTTGCAGGCTCGGTGGGGGAATACTGGACAAAGACGGCCTTCACCGTCCTGGGAAAGCGTTTTGCCTCGTCCGATCAAGCCACCGCCATGCTGATCAATGGACGCAGGCTCGGCCAAGCCCTGCAATTGACGAACATTCTCCGGGATCTGCACGAGGATCTGCCGCGAGGCCGCTGTTACCTGCCGGTTGATGAACTGAAAGCGGCCGGATGGAGCGGGGAGGGGATGCCGGCGGCGGCGGTGATCCAGCCGGTCTTCGAGCGCTGGATCGATGAATGTCGCGGGTTTCTGGAGGAGGCTGACAGCTACATCGACCAAGTTCGCGAGCCGCGGGTGCGATTCTGTTCCCGATTGCCTCGTTTGCTCGCGGGCCGGACGGTGGACTTGTTGGAACAAGCCGGAGCGCAGCGGGTCATGAGCGAGCGGATCAAGATCGCGCGAAGCGATGTGTTCCGGTCGGCGGTTTGGGCAGTGTTTTGTTAGGAGAATCGTTCTTCGGACCGGACGTTGCTTCCGCGGAGGATTGGGGGTAAATTTCCGATTCGGTCTTTCATGAAACGATTCCTTCTTTGCCCGGCCCTTGCTCTCTTTCTCACCTCCTGCGTCACTGACGAACAGCATCTTGTCGAGATCTCCGTCCCCGAGCAGCGCATGGCCGTCTATCGGGACGGGGTCCGCATCCGCGAGTATCCGGTCTCGACGTCGAAGTTCGGCCTTGGCGACGGCAGAGGAAGCAACCAGACCCCGCTGGGTAGCTTCCGGATCGCGAGGAAGATCGGCGAGGATGCGCCCGCCGGGGCGGTCTTCAAATCCCGCAAGCCTACCGGTGAAGTCCTGCCACCCGATGCGCCCGGCCGCGATCCCATCGTCACTCGGATTCTCTGGCTCAAGGGGCAGGATCCGCACAACGCGAATGCCTACAGGCGCTACATCTACATCCACGGCACGCCCGAGGAACGCACCATCGGAACCCCGGCGAGTTATGGTTGTGTGAGGATGCGATCGCTCGACATCATCGATCTCTTTGAAATCGTCGGCAACGGTGCCCGTGTGAGGATCGCGAATGCGCCGCTCGCCCCTGCAGTTTCTGGAACTCCCGCGGATCCGGCCGGGGTCAGGTGAGATCCGCGGCGGGGACGGGGAGAACTTCGAGCCGATTTCCCTCGATCCTTGCCGTGGCCCCGAACGGAATGGCGACGTTCTCGTCGATGTGACCAGCGGGAAATCCCGTCAACACTGGAAAGAGTGCGTCGCCGAAATGGCCGGAGATGACGTCTTCGATAGCGACACCGTCGGCACCGGGTTCGCCTTCGGTGAAGGCCCCGACGACGAGACCGGCGAGGCCGTCAAAGAGTCCCGCCTGTTTCATCGAGGTGAGGACGCGATCCACTCGGTAGGGTCGCTCGCCGACATCCTCGATAAAAAGGATGCGCCCTGAAAGCCGTGGCTGGCGATCGGTGCCGAGAAGGGATCCGATGACGGCGAGATTGCCTCCGGTAAGGATGCCGCTCGAATCGGATTCGAAGGGACGGAGGGACTGGAGCGCCCACGCCCGCACTTTGTCGTGATGCTCGACGGTATCGATCCATTGGCTGCGAATGTCGTCGGCGGCCTTGCCAAGGGCGGCGACCATGGGCGCGTGGACCGATCTCACGCCGGCCTGGTTCCAAATCGCGTGAAGGGCGGTGATGTCGCTGAACCCGATCACCAGTTTGTTCGCGGCTTGGACAAGGCTCCCATCGATGCCGGGAAGAATGCGGGTCGTTCCGAATCCCCCGCGCGCGCAGACGATGGCATCGACGGACGGATCGGCAAGAGCTTCGAGCAGTTCGGCAAGGCGGCGATGGTCTTCCCCGGCGAGGTAGCCGGCTTTCGCGTAGATGTCGGGGCGGTATGTCACCTCGTAGCGCTCCCTCAGCCAGTCGAGACCCGCACGAAAAGATTCTTCGTTGAACGGGCCGGCGGGAGCGACAACGGCGAGGCGTGAACCTGGGCAAACGGGACGTGGCGGTGGAAAACTCATTCAGCGGAGGCGGGCCTCACCCGCCAGAAAAAGGCCAAAGGGGAAAGCTGACGACCGGAGGCCGAGAGCGCCGGGCTTCCTTGCTTTCACCCATGGCCTTTTCAAGGGCCTGTCGACGGGATCGTCCTCGAGGGACATGGTTCATTCGACCGCCGGGATCATTCCGTAGTCGCCGTCTTCGCGGCGGAAGAGGATGGCGAGCTGGTCGCTCTTGGCGTCGTGGAAGAGGATGAAGGACTTCTCGTTCATCTCCATGTCCATGATCGCCTCGTCGGGGAAGAGGTGTTTGATCTTGTAGTTCTCCTTGTGAATGATGTGCGGCTCGTGCTCGTGCTCAGGCTCGTCGGGGATCTCGGCGTTGAAAACCATCTCGTTGACGAGGCGGGTGCTCTTGCGCTTTTTCTCGGGACGGTGTGACTTGAGCATCCGCGTTTTGAACTTGCGCATGCGGCGCGCGATCTTCGAGATCGTTTCATCAATGGAGGCATACATGTCGTGCGTCGTGGTATCGGCCTCGATGACGATGTGGTTCGCGCAGAAGAGGATGATTTCCGCGATGTGCCGATCTTGTTCCACGTTGAGAAGTACTTTGGCCTCGATGATCTTGGGGTAATCGAGGTGCAAGCCGGCCACTTTCTTCTCGGCATATTCGCGCATGGCCTCCGTGACAGAGACATGGCGACCGGTGACAATGATAGGCAGATTGACGTTGGTGACTTGCATGTTTTGTATGGTTTTGGTTTCGCGTCAGGATGATCCTGACTCCGCTGGAAGTGTACCAGATGGCAAGGGGTTTTGACAAGCGTTCAGTGCCCGCGTTCAAGAACGAAAGGGCTTTGCCCGACCGCTTTCCATCGTGTCGTCACATCGTGAAGCGGTCCCCGAGATAGAGCTCGCGGCTGACCGGATCGTTGATGAGGAAATCGCGCGTGCCTTCGCGGAGAACCCGACCCTCGTAGATGAGGTAGGCGCGGTCGACAAGCTCGAGGGTCTGGCGCGCATTGTGGTCGGTGATGAGAATGGCCAGTCCCGACTTCCGGAGATCCTGAACGATGTTCTGGATCTCGTTGACGGCGATCGGATCGACGCCAGAGAACGGTTCGTCGAGCATCAGCAGGCTCGGTGTCGTGACGAGGGACCTGGCAATGGTGAGCCGTCGCTTTTCCCCGCCCGAGCAGGTGAGGGCGATGTTCTTGCGGATGTGGGTGATGGAAAAACGCTCGAGGAGCTCTTGGCAGCGGGCGAGACGTTCCTGGCGCGAGAGATCGAGGGTCTCGAGCACGGCCATGAGATTCTCCTCGACGGTGAGCTTGCGGAAAATCGACTCTTCCTGCGGCAAGTAGCCCATGCCGAGGCGGGCGCGCTGATACATCGGCATGTGGGTAACATCGTTCCCGTTGAAGAGGACCTGCCCTCCGTTCGGCGGGACGAGACCGACGATCATGTAGAAACTGGTCGTTTTGCCCGCTCCGTTCGGGCCGAGCAGGCCGACGATCTCGCCTGGACGGACGTGGATGTCGACGCCGTTCACGACGGTGCGGCCGTCGTAGATTTTCACGAGGCCCTTCGTGTCGAGAAGGGACGCGCTCGTGTCGTCGTGGGCGAGGTTTTGATCGCTTTCGAAATGGAGATCGGGTCGATGCCCGGTCCGGGCGCGGCGGGGGGCTTCCACGGCGGAAGCAACGCCGCTATCGGCGGCTCCGGGCTGGTCCCCGGATGATCTGGTCCTGGAACTGGAAAGGGCCAGGGGGGTGTCTTCTTCAGGCAAGCGTTGCGGGGCAGGGGGCGGGGAGGCGTCTGCTCCCGCGGATCGCGGGGCTCGCGGAGTCGCATCGGAGCCGGTTCGAGCCGCCGTTTCCTTTTCGGCCGGGAGAAAATCGAAGTCCGAAAAATCGGGTAAATCCCCTTCCTCATAAACACGGAACTCCTCGTCTTGAATCGGGGTTTCAGGCAGTGGTCGATGGGTCGTCGTCGGCACGGATTGACGGGGGGCGGCCAAAAGAGAGGGGAGAGAGTCGTGTGGGTGAGGCTCGACGTGGGCGGGCGGGCGCAGTTTCACCGGCTTCTTGATTTCAGGAAGGGGAAGTGGAGCCAGGGGCTCCGCAGGAACAGGATCCGGTGTCGGATTGGCGGGCGAGCTTTTTGCGTCGGCTGGATCGCCCTCGTTCGTGTAGCCCTGATTTCGGGCGGAAGGTTTCACACCGAAGAGCTCGGCGATTTCATCCCGTTCGTCGGAGTAACTCATGAAAATGGAGTGAAGAAAGGGAAGTCAGCGGAGTCCGTTGAAGGCGTCGCCGAGGCCGTTGTTGAAGGGGGAATCGGACTTGTTGTTGCCCTTTGCCTTTCCCTTCTCGCCGCCGCCCTCGCCCTTGTTTTCAATCGGGATGCTGATCTGCACGCGGTTGGTGGAGCCGGTGATCTCGTAGAGACCGTTTTTCCGCATGATGATTTTGGAGTCCTCCGAGTTGGTTTTGACGAACCGGTCTCCGTCTTGGATGTAGGGCGGTCCCCCGGAGAGAACCACGTCGCCGCCGACGGCATCGTAATCGACGAGACGTCCCAAGGCGATCTGGGTCTTCTTTTTTCCTTCCTCAATCACGGTCCGTTTGATCTCGACCATGCCACCCGAGGCAACCGCGCGCCTCATACCGCCAACATCCGTAGCCCCTTCGGCGACGGCCCCCTGTTCGAGGTAGATGACGAGTTTGTCGCACTTCATTTCATAATCAGGAGAGTCCAGCTCGACGTCTCCGACGAAAGTGAGTTCGCCCTTGGTGTTGTTCATCAGGGATTCCCTGGCGCGGATTTCCATGTGCTCGCGCTTTCCAGCTGGAAAAGCTCCCGCCGAGTTCTTGTCGTATTTTTTCTCGAGCGGTAGCGGCGCCGGGACCTCATTTGATCCGAGGTCCGGCAGATCGGGAAGGATTGGCGTGGTCGGCGAGGCTCCGGCGATGGGTTCGACCCGGGTCTCTTGCACCACCGCGCCGTTGGCGGCGGCGACGGCGGTCGGCAGGCCTCCGGCGGTCGGGCGGGCGAGCGCCGGTGCCTCGCGAGGGGCATCGGGAATGATCGGGGCACCATTCTCGAGCGGCATCGCCACGGGTGTGGGGGCGCCCCCGGAAATGCCGGGGGCGGGACGGGTTGCCGGA
Source organism: Verrucomicrobiia bacterium Tous-C2TDCM (assembly GCA_002288445.1). Taxonomy (GTDB): domain Bacteria; phylum Verrucomicrobiota; class Verrucomicrobiia; order Verrucomicrobiales; family DEV007; genus Arctic95D-9. Next base: position 33,394 of record NEUQ01000003.1, on the reverse strand, counting down.
ACCTCGACCACCGGAGCGGGCGCGGAAGCGGGCGCCGGGGCGGCGCTATCGCGGCTGGCGGCAGCCTCCGAAACGGCTCTCTTCGCTTCGCTCACGGTGCTGTCGATCGGTTTGCCGGTTTCTTTTTCGATGAGGGAGGTGGCCTTTGTTTTTATTTGTTCGAGGGTGCCATCGGACTGCATTTTTGCGGCCGCGGCCTTGAGCTGTTCGGCATCCACGCCATCGGTGTTCGCCCGGAAGAGACGGGTCGCTTCGCGCACCGCTTCCTCGGGGTCTTTCGTCACGCTCTCGAGGGCGGCACCGGGATCTTGTTTCACATTGCGAAGGACGTTGCGCAGCCTCGGGTCCGACAGGAGGTTGTCTTTCGCTTCCTCGATCTGGGAGGTTGCATCCTGCTGCGCGGCGAGCGGAGCGAAGGTGCCGAGGAGTCCGGCAAAGAGAATGGAAAGGGGGCGGTTCATGTTGAAAGGGGGATGAGTCATGGAGTCTTCTTGGCGGCGGGAGCCATCCCGGGAAATCCGAAATCGGGAGCCATGTTCTTGGCGTCGGGCACGATCACCAAGACGTTCCCGACCATGCGGGCAACCTGGGACTCGGTCTGGTAGATCATCTTGTCTCCAGTCATCGTGAAGCGCGGTTGATCGATCTTCGAGGGGGTCTTGCTCGCGAGTTCCCCCGCATTGAGATCGTAGGCTGCCTCTTCCATCGAAATGGTCGTGTCTGCCTCTCCTTCTGAATTGTAGATGTGGACGACGAGGTTCTTCAGATCGAGGAATTGTTCGTTCACGCGGGTGACGGAGTCGGCGTTCATCACAGACTTGAGGCGGTCTCCCTCGTAGGACGGGATGGCGACTCCCTTGAACTCACGCCCGATCGGGAAGTGCCGAGTCAATTCCGTCGGCAGGGCCGACTTCATGGCGGCTGCGGCCTCTAGCTGCGCCCGTTTCTCCTTGTTTTTTCCGCCTTTGCGAGGGCGCTCGGGCTCGTCGCCCATGGCGCTGAGACAGGAGGCCAGAAGCAGCACCCTGATGAGGTTGGCGGAGACGGAATGGGAGAAGAATCGCATCAGAGGGCGGGGCGCCGGACGAGGGCATAGAGCTCGCGGAGTTGCGCGAGCACGGGCTCAAGACGATCGAGAGGGATTTGGTTTGGCCCGTCGCTCGGCGCATTGGCCGGATCAGGGTGGGTCTCCAGAAACACACCGTCACAGCCTGCCGCAACGGCGGAGCGGGCGAGGATTGGCGCGAGGCGGCCGTCGCCGCCGCTCGAGGTGCCTTCTCCGCCGGGACGCTGAACGGAGTGGGTCGCGTCAAAAACGACCCGGACGCCAGCTTCCTGCATCCAAGGGATGGCTCTCATGTCCGCGACAAGATTGTTGTAGCCGAAGGTGCTGCCCCGCTCGGTGATGAAATAGTTCTCGCAGCCGAATGCTTCGAGTTTGTCGGCTATGTTCTTAACGTCCCAGGGCGCGAGAAATTGGCCTTTTTTCACGTTCACGACCCGGCCGGTGCGGGCGGCGGCCTCGAGGAGGTCAGTTTGGCGGCAGAGGAACGCGGGGATCTGAAGCACGTCGATGAACTCGGCGGCGATCGAGGCCTCCTCCGCGGTGTGGACGTCGGTGGTCACGGGGGCTCCAATGGCTGCTCCCACCTCGGCGAGAAGCCGGCATCCTTCCTCGCAATCCATCCCACGGAAAGAATTCACGGAACTGCGGTTCGCCTTGTCGTAGCTGGCCTTGAAGACAAAATCGACTCCGGCGGCATCCGCGATGGCCCGGACCCTCGGGCCGACGGACTGAAGGAACTCTGCTGACTCGATCACGCAGGGGCCAAGGATGAAGAGAGGACGCTCGCCGCCAAGGCGGTGGGGTCCGATCGCGACGGTGTCCGGTGCTGCTGACATGGATTCGAAAGGAGGGAGACTAATGCCTCGCGGCGGTCGAGGCAAGCCCTTGGGAGGTTTATGATGATTATCAGGAGGCTCGAAGGAAACCGGGGGGTAACCATGGATTTGTCTGGACCTCGGAGAGCGTCCGGATACACTAATCTTTCCGAGGAGGACCGAGGTCCGGAGCGATGGTTGGATGGAAGAGAGTGCCGAGAATACCCCCTTGTTGATGCACTGTCCCGAATGCGGGAAGGCGCTCGATGTGTCTGGTCTCGCGCCCTACGCGAAGATCGAGTGCCCCCATTGCGCCGCCGTCATCCGGGTGCGCACGACGATGGGCCAGTATGAGATTACCGGTCCCCTTGGCGAGGGGGGAATGAGCCAAGTCTTCCGCGCTCTTGACCGCAATCTCGGTCGGGAGGTCGCCCTCAAGATCCTCCACCAGTCTCTCAGTCAGGATGAGGCGCTCATTGCCATGTTTGAGCGCGAGGCGAAACTCACCGCCTCGATTGTCCATCCAAACGTGGTCAAGGTCTACACGGTTGGTCGTGATCACGGGTATTTCTTCATCGCGATGGAACTGCTGCAGGCGATCAGCCTCGAGCAACTGATCGCCGATCGGGGCGCTTTGTCGGAGACCGAGGTGCTCGGGATCGCCCTCGGTGTCGCCCGCGGCCTCGACGCGGCCTACGGGGAACAACTCATCCATCGCGACATCAAGCCGGGCAATTTGCTCGTGACCGACGAAGGCACCACCAAGCTCGTCGATTTTGGCCTCGCCCTCCAACAAGGTGGTGAAGATCTCTCGGAGGATCTCTGGGCCACGCCTTTTTACGTGCCGCCAGAAAAGCTCGATGGGCTGCCCGACACTTTCCTCGGCGACATCTACAGTCTGGGCGCGACGCTTTACCACGCCCTTGCCGGCAAGCCACCCTTCGATGCCAACACTTCGTCGATGGATGAGCTGAGGGCGATCAAGAAAAAAACCGTCGATCTGAAGGCCGCGGCGCCCGGGCTTTCGAAGCCGACAATACGCCTCGTCGAGAAGATGATGGCTTATTCTCCGGGGGATCGAGTTCACTCCTATGGCGAACTCATTGCGCAGCTTGAGGAAGTCCGGCGCCGGCAGTTTGGAATCGAGGAGACGGGCCGCGGTCGGTCCAGGAAAACGCGTTTTAAGGCGGTCCTAGTGGTCGGCACCCTTGTGCTAGTGACGGCTGCAGCCTGGATCATTTTCGCGATTCAAGGTCAGGAGACCGAGGCCGAGGGGGATCTCACCCTTGGGGCTGGGGAGCGGGTCATCAGTTTGGGAGACCAGACCATTTCCGGCATCTTCCAGTCGGCGAGAGATCAGTTCGGCTCGGGCCGCTTCCGCGAGGCCGGGGAGAATTTCACCCGGCTTGTGGGAGACAAAACCGTTCCCGCTTCGACCCGGATCTGGAGCCATTTTTTCCTTGGCACGATCCAGTTGTTCGAGGGTGAGGAGGCACGCGCCCGCGAGTCCTTCGAATCCATCCTCGACCTGAAGCCCGAGGCTGAAGCGGGCAACCTGGAGGCGATCGCATTTCTTGAGCGCGCGGCAGCGATGTTGGCAGACCCCCTCCCGGTGCTCGCGGAGGACGTCGATTTTTCATCCGATTCAATCGAGGCCCTTGGGCTCTTCGCCGCGGGTTTGAAAAACTGGCAAGCCGGGCAGTTCGCTTCCGGAGCGGAACTTTTGCAGCGGTTCTCCGCCGCCGGAATCCCGGCTGATCTGACGTGGCTCTCGCTGCTTCAGGGGACCGCGAAACCGATCCTCGAGGATTGGGTGCTGCTCCAGTCACTTCCCAATCCTACCGCCGCCGCGGCCGATCTGCCGGCGCAATCCGAGGCGTTGAAAAAGGCAGCGAAAATCTTGCGCACTCCCGGTGCGGCGCCGCGACTCGTGAGACTTCGGATCCAGCGCATCGCCGAAATCGAGGAACTCGCCCAAAAGGCCCTCGCCCACGAACCGGTAACGGGGACCTTGGTCGCCTCGGCGCCCTCAACGTCCGCTGTGGGCACCCATTTGCCCCCCGCGAGCCCCGCCTCTGGCGAGACGAGGGTTGACGATGGCGGGCCGAACCCAGACGAGTTGGCCGAGATCGAACGATGCAAGACGGTTCTCGTCTCGGTTCAATCCCGTGCCGGGATGCCCGTCTTTTCCGAGATCGCTCAAGAGTTGCGGAGCGCGGCTTTTGTCACCCCGCTCGTCTCCTCGATCCGAGATGAGCTCGTCCGTGGATGCGAGTGTGCAGCGGAGTATCCGGCGCGTCTCGCCGAGGGTTTTGCCTTGAATCCCTACGAGGGCGTCATCCGTCGCCGCAATGGCAGGCCGCTCGAGGCCGCTGTCACCAAGGCGTCGGCCGAGACCCTCGTGATCGATCTCGGCTTTGGGCCGAACGAGGTCGGTCTCGTTGAGTTTGCCCCGGATTGGCTCGTCGAGGCCGGTTTGCAGACCCTGCCGATCCTCACTGCAGGCACCGCCGGCGATTGGGAGTCTCTGGTTTACTTTGGATTCTTCACCGGGCATGCTCCGCTGATCTTCCCGAAGGTCGACGAACTGGCTGCGGTCGATCCCGCTTTTGCAAAGGGTTGGGCGCTCGTGCAGCGGCTGCGTTGATCGAGTGGGTCTAAAATCATGGCGAACTTGTAATCGCCCACCCATCATCGGATCGTAACGTTCCCCGCATGCCACGCAAAGACGACGACAAGACATCGTTCCCCGACCCCGAGGAAATCACGCGCAAGCTGAGCGATTTCCTCCGCTCGAATTTCGGTGACAAGGTTTCCTTCGGGACCATGAACGAGCCTCTTTCGCCCTTTGGTCAGCCATCGGCGCATGGCGAGGAGAGCGATCTCAGAGATGACACGGCGTTTTCCCCCGAGCTTGATTTCGAACTCATTCCTCGACAGATCAAGGATCACCTCGATCGCTATGTGATCCGCCAGGATGAGGCGAAGAGGACGCTGGCCATCGCCGTGTGTGACCACTACCACCACGCCGCCTACCTGAAGCGGCTCGCCGAGACCAATCCGGCCGAGGCGATGCGAGTCGAGTTCGCAAAACAAAATGTCATCCTTGTTGGCCCGACCGGTGTTGGGAAAACCTATCTCATCAAACACATCGCCGAACTCATCGGCGTCCCCTTCGTGAAGGCCGATGCCACGAAGTTTTCGGAGACGGGCTATGTCGGCGGCGACGTCGACGACCTCGTGCGCGAACTCGTTCGAAAGGCCGACGGCAGGGTCGAGCTTGCCCAGTATGGCATCGTCTACCTCGACGAGATCGACAAGATCGCGAGTGCTTCGAACCTCGGCGGACGCGACGTCAGTGGACGTGGCGTGCAGACGACCCTGTTGAAACTCATGGAAGAGACCGAAGTGCCGGTGCGGAATCCGCAAGACATGCCGTCGCAGATGCAGGCCATGTTTGAAATGACCCGCAGCGGTGGCAGAACGACCCGCGAGACGATCAACACCCGCCACATCCTCTTCATCGTCAGCGGGGCCTTCTCCGGCCTGGAGAAGATCATGGACCGGCGCCTCCGTCAGGGGCCGATCGGCTTTGCCGCGGCGGCAGAGAATGGCGCGGTGGTCTCCCACGAGAGGAGCTTTGAGCCTATCACTCAGGACTTCATCGACTTCGGTTTTGAGGCCGAGTTCATCGGTCGGCTCCCGGTGCGGGTCGTCTGCGAGCCCCTTTCGGCCCTCGATCTCTTTGAAATCATGAAGCACTCCGAGGGCAGTCTCGTTCGCCAATACGAGCGCGAGTTCGAGTGCTACGGCATTCGTGCCGAATTCACCGACGAGGCCCTCCATGCCATTGCCGAGGCTGCTGCTAGGGAAAAGACCGGGGCGCGCGGACTCATGACCGTGTGCGAGCGGCTCCTGCGCCATTTTAAATTTGAGCTGCCCGGCACGAGCGTGACGGAGCTGCGGATCACCGCTGAGCTTGTCGCCGATCCTGCCGCAACCCTCGCCGCGATTCTCGAAGGCGCGGCTCCGGCAACCGACCCTCGCGTCGTTGCCGAGATCGCTTCCTTTCGGAGGAAGTTCGAGTCTGAGCACGGCGTTCGATTGGTTTTTGAGGCCGCAGCGGTGGCGCGTCTGAAGATCCTCTCCGAGGAGAGCGGTCAGAGCGTGCTGGATTTGTGTGTCGGGAAATTCCGCGACTTCCAGTTCGGCCTCCAGCTGATACGGAAGAATACCGGCCAGACCACCTTTCCCGTCACCTCCGAGGCGATCGACGATCCTGACAAATACCTTAGTAATCTGGTCGTGGCGAGCTACCGCGGTTGAAGCCCGCACTCTCCCTCGAGTCGGCCTCCCCGCGGCCCGGAGATCGTGATCGAGTTTCCCGAAACGTTTCTTTGAAGAAATCGGCCCGTGATCGAGTGATGCGGGTTAACGCCATTGTTAGGGTGCCTTTTCGGGCCGAACTTTCTAAAGTGAAAAGGAATCCGCACGCCCCAATTCACGCCAGCAGGCCAAATCCGGTCCGGCGAATTTTTCCCTTGGCCCTTGCCTTGATCGTGACCTTCTGGCCTTTTTCAAGAGCGCTGGCACAAGCGAGTGAACCGGCAGGGGAGGAGAAAACCCGGAGAGTCGCCGTCGTCGATCCTGGCGGCCGGCGCAGTCCCCAGACCCTCGATGCCGTGATGACGTTGCGGAGCGTCTCCGGTCAGGAGATCGAGGCGAAGTTGATTTCGGCCACGGAAGAAACCGTGATGATCGAGCGGATGGGAGACGGGCGGCAATTCGAGGTTCCTCTTGCCAACCTCGACCATTACACCGAAGAGCGGGTCCGCCATTGGATGGACCAAGGCCCGGGAGGGGTTGCTTTCAATTTTGCCGTCACCGCGACCAAGACCTTGCTCGATTCCGACACCTTTATGTCGGCGGGGCGGGACCTGAAGTCTTCGCAGTGGTCCTACCGGGTGAAAGTCACCAACCTGACCCGCCACGCGCTCAGTGGCGCGCAGCTCGAGTATCGTATTGTTTTCGACGACGAGGTCGAGATCGCGAAGACGATCGTTGCTCCGGGCAAGGGTGGTAATCAACAGGAGGGCCAGCTCGTCGACCTGCCCGAAATGCACTTCAATGATGAGATTGAGTTCGACACGCCGCCGCTGGCGCTGCACACCTACGAATACGTGCCGATGCGCGGTGAACGAGAGTTCTCCCGCGATACGATCAAGGGCATCTGGGTCCGCATCCTGAAAAACGGAGTGCTTCTGCACGAGTTCCAGAGCCATCCGGCGACGATGGCCTCCCTCTCATGGGATAACGAGGAGATGCTTGAGATTCGGGTCACGAATCCGTTTCGAGACCAGTTCGCGACCGGCTTGAGGTAAACGTCACTTCCTGGAGAGGAGCCATGCGACCAAGTCGCGCAGCTCTTCGGCAGACAGGGTCTGATCCAGTCCCATCGGCATCAGAGACAGGGGGACCCGCCTCAGTGTGGTGATATCGGTGTGCGGGATTTTCTCCTTTTGGCCGCCAAGGCTGACAAGTTCGAGGCCGCGCTCGGTCTGCCCATGGATGAGGCCGACGCGGACCTGTCCCGAAGACTTGATCCCGACCTCGTAGGTTTCGAAATCCCGCGCGATCGATTCGCTGGGGAAAAGGACTGACTCGTAAAGGTCGCGTGCGCTGCGGATGCGGCCGATCGTGCTGAGGTCGGGACCGATTCGGCCACCGTTCCCGCCGACCTGGTGACAGACGAGACAGGCTCCTTTGCCGGAAAGGAAAACCTTCTCCCCTTTGGCGGGGTCGGCCTCGGTGACTGTCGTGGCGAGGGCCTCGAGCCTCTGATTGCGCCCGGCGCGGTCGGCGGCGAGGGAATCGAGACGCGAATCGATTTTGGCAAGGGCATCGGGATATTTTTCAAAGCGCTTGCGCCATGTCTCTGGCTCAGGGTTGCCGATCAAGGGCGAAACGACTAGAGCCTCGGCGAGGAGAAGCGCCTGATCTGGCGTATCGATGGTCCGGAAAAGATCGGGGAATGCCCCCCATTCAATCGGGTTGAAACTTCCCAGCAGGGGAACGAGACGGTCGCGCTCCGCCGGCGCGAGGGTCGAACGGGTCAGCAGATCGATCGCCTGTCCGCGGAGATCGGCCGCGCCGTCGGGTTTCAGAATCGACTCAGCAAGATCAAAAGCGGCGGGATCGACCGGCCCTTTGGCGCCGACCAGAGCCTTGGCGGCAGCGAGGCGAACTTCCGGTTGGCGAGCGACATCCTTGCAGATAGCCTCGAGCGGGGCCCCGAAACGGGCGGTTTGGCTCGAGGCGAGAGCGGCGAGAGCGGCGGTGAGGTTCTCGGTGCCGGTGTCGGCTCCGAGGATGGTCTCGAAAACGGTCTCCCATTCTTCCTGAAAAGGAATGCCAGGGGAGAGCGCGATCAATTCGAGGCCGAGGCGACGAAGGGCCACATCCGACGATCCGATCAGGTTTCCAAGGTAACCGAGGATCGGTGGCGAGGAAGCATGGGCGGGCACAACCCGGCGGAGGATGCCGCGGCGCGTCTCATCGATCGAGTTGTCCCAGGCGAAGAAAGCGTTGGCGAGGGCCGCATCCCACTCGGGGTGGTCGAGGGCGATGGCGAGGGCGGTCTCGCCCAAGACGGGATCGGTTGACTCCAGATGCGGGAGGACGTCGAGCACCTCGAGTTCCGACGAGGCCATGCCGTCGAGGGCTCTCAAGGTCCCGGAAAGAACGGCGGGATCTCCGGCTTTCAGGCCTTCGCGGGTCGCTTCGAAGTCGTCGATTTCGATGAGGGCGTAGATAAGGGCGTGTTCCAGGAAACGGTCTCCGGCACTGCGGCCGAGGCGGCCGGTGAGGGCTCCGATGGCCCGGAATTCGGCCATGCGTCCAAGCGCGGCGGCGGCGGCGCGAGCCACCGGGGGCTCATCGCCTCGGACGATGGCGGCGAGGGCACCGGAGATCGTCGCGTTACGCTCCAGTTCGACGGCGCGCTCCGCGGGTTGGTTCGAAGCGACCTTCTGCCAGGTGCGGGTCACGGCAATGGCATTGCAGGCGGTCTGGCGAACGCCCGCCTCAGGATCGGTAAGGGCACCGTGGATGAGATCCGCCGACTCGGAGAACTTCATCCGTGCCAACGTCCAGACGGCGCTGATGCGGGCGGTCGTGTCCGCTTCTCCGGCGGTGAGGACGCGCTCAAGTTCGGGGATAGCCGGGGCACCTCTCACTGCGAGTTCGGTGATGGCGCGTTCGCGAAGCCAGTCTTCGGGGGCGGAGAGAAAGGTCGAGACCTGTTCGGAGGAGAGTTCCCCCCAATCCGGGGCAGGCGGTGCCACGTGCGGCGTGTCCTTTTTTGAAATGCGGTAGATCGTGCCGGCGACTTCGGGTTTCGCGATCTGTGAGGTGGGGCACCCGTTGCGGAACCATCCTCCCGTGTCAATGACAAGGAGATCGCCGTTCCGATCCTCGAGGACGTCGGTGAGGTGGGTGTCGGGCTTGAGGGCGCGAAAGATCGTCCGGGTTTCCTTGCCGACAAGGCTCGATCCCCGCGGTTGGAGATTTGTCAGGGTGAGTTCACCGGTGTTGAAATGCGTCACGATCCACCCGTCAGTCCAAGAGGGATTGAGGGCTCCGCTTCGGTAGCGGCACATCCCCGAGACAGCGACGTGGCCGAAATGGTGGGCATGGCCGAGCAGTTCACCGGTGCGTCGGAATTCAGCGGTGACCTGACCCTGATCGTAGCGTGGGTAGACTCCACCGTGGATCCAGTGAACGAGCACGTCGCCGCGAGGCCGGCCGTAGAAGAGATTGACCGTCCCAACGATCTCGCCTTCGTCGGTGAAGTCGATTTCGACGGGGTTGTCCATCCCGCCGCCGGCGAAGGACTCGACCTCGCCACCGCCCGGTTGCGAAGACCAGATCCGCGCAGCTTTTCCCTGCTCCGTGATCTGGCCGGTATCGCTGTCTGGGATGGCGAACCCCTTGCGGCCGTGGCACCAGTAAAGTCGCCCGTTCGGATGGAGGAAGGGGCCGTGCACGTCCGCGGCGTTGCCGGTGAAATCGAAGCCGGTGGCTAACTCTTCGCGCACCTCGGCGTGGCCATCGCCATCCTCGTCGGCAAAACGCCAGAGGCTCGGAGGCGACATGACATAAAGCGAGTCGTATACCCAGAGAGCACCCTGGGGAAATGTCATGCCATCGGCAAACAGGGTCGCCTTATCGAAGACTCCGTCCCGATCCGTATCCTCGACTAGCTTGATGGAGTTTGGTTTCTCCTTGAGAAGTTCCTCCTTGTTCAAATTGATGCCCGCATTTTCGGCAATGAAGAGGCGGCCCCGATCGTCGAAGGCGGCCATCACGGGGTGTTCCACCAGCCCGGGGAGGAGGGCTTGGGAAACGACTAGCCCCTCGTCGACGACCGCGTCCTGAGCTCGGAGGGGCGTCGAAAGTCCTAGGAGAACCAGAAGTGCGCGCGAGCAGGGAGAGGACATCCCGCAACGATGCCAGTTCCGAATCCGCGCCGCAAGGGAGGTATTCAGGGGATGAAGGGGGCGCGTTCGATCTTCCGGATCCCGAACCTCAAAGCGGCGTGTCGATTCCCATCGCCCGGACCGCGCACCAGCCTTTGATCGCTTCAAAAATCGCGAAGGCCCCACCGGCGATGGCACCACACCCCCAGAAGGCGTGGTCGCTCCAGCCCACGAGGTAGACTCCACTCGCGAGCATCAGAATCCCAATGGAGCCACGAAGGTAGCGCCCCCTGCGGTCGATATTGCATTTCCAGTCCATTTCTTGGGGTCCGTTGGCGGGGCGGTTGAACCATTTCACCAGCCCGCGCCCTTGGTCTGTGTTTGGATACGACACAGATACATGTCCGCGGTCAGGTAAAGCACGCTGCCGTCGCCGCCCCAGGCGCAATTGGCAGTGCGCTCGCCCGTTGAAATGCGGCCGAGGAGCTTGCCTTGGGGCGTGAGTATATAGACGCCACCGGGACCAGTTGCCCAGAGGTTACCGTCCTTATCGATCTTGAGGCCATCGGGCAGGCCGGGGAGTCCGTCCTTCACGGCGGCGGTGGCGTCGTAGACCACCCGGCTCTCTCCCAGTGTTCCGTCCTGCTTCACTGGGAAGGCCTTCCAGATCGCCGCCTCGGGGTCTGATTGGGCCACGTAGAGTGTTTGGAAATCCGGTGAGAAGGCGATTCCGTTGGGTCGTGTCATTTCCTTGGTCAGGAGGGTCAGTTTTCCATCGGGAGCGAGGCGGTAGACACCGCAGAAGTCGAGTTCGCGCATGGGATCCTCCCATCGCTTCGGCAGTCCATAGGGCGGATCGGTGAAATAGATCGTTTTCCCGTCGGCGCCGAGGCAGGCGTCGTTCGGACTGTTGAGGCGCTTGCCTTCGAAATGGTCGACGAGGGTGCGCTTGCCTCCGCCCTTGGTGAGGACGGAGAGGCGGCGGTCGCCGTGTTCGCAGGAAACCAGCTGGCCTTTCCCATCGAGCAGTAGACCGTTGCAGCCCGGTTCCCCACCGTAGTCCGCGGCCCCGGTGTAGCCCGAGGGTTGCAGCCAGGTCTTGGCGCCGATGCCCTCATCCCAGCGAACCACGCGGTTGTTCGGTATATCGGAAAAGAGCACGTAGCCGCCGAACTCGTGGCCTTGCTCCCTCACCCAGACTGGGCCCTCCGACCAGGCAAAACCGGAGGAGAGCACCTCGACCGTTGCGTTGGACGACAACAGGGCGTCGAGGGCAGGATCGTTGCGGATGATTTCGCCGAGGGTGGGAAAATTCCGGCTATCTTGCGCGGTCCCAAGGGAGGTTGTCGCCGCCAGCAGGGCGGGGAAAAGAGCAAGGCAACGCGATAGGTTCAGATTGCGGATCATTGGGAAAGGTTGAAGTTGAGGAGTTTCCGGGTTCGGGAAGAGTTTTGCAGAGTCATGAGCGAAAAAGCAAGCGGTAACGAAGGCGCGGATGAGGCGGCCGAGACCACCACGGACATTCCCGGAATCTCGGCAGGGGAGGAACTCGCGCTCGGACCGATCGAGGGAGAGGAGATCGATCCCCTTCCGAAATGGTGGGACGAGCCTTTCACCGCCGAAAAATCGAAGTCCGGCAATCGTCGTCTTGAGGATGGGATTGAGTTCGAAGCCCCTCGGCGCAAGAAGCCGCTGCCGCACCTTGATCAGGAGGATCTTTCCCTGCCGATTGCCAGAACTGACCCGAGAGAGGCCTTGACGGAAATGGGCGATTTGCCCCTGCCGGCGAAAAGTTACGGGATTGGCGAGGTGTCCGATTTCTCCAAGTTGGTTGAGGTCGAGGAGGAAGCCGACCTCTCCCTCACGGTCGAGGATCCGATCTCGGACTTTGAGTTGGCTGCAAGTTCTGTGAAACGCCAGCGCCGCGAAGCATTGGAGAAGGCTGGCGGAGGACTCGACGATTTTTTCGATGGCATCGATGCTGCCCCAGCCGAAGAAACTCCGGTAGGTGGCGAAGATCCTTTGACCATTGAGACGGTGGAGACGGTGGAGACGGTGGAGACGGTGGAGACGGTGGAGACGGTGGAGACGGTGGAGACGGTGGAGACGGTGGAGACGGTGGAGACGGTGGAGACGGTGGAGGAGATCGTTTTCGACATCCCGGATCTCCCGAAGAAGGGCGAGTCGAAGCCGGAGGCGGCTCTTCGATTCGAGTCCGAGTCCGAGTCCGAGTCCGAGTCCGAGTCCGATGTTCCACCGATACTCTTGTCCCCGACAGCTCAAAGTCCTCAGGCGGAGCCGGAACTCGCGGAGGCTCACCAAGAGGAGATCGTCGAGGTTTCATTCGACTCGGGCCTCGCCGCCAGCGAAGAGTCGGTGGCACCGCAACAGATGCAGGGCGTCGAAACGGCCGTGGCCATTCCCATCGCCCGCACCGAATCGGGGGCCGAGTCAACGGGATCCGAAGAGGCGATCGTCGCCATTGAGCCGGTCGAGAGAGGCTTGAAGCCGCTGCAACCAGAAGATGAGACCGCTCCGGCCGAGCCGGATTCCGTCGAAGAAGTGAGGTCGGACGATGGGGCGAAGACGCTCGATCCTGAGGAGCCGGTCGGGCCTGCATTCGTTACCGGGAGTGCCCTCTCGATCTCGGAAAGCGCCTCTGTTGCTGAGGTCGTGTCCGTCGGCGCGGAGACAAAAAAGAAAGCCGGTTGCTGGACGGTTTTCGCCACGGTCTTTTTCTTATCCACAGTCCTGTTGCTCACGGTGGTGGGTGGGGCGGCGGCCTATGCGTGGTCGAGATTCGGGGACTTTGAGGAGGGGCTGACCTCTCTGATCGCGGCCCGACTTGAGGAGCGGGGCATCCCCCTCGATTATGGGAAGTGGCGATACGAGTTTCCGCGCGGCGTCGTTCTGGATGAGGTGACCTTCTACGACGACGCCACCAAAGCGCGACCAGCGATCAAGGTGGCCGGACTCGGGATCAATATCGATCTTCTCTCGCTCGCGAGCCAAACGGACGCGTTGGGTGCCGCGGAGTTTTCCCTGCGCGATTCCAAGGTGACGCTTTTTCAAAAAGGTGAACTCTTTGCCGAGATCAATGGAGTTGACGGCGAGATCTTCGCCGATGCCTCGGCTGTGACTGTCGAGCGGCTCACCGCCCGGGTCGGTGGTCTGCGGGTCGATCTCGACGGTATCGTGCGTTTGCCTGACAAATCCACCTCTCCGCCCGTCACCTCCGCGGACGCTCCTGCTTCCGGTGAAAAGGCATCGTTGCTGGCCTCCCTGGACTTCTCCGGGTTTCGAGCCGCGCAGCCATGGCTGGGGATCGAAGGGAGTGGTTCGTTGCCTCCGCTCCTCGACCTTTCCTTCGAAATGGATGCCGAGGAGCCCGATCTCGCCACGATCGAGGGAACCGTTGGGGGATCCGATCTCAACTGGCGCGGGATCCGCTTCGAGAGTCTTTCCGCCTCCTTCCGCGTCGATCCCAAGACCGGCGAACTTCGGTTTCCGAACGTGCAGGTCGGCTACGGCGAGGGCATGATCACCGCGGAGTTCGCGATCGACATGGCCGAGCAGAAACTGCGTATCGAGAGCCTCCAGTCGACCATCGATCCCATCGCGCTGATCACGTCCATTGATCCGACTCGGGCCGATTTCTTCAAGTCGGTCCGGCTCGCCGACGCCCCCGCGCTCCGCATCAGTGGTGAGATGCCACTCGGAGACCCCGCCAACGCCGAGCTCAAGATTCGATACGAGCATCGAGGTGGGTTCGTTTACGTTGATGAAGGGCGCGAACTGCCCCTGTCGGACCTCCGTGGGCAGTTCTCGTATGATCGAGGCGCGCTCGAGACAAATGACGCCGCCGGCGATCTCTTCGGAGGCCAGGTTCACTTCAACGGGGCCACCCATTTGATTCGCGATCAACGGCCCTTCACTGGTCTCGTCGAGATCACCGGGATGGACCTGAAAAAGGCCGGGGGGTGGTTCGGTGGCACAGTCGGCGGGGTGGAAGGTCGTCTCAGCCTGGTCTTCCGCGGCACCGGCAACGCCGATACCGCGAGCCTCAACGGGGGTGGAAACCTTCGCATCGAGGAAGCAGACATCGCCTCGTTCCCCGCGATCGGCCCGGTTCAGGAGATGATCGGCAAAGTCGTCCCGGCCTTCGGCTTCAAAGGCGGTGGCGTGGTCTCAGGTAGCTACCTGCTTGAATCGGGAGTGCTCGTCACCAGTGATCTCACCGTGCGCCATTCTGCTTCGCGCTACGTCACGAATGGAAATGTGAACCTCAGCTCGAAAACGATTTCCTTTGTCACCACCGCCGATCTGGAGCCCGCGCTCGCCGCCGCGACCGGGTTGAAGGACAAATCCATCGAGGTCGAAGGGTCGGGTCCGCTCGATCGCCCCGTCTTGAAGATCCGTCGTTTTCCTGTCGAGTTCGCCGCCGTGGGATTGGGAGAAGTGTTGGGAACCTCGACGGGGTCCCTCGGGGGACTTAGGGAACTGGTCGGATCGGAAAATGCCGCTGCGGTGATCACGGGAACGCTCGAGGAAGCGACGGGTCTCAAGCTTGACCCGGTCGTGACCGATCTGCTCAAGGGACTCCTCGGGGAAGAGGAGGTGCCGTCGGCACCGGGCCCTGCGCCGATCCGCGCCGTGCCCCGGCAGTAGGAGGGCGACCGGCGGAATCTCCGTGGGTCACTCCTCCGCTGCTCCCTGCTTCTGCTCCCAGCGGAAGGTGGTTCCATCATCGTCGGCGACCTCAATCCATTCGCCAGGAAACGATTTGCGCTGCCAGTGGTGCCATTGCTCTTCACGCACCTTCGCGAGTTCGACACTCTTCTCGGCGGCTTCTTGGCGCATGAGGGCCTCGCGGTCCTGATTCTCCTCTTCAACCGTCTTTTCGACGTAGTCGCCGTAATCCCCGGCGGGGAGGTTGCGAATGGAAAGCAGTCCGCTGCGCCCCTCTCCGATGAGCCGGTTGTTTTTCAATTCCTGGATTTCCGACATGCGGTCGCGGCGGCTTTCCATCGCCGCGCGGAACCCGGCGGAGCTCGCGGCCTCTTTTTTCTCAACGAGTCCGTGCTGGTAGACGTTCACGTCCATGCTGAGGTCGACCTTGATTGGCGCGGGCGTGTTCACGTTCACCTCGAATGGTTTCACGCAGGAAGCAAGTGCTCCCCCAAAGACCGCGATGGCGAGGCCGGAGAAAAAGATCGGGGGAAGGCTGGGGCGAGTGCTCATCTCGGAGGGCGATCTCCCGCGAGGCGGTCAGGTCGGGCGGGTCGGGCGCTCGCTTCGGGGAGCGGCTTGTCCGTCGCTGGCGTTTCGCCCTTTTCCGACCCTGTCGCGGCGTTATCCTGTGTGGTTGGTTCCTTGTGGACTTGCAGATTCAGCGCGCGCGTGCCGTCCTTTCCGGCAAAATGGAGCTTCAACGAGCCTTCCCGCTTCAGAAAGTAGAGGCTACCGGTGCCCTTGTCATAATCAAATCGTTTCAGTGCGATCAGACTCAGCTCGGCAAAGCTATTCTGGAGCGAGTTCCATTCGGACGGCAGTTTTTCGAGGAGACGGTCGAGCTTCGTGATGTCGAACCAACCCGGCGTGGTCGTCCGGAATTCGCCGGTGGTCTCGCCGACCTGCTTGTCGCGCCCCTCTGAAATCAGCTTGAGCGACACCTTGCCGTCCATGAGAAAGGAATCGGGCACGAGGATCTTGGTCACCGGCCCCGTGTCGAGATTCGTCCCCGCTATCCATGCGTCCCATTTCCCGGGATCGTTTAGGTAAAAATTGAACTGACCCTCGGAGTAGCCCGTGTAGGCCGCCCCGCCGAATCTTCCATAGATCCCTTCCGCATCGAAAGTGACGGTGACATAGAGATCTTCGGCATCGTAGTCCCGCCATTTGGCGCGTTTCAGCTTGAACGTCTGGACGAGGTTGTTATCGAGATCCTTCACCGGCACGTTGAATTGGACGTCTCCGGTCAGCCCTTCGAGCTCGACTTTGTAGTCAGGAAATCGGTAGACGTGGTCCTCATCGGGAATGGTGAGTTTCAGCTCGATGTTGCCTTCGGACATCGTCGTTGTCGCATTGAAGGGAAAGGGAACCACTCCAACCGGGACCCCGGTAGGTGAGATGATGATCTTTCCAGCAGTCGCATTGATCCTACGAATGACCCAGTCCGGTTTTTTTTCAGCGGCGACCCCAGCGTCGATCCCGACGCTCGCGCCCTCGTTCCGGGCTCGATACTTTCGCTGGTAATCGACCCACCAGAAAAGCCCCTGACCAACGTGCAAGGAGGGGGCGATCAGGTCGATTGTTTCGATCCGTTGCCGGGCGAGCCCGGCGAGCGAGAACTCCACGAAGATTGTCGGCAGCTCCGCCACGGTTATGAAGGAGTTATAGGGATCGCGGATCTCGATCCCGGCAAGTTCGATCTTCTGCAGTTTGTCCTGTGCGAGAATCCCCTCGAGGGAAAGAGGCACCTCCTCGAGCCTGGTTTCGATCGCGAATTGCAGTCCCTCGGCCTGGGGAATGAGCGATTCGAAATGGACGCGGCTACGGGTCAGTTCGACCTCACCGAGAGTCCATGAGGGCATCATGCGGCCTCCGGCGGCGGCGGCCTGCCGCGGGTGCTCCGTGGTCGCGGACGGCGTTCCCGCCGCTGGGAGATCCACCTTCGCCGCCTCCTCCACCCGCGCGATCGATTTTAGTCCATCACCGACCGTGAGAACGGCCCCGTCGACCTTGACCCGATCGATGCGGTGGCTACGCTGGAGTCCGATGGCAGTGAAATCGATTTCGATGTCGTCGACACGGATCACCTCATCCTCGCCGAGTGAGGTGCCGACAGACGCCTGCGCCGCCTCCGGAAAGGGCGGACGAGGTCTCGGGGGGCCGAAGAATTGGGTCTTTTGCAAGTGGTTGCGAAGCGAGAGGTCCTCGAGGCGGAGGCGGTGGGCCTCGTGGTTACCAGCGGTCTTCGCAAGGGTCTCGAGGGAAAAATCCGCGCGGATCTTAGGGACTCTACCCGTCGCGAAACTAGAGTCCGCGACGAGGCGGCCGCCCGTCGCCTCGAGCTGTTCCACCTGGTAGACCGGACGGTTTACCGGAGGGACCACCTCCGGCGAAGAGGGTGCCACCTTCAGCCATTCGCCGAGGGCGGCATCGGTGAATTCGATTTCGGGCCCCCGCAAATGGAGACGCTCGATCCGATTTTCGCGCTGGAAATCGGGCCATCGCAGGGCGATCTCCGAGCGTGCCACACGGAGGAGGGGCTCGGTCGAGTCCGAGGCTCCGGGAGGACGCAGGCGGAGCTGCTCGATCAACAGAGTTTGCCGTCCCTCCGAGGCGAAGCCCGTGCCGCCGCCGAGGCGAAGATCATTCAACTCGCCGGAGAGCGAAGCCGTGACTTCTGGAATTCTCTTGCCCCCGATCGAGAGCTCGCGGACCACAATACCGCAGGAATCCAGCTTCACATGATCGAGGGTCCATGGTCGAGGACGGGAGATGTCAGCCGCTGCGGACTGAGGCGAATCAGTGGGGTCACCGGGGGAACGTAGGAAACGCGCGAAAGATTCGTCACTCGCGATCAGGTCGGCGTCGGTGAGAGCGATCGATTCAATGCGCCGTTCCTCGACGAGGCCGGCGAGAGATTTCGCGCGCAGCTCCAGTTTCGTCGCCGAGAAGAAAGGCAGCTTGCCGCCGGCTCCGGCCTCGATCTTGCTCAGGTCGATTGCGATCGGTCCCTTGCTGTCCCAGCGCCCGCTCTCGTGGACGATCTCGGGGAGGGTGAAGTTCGTCTCGAAAGCGAGGTCGGGCAGTCGTGCCCGGCCCTCGGCACCGTCGAAGCCGCTCAGGTCGATTGCCGCATCGACCACTTCGATTCCGCTGAAGCGAAGCAGGCGTCCCGATGGATAGGCTGTTTTGTCAGGATATGATCGGGGTGGGTCGGCTCCCTGGCCCGTTCCGATCTTCGCCTTGCCCAGCATCGCCGGAGTGACGTTGAGATCGAGACCTTCGAGGCGGATCGGACCGATCTCCAAGGTTTCAAGATCATCTGTGAGTCGGGCCTTGGTGGTGAGCGTCTTAATCTTCCCGCCCTCTCCTTTTTCACCGATCGAAATCCGCGAGAGTGCGAGGGTGAAGGGGGCGCGGATGAAACCCTCCGCATCGGTCTCGAAGCGACCGGTTTCAAGCTCCCAGGTTCCCTCGAGGCGGGGAAGGTCGGGTAATGAAACGATGAGGCGGCCTTGCTCGACGACAAGAGCGCCGGTGAAAAGACCGAGGCTGGAGAGGTAAAAAGGTGTCTTTGCCTCCGTCGTTGGCATCTCGCGATCGCGAAGGGCCTCGCGGAGCCGCGCATCAAGTCGGATCTCGGCTTGGCGGAGAGTAATGTCTTGGAGCCGTCCCGTCGCCCGCAAGTCGGAAACGCGGTAGGTGATGATCGTCTCGGGGATGAGGACGAGCCGGGTTCCGGGCGGGCTCTGTTTCGGGGCGAGCTCCAGATCCTCGATGCGGATGATTCCGATGGGGTAAAAGTCGATCTCTCCGACAGAGACGCGGAAGGGCTCGACCAGCAGGGATAGGGTCTGATTGAGCAGCCGCACCCGGTTGAGGTAGAGAACCGAGGCAAGGGCCACGACGAGGAGCAGGAGTCCGGCCACAATCATGGCCGACCGCGCCAAAAAGCGGCCTAGCCAGCGGAAGATTCCGAGTGGAGAAGGCAACTTCCGGCGTTGCCGGTGCTGTTGGAAATCGTCGGCCACTTCTCGACTATAGCGAGACGGGCGGAGATTGCGAACATAGGAAGCACGGATCCTCGCGGTTCACTCATGCTCGGCAATCCGCTGGAGATTCGCGACCTCCACTGGAGTGAGTTGCCGCTGCAGAGCCTCAGCGGAGGTAATTCGCGGCTGATAGGCGGGTCCGAACTCGGAGGCGAACCGTTGCCCTTCCGCGGTGGGAAAGATGAAACCATGACGGAGGTAGATCTCGTTTCGGGCGCGCCAGAGGCCATGCGGCGGGAGGGTCCTGACTTCCGACTCGGTCAGGGGACGGCGGTGAGAATCGGGAAAAACCCACGGACCCGCGGGCATGGTCGGCTGCGAGGTTGGGACGGTTGAGGGATGGCCGTGCGGCGGGAAGATGGGGCGCGAAGCGACATACATGCGTTCCCCGCGCTTCAGTCCTTCAATCAGCGCGATAGCACCGAGAGTACGATCAATCTGCTTTGGACCAGGACTGGTGCGGGTGCCCCATTTCGGGACCGAGACAGAGACGGATTTCAAAAGCGGGAATATCAGGTCCGTTTTGATCGCGTAGTTCACCGTTTGGGGCAGGTAACCGCCGTTTTCCATGCGGTCGATCGAGTTGAGGCCGGCGGCAACGACGCCGACGACGCGGCCTGATGAGGAAAGGAGCGGCCCGCCTGAGTTCCCCGGTTGCACCGGAGCCGAGATCTGGATGTAGCGAGGGTCGTCGCGCACTCCGGAGAGCGCATTGACGATACCGGTGGAGATTTTCGGATTGATACCAAGGACGCTCGGGTCGGGGAAGCCGGCCGCGAGCACCTCGGAAGCGTGGGTCACCTCCGAGGACGGCGAGAGCCCGAGAAAACGTCCTGGCCACGCCTCGACTTTGAGAATGGCAAGATCATTGCGGGGATCGAGGGCGACGATCGAGGCCTCAAGATAGCCACCCTTGACGTGCACGACGACGCGTTCAGCCTCCCGCACCACATGGTGGCACGTGATCAGATAGCCTTTCGGACTGATGGCAAAGCCGGTTCCGAATTGCCCGGCATCGATTGGGCTCGACGCAAGGATCCAAGCCACAAGCATGGCTGCGTTCCGCTTCATGGTGGGGTTTCTCGTAATGCCCTCCGTGGAGTGCGAGCGAAGGGTTCAAGTCCGCGGCGCGAGATTGGCTGGGTCGGATGTGGTTCAGCCACGCAAGCGTTCGTGCTGGGGAAATGATACGAATCGATGGGCGGTTGCGCAAGATTAAAATTATAAAATCTATAATATTAATAATTACCGTCCAATGGTTGTCGAGTTCTCTTCTCCAGGAAACCTTCCCTGCCTGCTCAATCCCAAACCCAGTGCTGCAAACGCAGTTTCTCCGCAAGACGCGTCGCCTCGATCGCCCTCGGGCCGCTCTTTTCAGCGAGGGCGTCGGCGACCTCGATGGAGGCGGACCAGTTCTTTTCGGCGTTGAGAATCTCGATGGCAGCGAAGCCGGCGCGGAAAACCCACTCGGTTTCGCCGGGTGGCAGGGAAGGGGCGAAGCCTGTCTTTTGAGAGCGGGTCTCCTCGACGATGGACCGGTAGATCTCGAGGGCGACAGACCTCTTGTCGAGGGCCTCGAGGCATTTGCCGCGGCGAACGGCCGCATTGTAGCGCCACAAAGCGGGAGCCGAATCGAGATTGGAGAGGGCGGCGAAGCGGTCGGCGGCTGCGGAGAGTTTCGCGGCGTCTCGTCCGGTGGCCAGCGCCTCAAGGTAAAAGGCGTAGGCAAGATCGGCCATGATCGCAAAACGCAGGGGGGCGTTCTCGTCGAGTCGATCCAGCAGGGCGGTGAGTTCTGCCCGGGCCTCTTCAAAGCGGTCGAGTGAGAGGAGAAGCAGGGCAAGTTCGTGCGCCGCCTCGTGAGCGAGCGGACCTCTTGCGTCGACCAGACGTTTCCATGTTGCCATGCTACCGTCGGTGGCGGGTGAGGTTTTGGCCTCGAAGAAACGGGCGGTCTCGGCGTGGGGTGAACCGGGGAACTCCTCTGCGACGCGGCGGAAGGAGTTGGCGGCAGCCTCGAAGTTTTTCCGCGCGACCTGTTCGGTGGCCAGAATCATCAGGACCTCGCCGAGATAGCGAGACGCCGGCCAGCTCGCCACGAACTCGGTGGCCCGCCGGAGCAGGGCGGGGTCGTCGCCTTCGGTCAGCTCGACCCACACGGAATTGTAGTCGAGGCGCTCGCTTTGGGCGAGAGTGAGGGGCCGGGTGCGGAGGGCGTCGAATATTTCGCGGGCGGCTCGCGATCGTGCCGGAGCCTGATTGAGATGAATCTCGGCGAGAGCGAGCAGGGCATCGACGTGCGAGGCGTGGCCCGGGTGCTCTTGGACGAAGGCAGTGAGCCGGTCGAAAGCGGTGGGATGTCCCCGGGCGGCGAAGTGAAGGGCACTGAGATAGCTGAGATCGGCGAGGGAACCGGAGCGAGGATGGAGTCTGGCGAGGGTCTCCTCAAGGGCGGCGAAGGTTTCAAAATCCTCTCCGCGCAGAGCGGCGATCGCGGCATTGAAGAGGTTGCGCGATGCCGCCTCGCCCTTCGTCTCCTTCGCCAGGGTCGTGAAGTGCCGGGCTGCCTCGGTGAAAGCGCCGGCGAGGTAGGCGCGGGAGCCGATCGAGAAGCCGATTCGCTCTCGCAGATCGATGGCGAGATCGGAGGGATCGGCATCGGTAGGTTCGCTCAGCCGGAGCAACGCCTCGGCCTTCAAGCTCGGATCCGTGGCGCTGTTGGCGAAGATTCTCAACCCGGATTCGCGCGCCTGCGTTTCGGCGAGAAGGATGATTTCGAAGAGGCGGGCGGTTTCCTTGCCGGGATAGTGGGCTGAACCGGACCTCGCTTTCACCTGCTCAACAAGCCCGGCGGGCCTTTCCCCTTCGAGAAGCCTCTCCAGGAGAAGGAAACCCTGCCTCGCCTCTTCCTTGCTGGTCGCAAGATCGATAAGGGCGAAGACGGAGGTGATGGCGCCCCCGCGATCGCCCTGCTGCCACAACAGGGAGCTGCGAAGCCGCGTGAGGGAGAGGCGAAGCGGCGACCACTTGGGGTCTTCGGGATCCGCCTCCGGAAGGAAGGCCAGGGCTTCCCGAAACCGGCCGGCCGCCGCCGCGATCTGGGCGAGGCGGAGAGCTTCATCGGGAGACGAGGGCCGCGGTGCGGAGGCGACGAGGTCGTAGGCGGTCTCGTGCTGACCGCTGCGGGAAAGGCAAACGGCGCGCTTGAGGAGGACAGAAGGTGGTGCGCCGTGCGTGGCGGCGAGGTGGATCTGGTAATGTTCGGCGGCTTCGGCGAAACGCTCTTCGGCCTCGAGTGCGACGGCGATCCAGTAGCTGGTCGCGGGGTTCGGGAGGAAGCCGTCCTTGGCGTCGAACCAGGACACGGCCTCCACCGTTGAGCCGTCCTTGACAAGGGCCTCAAGGAGTCGGGCGGCGACGAAGTTTCCCTCGGGCCCCGTATTCTCGCCTTGTTCGAGGAGATCCCAGCAGTCGCGGAAATGCGCAACGGCGGTGCCGAAACGTTCGTCGGCAAGGGCCTGACAGCCTTCGCGGAAAGGGATCAGGTCGGTGAGACTTTCCTGGGCCCGGGCGGGGGCGGGGAAGGCGAGCGAGAGCGCCAGCCAAAGGATCGAGCCTTGTCTGGTCGTCCGGCGGCTCATGCCATGCTTTGGCGTTTCACGTAGTCGATCACTTTCGCGTCGTCGTCGCCTGCGGCCCAGACGGCTCGGAGAAAATCGGCGGGGGCGATACCGTGGCGTTTCAGAAAGGTCCGGTCGCCGCCACAACCATACATGGTGTTGGGGTCAAGCTCGCCACGTAGCTTGCCGCGGGCTTTGGTGAGGATGCGGGGCAGCCAGGCGAGGCCGTCGATCTCGCTGGTTTTTGCGGGCAGGCTTGCCGGATCGATGACGTGATCGCTTTTCTTTCCCTTCATGACCTCGTGAAAGTAGTCGCGGCGGACACTCGCCACCATGACGGCGGTGGTCAGGCTCGGCTCGTCGAATTCGGCAAGGTCTTCGACGAAGTCAAAGAACTCACGCGGTTGATAGCCGATCGAATCGAGGAAGGCGAGATCTTCGGTCCCGTAGTATCCCGCATAGGCGGTATCACCGGAACGATAACGGGCCAGGCAACGATCAAAGAGGGCGGAGAAGGAGGAATCCCAGGAATAGGACATGAGGAGGTTAAGGGGAAAAGTTAAGAAAACAGTGGATCAATCACCTGCTGAGTTCCAGCATCCTGAGGATGGGGGTCTCTGCCGCCTTGCGGAGGTCTTCGGCGAGGGTGACTTCGGGCTGCAAGTCGCGAAGGCAAAGGTAGAGTTTCTCGAGGGTATTCATCTTCATGTAGCGACACTCGGCGCAGGCGCAGCGGTCGGTCGGTCCGGGGATGAGATTTTTCTCAGGCACCTCACGGCGGAGGCGGTGGAGCATGTTCGCTTCAGTGACGACGATGATGTCCCGAACCGGTGTCTTTCGACAGAAGTCGATCATCTTTTCGGTCGAGCAGACTTCGTCCGCGAGGAGGCGCACGGCAGTGGTGCATTCGGGGTGGGCGACGACAACGGCGTTGGGATGCTCATCCTTGATCTTGCGGATGCTCTCGCGGGTAAATTCGACGTGGACGTAACAATTGCCGTTCCAATACTCCATTTCACGACCGGTCTGCTGTGAAACCCAGGCGCCAAGATTCTTATCGGGGGCGAAAAGAATGGGGCGATCCTTCGGCGCCGCTTCGACGATGCGCACGGCGTTGCCGCTGGTGCAGATAACGTCGGAAAGCGCTTTGACCGCGGCGGAGGAGTTGATGTAGGTCACGACGTAATAGTTCTTCTCCCTGTTCGCCTCAAGGAAGGCGGCGAGGTCTTCGGGCTGGCACGAATCCTCCAGCGAGCAACCGGCGTTCGCATCGGGCAGCACCACCGTTTTGGACGGATTGATGATCTTCGCAGTCTCGGCCATGAAGTGCACGCCGCAGAAGGCGATGACGTCTGCATCTGTCTCCTGGGCGCGGAAGGAGAGGCCAAGAGAGTCACCCACATGGTCGGCGATCTCCTGGATCGCCGCGATCTGATAGTTGTGCGCGAGGATGACGGCGTTGCGCTCTTTCTTGAGGGCGAGGATGTCGGCGCGCAGATCAGTGGAGGGGGCGAGGGGAGAGGTCATGGCGGGGGGGTAGGAAGAGTGTCAGGATCAGCCGATCAGGTTTGGATTGAATCCCTTGCTCAAGGCTGGTTCGGTGGTGATGCCGGGATCGAGCCGGGTTTCGCCGGAGATGCGGCCGCCGTCGCGGAGTTCGAGGTCCACCGCGGCGAGGCTTCCCTCGACAATGCCGTTGCGTGCGATGCGCACCTTGCCCGAGCACGTGAGGTCGCCGACCAGATGCCCGGCGATCTCGGCGCGTCTGGCCATGACACCATCGGGGAAACTGACTTGGCAGTTTTTTTCCAACACGAGCGTTTCGCAGTGAAGCTGGCCGCGGACCCTGCCGGAGTGCCGGAAGACGGCATCGCCGGAGCAATCGACAATGGCGTCGATCGACCCGCTCACGGTGAGGTGGTGACAGGCGATCTCGGAATTCTGAATCAGGCCCCCTTTTTTCGCGATGACGATGTCGCCTCGAGTGCGGAGGCTGTGGCTTTTCACGGTCTTGATTTCGTAGTGGGCCAGGCTGATGTAGGCGCTGCATCGCTCGCACTGGGTCGACTTTGCGAAGCGCGAGACATCCTGCCGGTGGTGGCAGCGAAAGCAGCGCACCGGGATTCCGGGGACATTGTCGTCGCGCCTGCGGCGATCGTCAGGGGCAGCGTAGTTCGGCGGCATCTTTTCCTTCCCGGCGACGACGACGGTCTGTCCGGCGGCGATCAGCGCTCCCAACGACCCCTCAGCGAGGGCTTCGCGGCTCTGGGCATTGCGGCCGAGAGAGCCACCCGAGGTCTCGATCGTTTCGGCGTGGGGCTCTTCGGCGCTGAGTCCGAAGAAGGCTGCGGCGGTGAGGTCGGTCTCCTCATCGGCGTGGCGGGGCGCCAACTCGGAGGGTGGGCGGGGATTCGACTCCTCTTTCAAGCCGGAAAGAGAGGGCTTTTGGCGGCGCAACGGGCGCAACTCCGCGAGGCCCGAGACCCGCGGTCCGGGGTTGGTGAAGGCGACGCCTCTGCGGACTCGGAAATGCTCGCCACAGGCCCGGCAGAAGGTGGAGATCACCAAAGCGGGTTCCTGCTGAATGTGACCGCAGCAGGGGCAGGTGAGATCCACCTTTTTCGAACGATATCGTTTACCGAACACGTCAGGAGCGGGGTATTCGAGAGAGGCGCGCGCCCCGCGGCCGCCCTCCTTCGATTTGAGAGCGGTTCAAGAGACGGATTGGATCACTGGCCTCCAGCGGGTTTGGCCGGTGCCTTGCTCGCAGAGCGCGGCGTGCCGACAGTCGATGACCCCATGAATGTGGCGCCTTCTTCGATCGCGAGCTTGCCGGCGGTGACATCTCCGTGGAGGATGGCGTTCTGTTTGAGCTCGCAGCGATCCGTGACCGTGATGTTGCCCTCGATGCGGCCGAAGACGACAACAGAGCGTGTTTTCACATCGCCGACAATGTGGGAGTTCTCACCGACGGTGAGGTCGCCTTCGGAATGCACCTCGCCTTCGATGCGGCCGTCGACGATGAGGTCGTTTGAAAAGCGGAGCTTGCCCTTGATTTCGACATCACTGGAAAGGATGTTTTTGCCAGCGGTCGCCCCGGCAAGCGGAGCGGCAGGGCGCGTCTTGGGAGCGGCGGCGGTTTCCTCGGCAGGCTTGCTGGCGTCCGAGCTGTCTTCCTGATTGATGATTTGTTTGAGCACGGCTGGAAGGGATTTGGGAGATAAGTTTGATCCCGGGCGGGTTCCCGAGATCACACGATGCAAACTAGCTCAATCATCCGTAAATGGAAAGATCTTCTGCGGGGTAGGTCCAAATTTCACTCAAGGTCGGATGATAGTGCGGAATCTTTAGCAGTTGTCCCGCGGTGGCGCGGAAAGCCATTGCAACGACGATTTCGTGGATCAGCTCGACCGCCTCGGGGCCGACGACGGCGCCTCCAAGGATCTCGCCCGTGTTCGTGTCGGCGATGAGTTTCACGAACCCGTGGGTCTCTCCCATGACCATGGATTTCCCGTGATCATCAAAGGGATAGCTCGCCACCGCGAAGGCTCGTCCGGCCTCCGCGGCCTCCTTCTCGGAGAGCCCGACGGTGGCGACCTGAGGGTCGGTGAAGATCCCGAGGATCTTCAAGCGATAGTCGATCCGCTTTGCCGGACCATTGATTTTGCCAAGGTGGACAGCGGCGTTGTGGGCGGCGATTTCGCCTTGCTCGATCGCGATGTGGACGATCTCGTGTGGCCCGCAAACATCCCCGGCGGCGAAGATTCCGGCAACCGAGGTGCTTTGGTCGGGGCCGCAGAGGACGCGGCCAGAGCCCGGTTCGAGATTCAGGCCGGCGGTCGCCGCCTCAAGGGCGCCCGTGTTGGGGGATCGCCCGACAGCTTGGAGGATTTCGTCGGCGGTGACGCTGCGGGGCTCTCCGTCTTGCTCGAAGAAGACGGTCTTCTCCCCTGTATCGCTCATCTCCACCCGGTCGAGCCGGGTGCCGGTATGAAGGAAAAACGTTTCTCGTCCCCTTAGGGCCTTTTCGAGGGAAACGGCGATGTCCGTGTCGGAGGAGGAGAGCAGGTGCGCGCTGCGCTGGATCACGTCAACGCGCTTTCCGAGGCCTTCGAGGTAGCAGGCCATCTCGAGCGCGATGGCTCCGCCGCCGAGGACAATGAACCGGTCGGGTAACTCGGTTGCGTCGAGGATCTCGTCGCTGGTCCAGTAGCGGTTCTCTTCGAGGCCCGGAACGGGCAGTCGCGTCACGACCGAGCCGGTGGCGATGAGGCAGGAGCGGAAAGCAACTTCGAAGGGATCCCCCCCTTCGAGTGGAGTGACGATCACGGACTCCTTGTTGCGGAACGCCGCTCTGCCGCGTATAAGGTCGAAACGACCGTCCTCGAGCTGGCCGCGGCGGTAGTCGGCGAACTCGGCGATGAGGCGACGTTTCCGCGTGATGATCTCGTCCGTCCGGATGGCGAGACTGCTGGCCCGCAGGCCGAATTCCTCCGCCCGTCGCATCGAGCGAAAGCGGTTTGCCGACTCGATCAGTGTCTTCGAGGGCATGCAGCCTCGCAGGATGCAAAGTCCGCCAAGTTCGCGGGCGCCATCAATCACGGCCACGGTAAGCCCGAGATCGTGGGCAGAGCGTGCGGCCGCATAGCCGGCGCTGCCTCCGCCGAGGACGAGGAAATCATAGGAGTTGTTCATGAGATGCGTGAGGCGAGCGGTGAATCGCGCTGGACGCGGAGCGAGCCTCGCGTCATCCTTGTGCTGCAAATCCTTTTCCCGCAAGTCGCAATGAATTTTCCCTTCCGCGGACTCCATTGGAGTCCTTTTGTCCTGCTCCTCTTCGTGAGCGCCTGTGAGAAACCGAAACGGCAGATCACGTCAGAGAATCAAGCGGCCGCGGCAGAGAAGGCGGCGGCATCTGAGTTGGTCGCGCCAGTCACGGCCCCGATGGTTGCACCCTCGACTCCTCCCGCTTTCAAGGAATCGACCGCGGAAGATCGGAATCGGCCATCTTCCCTCCCGGAGCCCGAGCCGGAGCTGAGCGTCGCGATGGAAGGGAAAAGGATTGTCGTCACGGGAGCACTTCGCAGCAAGATCCAAGTCGAACGGATCCTCGAAGCGCTGAGCCGCGAGTTCCCGCAACACGAGGTCGAAAGCTCACTGGTGGTCGATTACGAGCGGATGGGAGTCGGTTGGGGCAATCGTGTCGCCGATGAGTTTCTCGTGCCTTTTCTCCAGAGGGTCACGAACGCGAAAGTCGCTTACCTAGATGCCGTGGTGACTCTGGAAGGTGAGGCGAAAAATCCCGGCGAAGTCAAGATGATCTCGGAGATGGCCGTCATCGTCTTTTCCGGAAGCACGACACAGGATCTCAAGAATCACCTGAAGGTCTCGGTGACCGCAAAACCCTGAGTCATGTCCCTTCGTCTCGAAATGCTCCAGGTCGCGCGCCTCGCGCGATCTGTGCTCGGTGACGAGGCCAGCGGTCTCGTAGAGGCCTACGTGCGATCGCAGCAGAATTCCGACGGCGGCTTCCGCGACCGCGAAGGCATCTCGGACCTGTATTACACGAGCTTCGCGATCGATGCCCTCACCGCCCTACAGGTGGATCTGCCCGGCGAGTCGCTGGAGTCGTTCCTTGAATCGAAACGGGTCGCCTTCGAGGAACTTGACTTCGTGCACCTCTGTTGTCTCGCGCGGAGTTTCTCAGCCGTGGCAAAGCCACCTGCGTCGACCCTGCTCGCACCCGTTTTCGAAGGCATTGAGCGCTACCGCACCCCCGATGGAGGCTACAATCAATCCGGCGACGACGAGACCGGATCGGCCTACGCCTGTTTCCTCGCCTATGGAGCCTACGCCGATCACCGGATCGAACTCCCATGTTTGGAAGGGGTCGTGCGTTGTCTCGACTCGCTGCGCGTTGCCGGAGGGGCTTGGGCAAACGATGTCGATCTGCCCATCCCGAACCTCCCCTCGACCGCTGCGGCCGTCACCCTCTGTCGCAATCTCCGCCAGCCCGTCCCTGCCGAAACGGCAGGCTGGATCTTGAACTCGTGGCATCCATCAGGCGGTTTTCTGCCCTTTCCCGGCGCGCCCATGCCCGATCTCCTCTCCACCGCCGTTGCCCTGCACGCCCTCGATGGATTGCAGGCCAGTTTCGCGGAGCGGAAGGATCTCATGCTCGATTTCGTCGACTCCCTCTGGACCGCCGCCGGGGGATTTCATGGCACCTGGGATGAGGAGGAATTCGACATCGAATATACCTACTACGGTCTCCTCGCCCTCGGTCATCTCGCTCTTTGATGCTCTCGTAATGATCGATCCGGCTCGCCTCCAAAAAACCCTGACAAACGCAAAAAGCGTGCTGCTCGCGGAGCGCAACCCGGAAGGGCACTGGACTGGCGAACTCTCCACCTCTGCCCTTTCCACCGCCACCGCCCTCGTTGCGCTCGGCTTGGTCGATCCCGCGAAACATCGCGAACGGGTCACTGACGCCTGCCGCTGGCTCATGGCGAATCAAAACGCCGACGGTGGCTGGGGCGATACGGTCAAAAGTTTCTCCAACGTCTCTACGACTCTGCTCTGCTGGTCTGCCCTGACCCGCTTCGGCGGCGATCCGGCAGGTTCATCAGTCCTGCGCGCCTCGCATTGGATCCGCGGCTACGTCGGCTCGCTCGATCCCGCGAGCATCGCCGAGACGGTGAAGGCCCGTTACGGGAAGGACCGCACCTTTTCCGTGCCCATCCTCATGCTCTGCGCGATCAGTGGCACCCTCGGGCCGCGCGGGTGGGATCAGGTGATGCAAATGCCACACTGGCTTGCCGCCTTTCCCCGCCATTGGTTCGCGATCCTGCGTCTGCCCGTGGTGAGCTACGCCCTGCCCGCCCTCATTGCGATCGGTTACGCCAAGTCGCGCAGGACGATGGCCAAGTTTCGACTCGCCTTGCCTGATCCCCTCTGGCCGGGACTTTCCAAGCTGCTAGCCTCGATTCAACCGGCCTCGGGAGGATTCCTAGAAGCGGCACCGTTGACCAGTTTCGTCACGATGGCCCTCGTTGCTGCCGGTGAGCGTGACCACCCCGTCGTGAGTCTGGGGGTCTCCTTTCTTTTGGAGACGGTCCGTCCCGACGGGAGTTGGCCCATCGATACGAACCTCGCGACCTGGGCCACGACCCTGGCGGTGAAGGCGCTCAGCGCCGATCGGACGGGCTCTTCCGGCGACGGTCTCTCTTTTGACAGCGAGGGACGGGTGAAACGTTGGCTCCTCGGTCAGCAATACCGGGAACGCCACCCTTTCACCGATGCCGCGCCCGGGGGCTGGGCTTGGACCGATCTCAGCGGCGGCGTCCCCGACGCCGACGACACGCCCGGAGCCCTTCTCGCTTTGAAGGAGCTTTTGTCGGGACCGGATGACGAGGAATCACGGGTCGCGGCCGAGGCGGGAATCGCGTGGTTGCTCGATCTGCAGAACCGCGACGGAGGCATTCCCACTTTCTGTCGAGGATGGGGGGCACTGCCCTTCGATCGCTCATCTCCCGACCTCACTGCGCATACTCTTCGTGCATGGCGGGCTTGGAGGCAGCAAATGCCCGTCCAGCTCCGATCGCGCCTTGACGAGGGCACGAGGCGGGGGATCGCGTTTCTCCTCCGCGAGCAGCGTCGCGATGGCTCTTGGCGACCGCTTTGGTTTGGTAACCAGCATCGCCGCGACGACGAGGAAAATCCGACCTACGGCACCGCCAAGGTCCTGCTCGCCCTCGGCGAGATCGACGCGACGAGTGAGGCGGTCGAGCGGGGTCGCGCTTGGCTCCTGTCCCATCAAAATGAAGACGGAGGCTGGGGTTCGGCCCGCGATAAGACGCCTTCCACCATCGAAGAAACCGCCCTCGCCCTCAGCGCCCTGGCCTTTCTCCAATCTTTCAACCCATCACGCCACAGCGCCGAGTCGCTCGCCCTCGGCTTTGTCTGGCTCGATCAGGCGACCGAACATGGCACGCGCTTCGAGCCCTCGCCGATCGGATTTTACTTCGCGAAGCTCTGGTATTTCGAGCGCGCCTATCCCATCGTCTGGACCGTCGAGGCGCTCGGGCGCCTGAGCCTGATTCAGCAGTCTATCGAGGAATCGGTGGGGGAGGGATCCTTTCGGAGTCTCCGCCGCCTCCCGTCGAGGGCGTGATGGGTGGCTTCGGAGGACTTGTCGGAATCAGCTTGGGCGCTGGAGAGGTCGGCACGACTGGAGTCGGCAGGGCAGGCGGGGCCGGGATCGCCCCGCCCGATGAGGAAGGCGCCTGGGGCAACGGGGGCGGCGAAGGGATGCCGTCTCCCAGGCCGGGCCCGACCATGGGGCGGCCGTTGGCATCCACCGGCGCAAAAGGAGGGTTTCCGTTCGCGTTCACCCCCGGTGTCGGAAGTGTGGGTGTGGAGGGGATTCCCATGGTCGATCCCGGGACTTGTCCGGGAATTTGTCCGGGAATTTGTCCGGGGAGTTGGCCTGAAGCGATGCCCGGGGGCAGGGGGGAAATCACTGCCCCGGGTGCGATTTTCGAACCCGGCATTGCCGCGCTGGAGGCATTGGCGCCCGTCAAGCCCAATGGCGTCGTCGCAGCGGCCGGGGCCAGTGAGTCGACGATGAGAGCTTGGCCGTCCGGCCTTGCCCGCTGATCGCGATAAACCCAGATGGTGCGGAGGACTTCCCCGGTGTTTCCAGAGATGTAGAGTTTGCCGACGAGCCGACGGGCGGCATCGAGCAATTCGAGACGCCAGACCAGTTCGGTCGAGTATTCGCGGAGGCGCAGCAGGTAATCGCAGCTGTCGAAGGCCATTTTTGCCTTGCGGGCCTCTCCCTCGGCGATAGTGAAGGCGGCCACGCTATCCACGGCGATTTGTGAGACGCCGAAATATCCGATCGGCACGTCGTCGGGGTAGCGAAGGTCATCCACTCCCCCATCTCCGGCTCGGCCGCCGCCGGCCCAGAAGCGATAGAGAAGCTTGGGCGCGCGTTCGTCGTAGGCGAGTACCTGCCAGTCGCTCGGCTGGGGAATACCTCCCTGAGCTCGCATTTCGGCGATCGACTGGGTGGCCTGCGGACCGAATTGGGCCGAGACCAGACCGAGAGCGTCGCGGGCCGAGAGATTGGTGCGCTGGGCCTCGGCGGCGGGTGCCGCCCAGAGGAGAGCGGCGGCGAGGGCGGTGAAAAGCGGGTTGGATTGGTTCATCAGGGATGGAGCGGCATATCTACACGAGGGTTATACGATCCCCTATCGTGTGATCTTAGCGCGTTTTTTCTGGAGCGAACCGATCGATCGACTCCTCTTGCCGATGGCGCGATTGCGAGAAGAAAGAGGATCGCCGCCGCGGCAGCAATTTGGCAGGATTCCTCCATAAGCCGATCTGGAAACGACAGACCAAGGCCCGCAAATCCGCGGGCCACGTTAGCCGCAACGCTGTTGTTGGGGTGGAGCAGTCTCCCCACCCAGAGCGAAGCGGTCGACTACCTTCGCGAGATCAAGCCGGTGCTGGCGGAACGTTGCCAATCCTGTCACGGGTCCTTGAAACAAAAGGGCGGATTGAGGCTCGATACCGCAGCGCGCCTCCTCGAGGGAGGGGCGGACGGAGCCGTCATCGTCGCCGGGAGACCGGATGAGAGCCCGCTCCTCGAGCGGCTCACGACGGAAGACCTGCATGAGCGCATGCCGCTCGAGGCCGCGCCACTGAAGCCCGAACAAATCGGCGCGATCCGCGCCTGGATTCTCGCCGGGGCCCCGGTGCCGACCGGTGAGAAAGGCGAGGCGGATCCACGTGATCACTGGTCCTTCCACCGCATCGAGCGTCCCGAAGTGCCGCCAATCGCGGGCATCGTTCATCCGGTCGATGCCTTTCTTGCGGGGAAGCATCGCGAGAAAGGGCTCGTCCCCGCTGCCGAGGCGGAGCGTGGGCCGCTCCTCCGTCGTCTTTACCTCGACCTCGTTGGATTGCCTCCAACCGCGGAACAACTCCGCGACACCAGGCCTGACGAAAGGATCGTCGACGAGTTGCTCGCCAGTCCCCAACACGGCGAGCGATGGGCGCGACACTGGATGGACGTCTGGCGCTACTCGGACTGGTATGGGCTCGGCGACCAGCTCCGCCACAGCCAGAAACACCTCTGGCATTGGCGCGATTGGATCGTTGAATCGCTTAACGGGGACAAGGGCTACGATCGCATGATCGCCGAGATGCTCGCCGCAGACGAACTCGTGCCCGGCGACGCCAAGGCGATCCGCGCGACCGGATTCCTCGCACGGAACTATTACCTCTTCAACCGCACCACCTGGCTCGACGACACGATCGAACACACCGGGAAGGCCTTCCTCGGGCTGACCCTAAACTGCGCGAAGTGCCATGACCACAAGTATGATCCGATCGACCAGGTCGACTACTATAACCTGCGGGCTCTCTTCGAGCCCCATCAGGTGCGGCTCGATCCCGTGCCAGGCCAGATCGATTTTGAAAACGACGGCATTCCCCGTGTCTTCGACGATCATCCAGACGTGGAGACCCTCTTCCACCTGCGGGGCGAGCCTTCGAATCCTGACAAAACCATCAAGATCACCCCTGCCGTTCCCGCCGTCTTTGCGTCGTTTGCTCCCCCAATCGA